>JAYUCY010000015.1:0-62737 GCA_043740085.1 Ilumatobacteraceae bacterium
GCTCTGCGTGCGACACACCCCCAGCCGCCCTTCAGTCATGTCCGTCGATGCGAGTGCCACGCCGTCAGTGCGAGTGCCACCGCGTCGATCCGAGTGGCACTCGCACCAGGGTTCAACGGACTCGGTGCTCTCCGACGCGATCATCTCGGCGACACACCACTAGAGAACCGCTGGGGTTCAGCATGAGCGAGCAAAAGTTGGTGGAGTTTCCAAGTTTCAGCGTTGATATCTCGGTCCCCGGAGCTCGTCGCCGATCCCAACTTCGAGACGACAGCGCCGGTGGCTGCGCGCGTCGGTGGCCTCGAGGCCGTGTCGATCGACGTCACCCTTGCCCGTGGCGGCAGGGCCTGCTGCGTAGGAATGATTGAGATCAGTCGCTGGATCCACACGATTGAAAGGGAACCAGGGTTGCGCCTGCGTCTCTACCTCGTCGACCTCCCGGAGGGCATGTCGGTTCAGACCCTGGCGATCACGGTCGTGGCGCCCGAGGAGCGCTTCGACGACGTCATCGCCGAGACCGCACCGATCATCGAGTCGATCGAGTTGCACCCCCGGGCGGCGTGACCTGCGTCTCGCTCCAGCACCTGTGAAGTCCCTCGACCGGCTCCTCCGCCACGCCCACGTCGTCATCACCAACGGCTTGCGGACTCCACCGAACTCGCTGCTGACCATCGAGAGGCTGCAACGAAGATCAAGTCGAGTGCCTTCGTGGGGCTGAGGACAGTCGCCCGTGTGCGCCAAGCGAGACCCGTGTCATGGCACGGACGCCGAGCAGATCTCACGGTGAGCAACAAAAGGAATTCCAATCCAGATGCTTCGCAGTGACGAACCATACGAACCAAGTGCCCACGCGAGTCCACGACCGCAAGCACCCGAAACAGGAGAAAATCCAGTATGCGCAACGTAAGAGCCCGCACATTGTTAGCCGCAACCGTCCTCGGTGCCGGATTGTTGGCGATCCCGGCGGTCACCTCCGCCAGCCCCACCAGCACCACCGTCACAGCCACCCTGACCCCGCTCAACCACTCGAGCGTCCACGGCAAGGCAACCGTCACCGTCACCGGCGCACAGCTCACCGCCTCGATCGACGCAGCAGGACTGCTCGCCGGCGCACCCCACGCCGCCCACATCCACTTCGGTGCAACGGCCCTACACGAATGCCCCAATAGAAAAGCAGCCGGCGCCGACCGTCAACTCGCCACGCTCGAAGGCCTCCCCTTCTACGGTCCCGTCGTGGTCTCATTCACAACAACGGGCGACACCAGCCCCAGCAGCGTGCTCGCCGTCGACCGCTACTCCACCGCCCCCGGCGGAATCCTCGACTACAACCGCAGCAACATCACCACCTCAGAAACCGTCGCCGAAGCAATCGCAGCAGGAGAAGGCGTCCTGGTGATCCACGGAGTCGACTACAACCGCAACGGAACCTACGACTTCGACGCAGGCATCAGTGACCTCAACCCAGCATTCCCCGCTGAGGCCACCGATCTCGCCGCCTGCGGCGTACTCCACAACTAAACACCCCCCACACGAAACCCGACAGAGCAGGCGTCCGTGATCGGGCGCCTGCTCTGTCGCGCATGACGCCCGACGAAAAGATGTTCTCGCTCAAGTCCGGAGAAACGCATTGCCCCGAAGCGTTGACGTCCGCCGTGCGCAGCTTGACGGCGGACATTTACCCAGAAACGGCGGGCAGCGCGTCGCCTACAGCGAACGCCTCGCCGAGATCGGTGCCCGACCATCAATCGGGTCGATCGGTGAAAGATGCAAGAGCCACTGGGAATGGCATCAATGACCCTGCCCACGGTGGGTACCATCAGTACCACTACCACGTGCACATTGGGGCAACCAGCGGCCCCGGACTACCGGTAGAACTCGGCGACGGCCACTCTCAGGTGGCGGTCTACAAGGATCATTGTCCCGATACATAGTGTCATGAGTCGTTAACCCTGATCATTCACGACTCTGAGGTGGTGTAGCTCGCGTACGCGCAGAGAGGCTCGCGAATTGGACCGAGCCACACGCGCCGGTGGTGCTCGGGGCGCCCGCGGATCATGCGCTGATGATCGGGACGCCGAGGTCCCGGAGGTGACCGTCGAGCTCGGCGAGCTCGCCGGCGATCAGCACAGCGAGCGTCGCAAGCTGCTCGTCAACCTGGCCGGCGAGCTTGTCGTACACCGCGTACGACTGGGCCGTCGGCCGCGCGTCTGCGCTGGCCACGACCGGAGGCAGCCCGGACAGCTTCTCGAAGAGCTGCTCGCGGTAGTTCAACGAGTCGCCGTCAGCAGTGAACTCGACCTGCACGAGCCGGTCCTCCACCTCACGCAGATGCGCGCTCAGCCGCTGGATCGCCGCCACCAGGTCGGTGGCGTCCTCGTTGCCGGCGAGCCGGGTCGTCCAGGCGGTGAACTGGTGCTGCAACGACCGGATCGTGTTCACGCCCGTCGCGATCGCCGACAGCTCGTCACGGATCCGGATGAGGAGGTCGAACTGCTCGGCGAGATCCTCGTCGCTGGTGGTGACACGCGGGTCCTTCCGGAGCTCGAAGGGCTGCGTCATCGACCAGTCGCCAACGGTCAACGTGGCGGTGTACGCACCCGGCTTCGCGAGCGGGCCGCCAGGACGCTTGTGGAACTCGGTGTCCACCATCTTCACCCCGCTCGGGTAGGTCATCGGCCACTGGAAGCTGTTCATCCCTGCGGTCGCCGTGATGTAGAGCCCGACCCGGTCCTGCTTCTCCTTGGGGATGGTGCTCGGAAACGTGTCGACCGTGTTGCCGTCGGCATCGGCGATCGTCAGCACGGCATCGCCGACCGCGGCCTCGTCGAGGAAGTACGTGATCCTCACGCCGCGCTCGAGATCCTCGCCCGCGTCGATCACCCGCTTCGTGGTGTGTCCCGAGTCGTGCTCGTCGACGTAGAACGTGGCGTTCTGGCCGCTCGTCACGTGGTAGTTCTTGCCGCCGGGCGTTCCGCCCCATGACGCACTGATGTGCGGCGGCGTGCGGACGACGTCGCGGGGCCGCATCAAGTGCTTGCCGCCACCGAGCACGTCGTCTCGCAGCTGGTGCAACGGCGTGAGGTCGTCGAGGATCCAGAACGACCGGCCGTGAGTGGCGACGACGAGGTCGGTGTCCTTCACCACAAAGTCGTAGATCGGAGTCACCGGCAGGTTCGCCTGCAACGACTGCCAGGTCGCGCCGTCGTCGAACGACACGTGGATGCCCAGCTCGGTGCCGACGTAGAGAAGGCCCTGGCGGTTCGGGTCCTCACGGATGACCCGGCAGAACTCCTCCGCCGGCAGACCGGCGTCGATGCGCGACCACGATGCACCGAGGTCTGCGCTGCGGTACACGAAGGGTTGGTAGTCGCCCATCTTGTGCCGGGCGGCCGTCATATAAATGATGCCGGCGGTATGCGGCGACTCGGCGATCATCGTCACCTGCGAGAACTTCGGGAGCCCGGCCGGCGTGACGTCAGTCCAGTCACGGCCATCGTTCGTCGAGAGGTGCACCTTGCCGTCGTCGGAGCCGGCCATCAGCACACCCTGTTGGTGGGCAGACACCAGGAGCGAGAACACCGTCGCATACATCTCCGCACCGGCGGTGTCCATCGTCAGCGGGCCCGACACGCCGAGCGTGTCGGGATCCGCATACGTGAGATCCGGACTAATCGTCTGCCAGCTATGCCCCTCGTCAGTCGAGCGGAACACCTTGTTGCCGGCGGCGTACAGCACGTCCGGGTCCTGCGGGCAGAAGACGATCGGGTAGGTCCACTGGAACCGGACCTCGGCGGTGGCCCCGTCGTGGTAAGCCTCCGGCCACACATTGACGAGCTGGATCTGCTTCGTGCGATGGTCGTAGCGCTGGAGCGCGTCGCCGCCGCCCGGTGAGCTGCCGATCGCGCCGACGTACACGACGTCGGGATCGCCCGGCTTCAGCGCGACGTAGCCGCTCTCTGCCGTCCCGGGCGCGAAGCAGTCGCCCCAGTTGATCGCACCGAGACCGGTCTGGCTCGGCACAGCGATGCTGGAGTTGTCCTGCTGCGAGCCGTAGACGGTGTACGGAAAGCGGTCGTCGGTGGCCACGTGGTAAAATTGAGCCGTCGGCTGGTTGTAGATCGTCGACCACGATCTCCCTGCGTTCATCGACACCCAGGCACCGCCGTCGTCGCAGCCGATCATCCGGTCCGGGTTCGTTGGATCGATCCAGAGAGCGTGGTTGTCGCCGTGGGGCGTGAAGAACTCCTCGAAGTTCTTGCCACCGTCGATTGACTTCCACGCCCGCATGTTCATCACGAACACGGTCTCGGCATCGGTGGGATGCGCGATCACATGCTCGTAGTACCAAGGACGCCAGCCGAGATCGGGCTTCGCGCACACGTGCTCCCAGGTCTCGCCCGTGTCGTCGGAGCGGTACAGACCGCGTGTGCGTCCCGTCGACTCCACCATCGCGAAGACGCGTCCCGACTGCGCCGGCGACGCCGACACACCGATCTTGCCGAGCACACCTTCGGGCATGCCGGGTCGATGGCTGATGTCCTCCCAGGTGTCGCCGCCGTCCTTCGAGCGCCAGAGACCGCTGTCCGGACCACCGCTGTCGATCGACCAGAACGTCCGCCGCGCCTGCCAGATGGTCGCGAACAGGATTCGTGGGTTGTCCGGGTCGAGCGACACGTCGACCGCGCCCGCGCGATCGCTCACGTGCAGCACGAGGTCCCACGTCGCGCCGCCGTCCTTCGACCGGTACAGGCCGCGCTCGGGGTTGTCCTTCGACGCGTGTCCGAGCGCCGCGACGTACACGAGGTCCGGGTCGTGCGGGTGCACCCGGATCTCGCCGATGTGTCGGGTCTCGCGCAGTCCCATGTGCTGCCACGTCACACCGGCATCGGTCGAGCGGTACACCCCGTCGCCGTGGGTGACGTCGATGCGGATCGTGGTCTCGCCCGTCCCGGCGTAGATGACGTTGCCGTCGGACGGCGCAACGGCGAGCGCGCCGATGGATGCGGTGGTCAGGAACCCATCGGTGATGTTCTCCCAGTACTGGCCAGAGTCCTCCGACTTCCAGACACCGCCGGCCGCCGCGCCGAAGTAGAAGACCGCCGGCCGCACCGAATCGGCGGCCACGGCGACCACCCGCCCGCCTCGGGTGGGACCGATGCAGCGATAGCGCAGCTGACTGAGGTACTTCGGATCGACGGTCGACATGTGCGCGATCCTGTCACACGACCAGGCCTGCGTACCGACGAGCCCTAGACTGCGCTGACTCGCTCCGAGACGGAAAGGTCGCACCATGCGCCGACACCTCCCCGCACGATTCTGGATCGAGATGGTCGCCGCCACCGTCGGGTCCGCCCTGCTGCTCCTCACGCTCGTCAGTCACGAGTGGTTCGAGGAGCTGACCGGCTACGAGCCTGACGGGGGCAACGGGGGGTTCGAGATCGCGCTGCCCCTCGTGCTGCTCGCGATCGCAGCGACGTCGTCCATCGCCGCTCGACGCGTGTACCGCCGCACTCCGCTCACCGCCTGAGTCCGTCCCTGGCAACAGGTCTTCACACAATCCGTCAGCGAGCTTCGAGCCTTGGTCGAACAGGCAGGCATCATCCCGACCACGACCTCGATTTCTGGGCATCGCAAACTGCACGTGGCCATGGCCATCTGTCTTCGCCAGCGGGGCAACGACTGGACGAAGATCTCAGATCTGGACTGGCTGACCTGCTGCGCGCTACGACGCGCTGCTGGCTGAAACACCCTGGGAATCTTGCGTTCTCTTCCTTTGGAAGAATGGAGTCCATGTCAGAGCAGTCCAGGCCGCGCCGGTCCGTACAGGTCGGCATTTCACGTGACCTCAATCTGAATTACCACCTGGAATCTTGAACGCAGCGTGCACCTAGGTCTCTTTTCCTCTCTTGTCAATAGGTGCTATCATTCGGACCATTCGCCGGAAGGCCCGGAGCTGGACCGAGGAGGCTGTCATGGCTGATGTCTATGCGATCAAGGAGGCACATCACAGGATCCTGATCTTGGGTGGTGGGACCGCCGGAATTTCTGTGGCTGCAAGGCTGATAAAGGCGAAACAGACGGATATCGCGCTTGTCGATCCGTCGTCGAAGCATTACTACCAGCCGTTGTGGACCCTGGTTGGTGGCGGGCGGGCACCGCTTGCCGAGAGTGAGCGTGAGCAGTCCAGCGTCATCCCGAAGGGCGTGAAGTGGATCAAGGACGCCGCAGTTGAGATCGATCCTGAGGAGCGGCTGGTGACGACTCGTGACGGCATGTCGTTGAAGTACGACTATCTCGTGGTGTGCCCGGGCATTCAGTTGGATTGGAACGAGATTCCGGGCGTGAGGGAGACATTGGGGACGAATGGTGTTTCGAGTAACTACCGGTTCGATCTCGCTCCCAAGACGTGGGAGTTGATTCAGAACATGAAGAAGGGGACGGCGTTGTTCACGATGCCGTCCGGGCCGATCAAGTGTGCAGGTGCGCCGCAGAAGATCGCGTACCTTGCGGCGGACTACTGGCGTCAGCAAGGCGTCCTGAAGGACATTCGTGTCGTGCTCGCGGTACCGACCCCCAAGATCTTTGGTATTCCGGAGTTCGCTGCGCCGCTGATGGAAGCGATCAAGCGCTACAACATTGAGCTTCGCACCATGAGCGAAGTGATCGAGGTCAACCCTGATCGCAAGGAAGCGGTGATCATTGACCGCACCGAGGGTGCCGACACGAAGGAGACCCTCGGCTACGACATGATGCATTTCGTCCCGCCGCAAAGCGCGCCGGATTGGATCAAGCACAGCCCACTTGCCGTGCAGGATGCGAAGGGTTATGTCGATATCGACAAGACCACGATGCAGCACGTGAAGTGGCCAAACGTCTTCGCTCTTGGCGACGCTGGGAGTAGCCCGAACTCGAAGACGGGTGCGGCTATCCGCAAGCAGGCGCCCGTGGTGGTTGCGAATCTCCTTGCGGTGATGGCGGGTAAGTCGCTGGACGGCCAGTATGGGGGCTACTCGTCGTGTCCGATTACGACGGCTCGGAACAAGATGGTGCTGGCCGAGTTCGACTACACGATGAAGCCCAAGCCGAGTATCCCCTTCATCAACGCGCAGAAGGAGCGCTATGACATGTGGCTGCTCAAGCGCTACGGTCTACCGTTCATGTATTGGAACCTGATGTTGAAAGGCAAGGCGTAGCCCTGCAAAAGAAGGAACAAGTCGACGCGCCGGCGGGTGTCCTGTTGGGTCGATGTCGGTCGATGCCCGCGACGTTTGCGCTCGCGCTGACAGTCGGTTCGTTCAGCGCGGTCTTTGCGCACTATTTCCGCGAGTCGATCCATTTTGTCTTGGAACATGTTGGCGGGAGCACGTCGAGCGTGACGGCGGCTCGAACCGCGCCCCGGCCGCTCGTTTTCGCTCTAGTTACTTCCGGTCTCTTGCTGGCGTCGTTTCTGAGTCGGGTGGCGAGCCGGTGGAGGAACGAGCGGTTAGGGCTCGGCCCGATCGCCGACGCGGCTCGCGGTGTGGGTAACGGCCCGAGTGTGCGCGGGACGCTGCTGCGAGGCTCGGCCACTTGGGTGTCGATGGTCTCCCTCGCTTCGCTCGGTCGAGAGGCGGCCATTCTGGAAACGGGTGG
Source organism: Ilumatobacteraceae bacterium (assembly GCA_043740085.1). Classification (GTDB taxonomy): domain Bacteria; phylum Actinomycetota; class Acidimicrobiia; order Acidimicrobiales; family Ilumatobacteraceae; genus UBA668. The sequence goes on from JAYUCY010000015.1 coordinate 7,633, forward strand.
CAGCGTCGGCGCATGGCTCGCCCACAAGTTCCGTCGGCCTCCAGCCGATCTCGCGTCGGTGGGGATCGCGGCCGCGTTTGCCGCTGCATACCATGCCCCGATCAGCGGGTTCCTGTATGTGCAGGAACACGTCGTTCATCGTCCGCTACGTCGAACCCGGTGGTGCGCCCTTGTCGGAGCGGTCATCGGCTACCTGGTAGCGAGCAAGGCATTCGGTAGTTCCACGATCTTCGCAAAGGGCAAGAACCCGCTCGGCGCAGGTGCTTTTGCTCACGCCGCGGTCGGTCTCTTGCCCGCGTTCGTCGCCACGCACCTCTTCTTCGCTCTCCGCAAGCGGGTAGCACCATCTCTTGCGGCCCGCCCGGAAAGCGTTCGCATCTGGACCCGGTCAGCGGCGTTCGCCATCGTTGGCGGTCTCACGATCGCACTGATTCCGTTGGCGTCAGGCAACGGAATGGAGGCCATCCGTTATGGCGTTACCGACGCCACCTTGGGTGTCGCGCTCGCCCTCCTCATCGGCAAAACGATCGCCACGACCGCGTCGATCGGTTCTGGCGCTCCCGGCGGGGTGTTCTCGCCCTCCATGGCGATCGCCGCCGGCGCTGCGCTGCTGAGTTACACGCTGTTGCAGCGTTACGGCGTTGTGCTACCCGGTTCATCCTGGGACGGCATGCTCGCCGCTATGGCCATAGGTATTGCGGTCGGCACGCAGACGCCACTCGTCGGCATCGTCGCCGTGAGCGAACTCGCAGGCGATATCCGGTTACTCCCCATCTGCGCGCTATCGGTTGGCGCCGTCAAGCTCATCCAGTTGGGCATCGGTCTGGTGCACACCATGCGTTCGCCCGAGTCGGGTGAGACCGGTTTGCTCGACGCGTAATCGGTCGTCGGGTCTACTCGGTCGGTGCGAACGACGGTTGGCCCTTCGGCTCGCCACCATCGCCCCACGACGTCATGAAGGTAAACAGATCGCCGCTGATAACGGTGCGCCGCCACTCCAACGGTCGCCCGGCGGTCTCGGTGTAACGCTCCACGAGGAACGCTGGATGGCCAGCTTTCAGGTTGAGCAGACCTCTCTCGGTCGTCGTCGGCAATGTCGGATGAACCCGTTCCCAGCCCGCACCGGGGCGAACGCCGCACAGGTTTTCCAACTCGATGTATACGGCGGTGTGATGGAAATCGACAGTGAGGAGCGGTGCGGCGATGTCTGCCACCATCCAGATCTCGTCCGTCGCGATCGGGTTGTCATTGGCGTAACGGAGCCGGTGCAGATAGACGAACTCGGTCGTTTCGGGCAGGTCCATGAGTGTCGCTACGTCGGCTGCTTGGCGGCGCTCAAGGTCGAGCACTTTGTTGCATTGCTCGTACCCGTGATCTTCGATCGAGCGGAACAGACTGTAGAGCGCTCCGGCGCGCTGTTCGATCGACGTGCGGCGAATGAAGGTGCCTCGACCGCGCTCGCGATCGATCAGGCCCTCGTTGTGTAACCGGCGCATGGCGTCGCGCATCGTATGGCGACTCGTCTTGTACTGCTCGATGAGCTCACGTTCGGCCGGAAAACCAGTTTCGAACTCCCCACTCGCCAGGCGCCGGCGGAGATCTTCCAAGACCTGCGCCCAGAGCGGCATAGGACTTGTGCGATCCGGCTTACGAGCAACATTTACCACCATATGTCCAATGTACGGACAGATCGGTGGCGGTGCAAGCCAATCCCGTTCCTATCGGGCTCGGGTCCGAGGCTCGTCGCTCCGCAGATCTTGGTGCTCCCCATCGCCCGCAATTGTATTCGTCGTGTGTCGGTCGCGTAGATGGATACCGATGAAGAGCCCGCCGATTGCGATGAGCGCGAGCCAGGCCCCAGAGGCGAGCATTGCGAGTGCGGGTGCCGGACAGGTGCCGGCGAGCGCCCAACCGACACCGAACATCGCACCACCAATGAGATGGTGCCGTTCGGGCCTCGAACGTGACAGTCGTATTTGCCCGCCGAAGATGGTTTGGTGTCGGCGTCGTTCGAGCAGCCAGAGCAGCGGGAGCGATGTAGCGATGGCGGTTCCCATGAGCAGAAACACATCGGGCTCGTCGAAGCGAAGCATCCTGTGGATGGTGTTGTAGTCGTTCAGTCGGGCGGCCGCCAGCACGAACCCGAACCCGGCACCGAACAACCCACCAAAGACGTTGAGCCTGTTCCTCACAGCCTCCCACCCGTCGCGACGCGCAAAACGAAGGTGGTCAAAACAGCGGTGGTCATGAACGTCATGGTCGTTACCCAGCTGGCTGCTGATCGTTGGGCAGTGCCGCAGATCCCGTGGCCCGAGGTGCATCCGCCGCACATGCGCGCCCCGTAACCCATAACGATCGCGCCCACAAACACGACGACCGCGACAACGGAAACGGGCCAGATCGCCGTCATGGCGGCGTAGCCGGGCTGGAGGTGCGCGCCTATTCCGAGCAGGGTTGCCACCAGCCCGCCGAGGAAGATCCCGCCGAAATACCACACGCGCCACCGGACAGCGTCGACATCTCTCCGGACGGCCTTGAGCGTCTGGACATACGCGCCGCTCGCGCCGAGGGGCTGGTTCGCCACCATGAACAAACCGACCACTAGGAGGCCCAAGGCTGGCCCGGCGAGATACCACGGCAATCGATCGGGCAATATGTTCATGTCGAAGTGTCCCTACTCCGGTGGCGGCCCATTGCCACCAATGTTCAAATGGTACTATATTGTCCGTACATCCGGCTATACGTCGATTTGAGGCAAGAGTGGCCTATCTGGAGGAAGTCCGATGATCTTCAAGCAGTACTACCTCGGCTGTCTGTCGCAGGCCGCCTACCTGATTGGTGATGAGACAACCGGTCGTGCCGTTGTCGTCGATCCCCAACGAGAGGTCGCCGAGTATCTCGCGGACGCGGCTGCTCACGGTCTGACGATCGAACGCGTCATCGAAACCCACTTCCATGCTGACTTCCTGTCGGGCCACATTGAGTTACAAGCCGCCACCGGCGCCGTGATCTCCTACGGTGCCGCGGCGGAGTCGGCGGCCGAGTTCGTCATCGATGGCCTTGCTCACCGGCAACAGCTCTCGCTCGGCGAAGTGCTGTTGGAGATCCGTCACACGCCCGGGCATACGCCGGAATCGATCTCGATCGTGGTATTCGAGCATGCCGACGATGAAGTGCCGTACGGCGTGCTGACCGGCGACACCATGTTTATCGGCGACGTCGGTCGCCCTGATCTGTTGACGTCGGTGGGCGTGACAGCCGATCAGTTGGCGAGGTCGCTGTATCAGTCGACGCGTGAACAACTTTTGACGTTGCCGGACGAGACTCGGGTGTTCCCGGCGCACGGCGCTGGGTCGGCGTGCGGCAAGTTCCTTTCGTCGGAAACCGAATCCACAATTGGTGAGCAGCGGCGGACGAATTATGCGTTGCAGGACATGACCGAGGACGCGTTCGTGCATGCCGTCACCGAAGGGCAGAGCCTGTCGCCGCTGTACTTTGCGTACGCTGCGAGCCGCAACAAGCAGTCTCACGAGGTACTGACGGAGGGGGCAGCACCTCGTGGGATGTCGATGACCGAGGTCCTCGCCGAGCAACGGCGTGGCGCGGTCATTCTCGATACTCGTGATCCGGCGGTGTTTGCGCAAGGGCACGTGATCGGGTCCTACAACGTTGGCCTCGCGGGTCGCTATGCCGAGTACACCGGTGACGTGTTGACGGCCGATCAGCCGATCGTGCTCGTGTGCGAGGCGAACACTGAGTTGGAATCGAAGAACCGGCTCGCACGTATCGGCTTTGACCGGGTTGTCGGCTGCCTGAACGACCCGGTGACCGCGTTCCTGAGTCATCCGGGCTGGGTAGTTTCGGCATCACGGCTGACGACCACCGAGCTGACGGACCGACTGTCCACTGTCGCCGGGCTGCAACTGGTGGATGTGCGTGGTCCCGGTGAAGTAGCGGCCGGCAAAATTTCCGGAGCTCGGGAAGTGCCGCTTCCACGCATTCTCGATCGGTTGGGCGAGCTTGACCCGACCGCGCCGACGGTGGTGTACTGCGCTGGCGGGTACCGATCGATGATCGCGTCGTCGGTCATGCGAGCTTCAGGATTTCGGGATGTGTCGGACCTCATTGGCGGGTTCGGCGCGTGGGAACAGGCGGGACTACCGGTGGCAACGCCGGTGGCAGCGGGTAAATGATTCGGCTTGTCCGTCGACGACCCTTTGGTCGGCGGATCAGCGCACATATTTCTGGCACAACAACCTGGGGGTAGTTGCCGATGACGCGTTACGCGTTCCTGATTGACCAAGACACCTGCATCGGCTGCCATGCGTGCACTGTCGCGTGCAAGGCCGAGCATGAGGTGCCGTTGGGGGTGAACCGTACGTGGGTGAAGTACATCGAGAAGGGTGTCTTCCCTGATGCTCGACGCTTCTATTCGGTGAATCGCTGCAACCATTGCGACGACGCCCCATGTGTGTCGATCTGCCCAACGACATCGTTGTTCCGGCGTGACGACGGGATCGTCGACTTTGATGATTCGAGCTGCATCGGATGCAAGTCATGCATGAACGCCTGCCCGTACGACGCGTTGTACATCAACCCGGAAACGCAAACGGCGCAGAAGTGCAACTTCTGTTCGAGCCGTATCGAGGTCGGTCTGGAACCGAGTTGCGTAGTGGTATGCCCGACGCAATCGATCTTCGCCGGCGACATCGAGGACCCGACATCGAAGATTTCGATCATGCTCGGCCGGCACGACACCCAGGTGCGGGCACCCGAACAGAACACGAAACCGCATGTTTTTTACAAGGGTGCCGATGAGGCTGCGCTTGATCCGATGCGTACCCGCATCGCGGAGGACGGGATGATCTGGGCGGAAACAACCAAGCATCACCCGACGTTGCCTGTCGACCCGCCCGGGAAGGGCAAGCAGGTCGTGGCCCGCACCGCGTACACGACAGAACATCCAATGGTGTGGAAAGGCAAGGTATCGGCGTACCTGGTCACCAAGGCCATCAGTGCCGGTGCGATCTTTGCTGGCGGCCTCGCAGTGCTCATGGGTCACGCCGATCAGCGAGGATTCGTCGGTCTGCTGGTGCCGATCCTGTCACTCGTGTTCGCTGGCGCGACCGGTGGATTACTGGTCGCTGACCTGAAGCAGCCGAAACGGTTCTACTTTATTTTCACTCGCCCGCAGTGGGGCTCCTGGCTCGTACGCGGCGCGTTCATCCTTCTCGGCCACGGCGTTCTCAGTTCACTTTGGCTGTTAGGCGGTCTCCTTGATTCCCCCGGCCTGATCAAGATTGTCGCCGCACCAGCCGTACTGTTCGCGGCAGGTACCGCGGGGTACACGGCGTTCCTGTTCGGTCAGTGCGAGGGCCGGGACTTCTGGCAGACACCACTCTTGTTGCCGGTACTGCTCGCCCAAGCCGGCGTCGGTGGGGCTGGTATCGGTCTGCTGCTCGCCCCGCTGTTTGACCTGCCGAACGATGTCGAGACGGGGCTCCGTTGGTTGCTGTTGGGCAGCATCGTGGTGCTTGGTTTCCTGATCTGGACCGAACTGGTCAGCAAAGGCAGCGCGACGGTCGAAATGGCCCAGCGCTCCATGACGCACGGCCTGTACAAAGCCCGGTTCCGAATCGGTATCGGTGTCGGCATTCTGCTCGCCGGGGCGCTCGCCATTGTGGCGATCGCGGCGGCGTCGATGCCGGTAGCGCTCGCTGCCGGGGTCGCCGGGATTGTTGGGTTGGTCTTCTACGAAGACGCGTTTGTCCGGGCCGGCCAGTCCGTCCCCCTCTCCTAGGAAGCGGTCCCACCATGTCACTTCTTGATGATCTGAATCGCACCGCGCAGGCCAACCTTGTGCGGTTGATGCCTGGCAGCCAGTTGACGAATTACGCGCCGGTGGAGCGGTGGGAAGACTGGAGCGAACTGGACCCGAAAGCGTGGGCTCACGGCGAGAAGAAGGTCCGGAACTACCGGCTGATCCCAACGACGTGTTTCAACTGTGAAGCGTGCTGCGGCCTGCTCGCCTACGTCGATAAATCGACGGGGCAGATCGCGAAGTTCGAGGGGAACCCGACGCACCCAGCCAGCCGCGGCCGAAATTGTGCCAAGGGGCCAGCCACCATCACCCAGGTGTACGACCCGGAACGGATCCTGTATCCGTTGAAGCGGGTCGGGAAACGCGGTGAAGGGAAGTGGCAGCGCGTCACATGGGAGCAGGCCCTCACCGAGATCGGCACCCGTATCGGCACGGCATTCAAGGAGGGCCGCCAGGACGAGGTGATGTACCACGTCGGCAGGCCCGGTGATGACAGCTACATCGAACGCGTGCTCCACGCGTGGGGGATCGACGGGCATGACAGTCACACCAACATCTGTTCATCGAGCGCACGTGTCGGGTACGCCGTGTGGATGGGTTTCGACCGGCCGTCCAGCGACTTCGCCAATGCGAAAGTCATCTTCCTCATCTCGTCCCATCTGGAGGCGGGGCACTATTTCAACCCGCACGCGCAACGCATCATTGAGGGAAAGATGCGTGGGGCGAAGGTGATTTGCGTCGATCCGCGCCTGTCGAACACGGCGTCGATGGCCGATCAATGGCTCGCGCCATGGCCCGGCACCGAAGCGGTCATGCTGCTCGCCCTCGCCCGCCTGCTCTTACAGAAAGGCGCGTGGGACCGGGAGTTCGTGCGGCGATGGGTGAACTGGGAACACTTTCTCCAAGAGGTGCGGCCCGATCTGGACTGCGTGTTTGAGAACGTCGGCCTTGCGCTGATCGAGTATTACGCCGAGTTCACACCGGAGTTCGCCGCACAGCAATGCGGTATGACGGTCGAGAAAATCCTCACGATCGCGGACATCATCGCGACCGCTGTGCCTGGCAAGTTCAGCTCCCACAGCTGGCGGGCCGCGGCCGCCGGCAACGAGGGTGGCTGGCAGATTACCCGTTGCTTGTGGATGCTGAACGTGTTGACCGGTTCGGTCGGGACCGAGGGCGGGACCAGCCCGAACGGGTGGAACAAGTTCATCCCCGTGCCACCGAAGGTCGTGCACCCACACGGTCGGTGGAACGACATGAACTGGCCGAACGAATACCCCCTCGCCCACCACGAAGCCTCAATCCTACTGCCACACTTCTTGAAGGAGGGCCGAGGGAAGGTCGACACCTACTTCAGTCGGGTGTACAACCCGGTTTGGACCAACCCGGACGGGTTCTCCTGGTTGGAAGCCCTGACCGATGAGAACTTGGTCGGTTGTCATGTGGCGCTCACCCCGACTTGGTCGGAATCGGCTTGGTTCGCCGACTACGTGCTCCCGATGGGGAACGGTGCCGAACGGCACGACCTCGCAAGCTACGAAACTCATTCCGGTCGCTGGATAGGTTTCCGGCAACCAGTGTTCCGCGTCAACGCCGAAAAAGAAGGCCGCCCGGTCAACCGCACCTGGGAAGCCAACCCCGGTGAGGTCTGGGAAGAAAACGAGTTCTGGATCGACCTGTCGTGGAAGATTGACCCGGACGGTGCACTTGGCATTCGCACACACTTCGAGTCGAACAAGAATCCCGGTGAGATCCTCGGTGTCGACGAGTACTACGAGATGATGTTCAACACACAAGTGCCCGGACTGCCCGAAGCCGCCGCGGCCGAAGGACTCGCGCCGCTCGCATTCATGCGGAAGTACGGGGCGTTCGAAATCCCCGGCAGTCAACTCGCCGTTCACGAACGAACTGTCACCGAAGCCGAAATCGCCAAGGCGGGCGCGGTCAAAGACTTGTCAGGTGTGTATCGAGTGCCCGGCACCGCAGGTATGCACAACTCGCTCGACGAGGTGAACGGGCACATGCCGTTCATCGGGGACGGTTCGATCGGTGTCGAGATCGACGGGCATGTTCGGTTCGGGTTCCCGACGCCGTCACGGAAGTTGGAGATGTACTCCGACGTGCTGCGCGATTGGGGATGGCCCGAATATGCGATGCCTGGTTTCATCAAGAGCCACGTCCACTGGGAAGACCTCGACATGTCACGCGGGGAGCGGATCTTGTTGCCCACCTTCCGACTACCGACCCTGATCCATACCCGGTCGGGGCAGGCGAAATGGTTGAACGAGATTAGCCATGCGCACCCGATGTGGATCCACCCGTCCGATGCCGAACAGCTCAATATCCCGATGAGCGGACTGGTCCGTATCACCACGCAGATCGGCTACTTCGTCATCAAGGCCTGGCGCACTGAAGGTATACGACCCGGCGTCGTCGGGGTATCGCATCACATGGGCCGCTGGCGTGTCGATGCCGATCAAGGCTCACCTCGTTACAGTTCCGGTCTCGCCCGGATCAACGGTGCGACCGCCAGTTACGGCCCGGACGCCAAGGCCCACGGCCAACCGGGCGAATGGAAGATGACCCAAGTCGAGGGTGTGAAGCCCTTCAAGTCGTCCGACCCTGACACGAGTCGGGTCTGGTGGACCGACGCTGGTGTACACCAGAACCTCACCTTCCCGGTGCAGCCCGACCCGATCTCCGGCATGCACTGCTGGCTGCAGAAAGTCACCGTCGGGCCAGCCAAACCCGACGACGCGTACGGCGACATCGCCGTGAACACCGGCCGATCCACCGAGGTCTACCGAGAATGGCTGGCGAAGACCCGACCCGGTCCTGGCCCGGGTGGCCTGCGTCGCCCGCTTTGGTTTGCACGCCCGGTCAAACCACTCGCCACGGCCTATGGCATTGCGCCTCGCGATTGGCGCAACGGTGAGGTCCGTTGACCGCCGACCTCGCGCTCCTCGCCGAACGCCGGGCCGGGTTGGCCGGGCTTTTAGGGCTCTTGCTGCTCGAAGAGCCCGGTCCGCAACTCGCTGACCTCGTCGGGGATCTGCCGGCTCTCGCGCCGCTGGTCAGCGGTGACTTCGAGATCAATAGCGACTACGAACGGATCTTCCTCCGGGGCGTCCCCGTCTATGAGAGTGTGTTCCGTAACGACGACGGTCAGCACGGCGGCGACACACTCACGAATGTGGTCGGCCGCTACAAACGGGTCGGCTACAAGGAACATACCGAACGGCGTTGGCGTATCGCGGGTGCCGATCACCTCGGCCTAGAACTGCGCTGCTACGCACATTTGTGCCACAACGAAGCCACCGCGTGGCGAGGCGACATCCCAGACAAGGCCGTCGAGGCCGTCGAGACCGAGCGAGCGTTTCTCGCCGATCACCTCGCCGCCTGGGCCGAGGTGGCGCTCGATGCCATCAGGCCACTCTCTGCAGGCTCACCCTATGAGCACGTGATCGATGCGCTCTGCGACTTCCTGAGAGAAGAAAACGACCGGATGCGACCGGCGCCGCTCCTGGGACAGCAGATTGACATCGACCCACTCCCCACCAATTTCGGTCCGTTCCGACTCGCCCGACTCATTCTCTCGCCAGCCACGGCCGGGACCTGGCTGCAAAGCGACGTCATAGCACTCGCCGCCGAACTCATCGGCTCACCATGGCGGCCAAGCGACAATCGATCAGCCCTCCGCCACGTCATCGAGACCGCCCAGGATTCGGGCGACCTTGCTACCATCCTGCAGCCCATCCTCTCTGCGATCCGAGTCGCCGGGGCGGGACACGGGGAACGGGCAGTCGCTGAACCTGCGAATGAAATGCACTGGCGGACGTGGCAAGCCCGAACCGACACGATGTGCAGGTTCCTTCAACACGTCGTGACGTTGAACCGACTCGGGACTGCGAGGACGATGGCAACTGAGATGATCACCATCACCGGAACCGATGCAGGGCTCTTGGCCGACGCCGTCGACGCCGCAGTCCTCGAACTCCGGAAACAAGACTTCGAGGTCGACCGGGTCCCGGAAGGAATGCGTTTGGTCTCTCGGGAGACGTGAACGCAGATTTGCGAGCGAGGATCGATCGGTCAAACAGCTACTTCGCCGTGCACCGCGGTCAGCCTTCGCTCTCGGCCCGGCTTCGGTCAGCCAGCGAACCTCCATCAAAGCCAGGGTGATTCAGTTCGTAGGTTCGGTGCGAAATCAGCCCTTGCCGTTGCCCTTGCCCTTGCCGCCCTTTGCCGTCCCGGTGGAACCTGGCGCTTCTGGGGGAGCGGCATTGTCGCCGGCGCTAACACTGAGCACCACGGTAGTTCCAGCGGGGAGATCTCCTTCGGGTGTGACGGCCACGACGAGTCCCGCTGGCGTGCCGGGCGCGTCGACGGTGCGTTGTTGTACCACCAGGCCTTGCGACGTCAGGAGAGCGGCAACGTCGGTCGCCGACGAGTTGATGAGCGACGCCGCGGTCACTGCGACACTCCCGGCAGCAGCGACCGATCCGGCGTCCTTCGCCGGGGCAGCTGATGTGCTCAGGGCCCCTGCGAGTGTCGAGTCACCCGACGAGTATCGAGTCACCAGGATCGCGACGATGAGCACGAGCGCCACCGCGGCGGCGTATGACCGGCGGCGTTTCCGGCTTCGCCCGTCGGGGCTCGTGTCGACGAGCGGTACGACGGCTGCGACTCGGGTCGCCGGCATGACCGCCGTCCGCGTATCAGCCGCCTCGTAGATCTCGGTGAGGGCACCGTGACCGGATGTCGCGACGGGAATGGAGACTGCGGCGTGGACTCGCGTCTCGGCCAAGGCCGCGACGGAAGCGGCAGGCAAGGGTAACTCGCTCGAGATCTCGCGGACTCGAGCTGCGAATGCTCGAGCACTCGCTTGTCGGTCTGCAGGATTCTTGGACATGGATTCATTCAGCAGGTTCCGAAGATCGTCGGGAACCGACGTCGGTAGCGGCGGCGGAAGTCGGTGGACATGGGCCGATGAGATGGCGGCCGCCGTGCCGTCGGTGAAGGGAGGCCGCCCCGAGAGCATCTCGTATCCGATGACACCCAGCGCGTAGAGATCCGAGGCAGGTGTGACGTCACGACCGAGCACTTGCTCGGGCGCCATGTACTGCGCCGTGCCGAGGACTTGTCCGGGTTCGGTGAGCGGTACGGAGTCGACCGCCACCGAGATGCCGAAGTCCGTGACCTTCACGGTCGTCCCCCCCACCAACAGCAGGTTGCCGGGCTTCACATCTCGGTGCACGACCCCGAGATCGTGTGCCGCCTGCAGCGCATCGGCGGTCTGGCTCAGAATCGACAGGGCGACATCGACGGGCAACGCACCTTCACGGTGGAGCATCGTCGACAGCGGCTCCCCCTGCACGAGTTCCATCACCAAATAGGCGACACGGTCCGGCCCGTCATGGTCTTCGCCGTAATCGAAAACGCTCGCGACCCCGGAGTGGCTCACCGAAGCGGCATGCCTGGCCTCGGCCCGGAAACGATCGAGGAACCCGGCGGAGTCGACGAGTTCGTCTTTGAGGATCTTGACTGCGACCTCACGATGGAGGACGGAGTCGAGCGCTCTCCACACCGAACCCATTCCGCCCGCCGCGATGCGTTCGCGCAACTCATAGCGGCCACCCAGTACGCGCCACGTGTGGGGCCGACAGTCGTTGCCACGAGGGCGTGATTCTTCGACAACCATCAGAGTTCATTTACCCATCACGGTCGGTGAACAAACATGGTGCACAAATTGCTCAAGGCGGCGAGTTCGGACAGAGCGAGGTGCAACAACGCAACAACTCATGAGCCGGTCAACGGCCACCACAAGACCGAGCTCATCAGCGGCCCACCACACCAAGACGGCATGACCGGCTCAAGCATCCCGACCGCGCAAACTGGGGGCACATCAGAACCTCCACCGAAGCCAGGGGATCCACCGTCCAAAGCCGGGCGGTAGCGGGGCTAGCGTGAGAAGAAGTCAGGCTGATCCGGGACGCCGTTCCGATCGCGCGTGCCTCAGAGAGGACCACCATGTCCGGTTTCGAGAATGCTACGAAATTCTTCCATGCCTGCGAGTCGCTGGAAGGCTGGCTTGGATGCGAGCAGTATGTGGCGCCAGGCGCAACCTTCACCGCGCAATCTGAGCCGCTTGTCGATGTCACCACGGTTCAGGGATACACGGAGTGGATGGCTGGCCTCGGCACAACTGCCCTCGCCGGCTGCGGCTACGACCTCCACGCGAGCGCCTACGACGACCAGAACAGGAATGCGATGTTTTACGCGACGTTCCACGCAAGCCATGCCGGGGAAGGCGGGCCTGTGCCGCCGACACACAAGTCGACCAAATCGCAATACGTCTACATATTGACCATGAACGACCAGGACAAGATCGAGCGGATGTGCAAGGTGTGGAACGCACCATGGGCGCTCAGGGAGCTCGGCTGGGCGTAGCTCGCAGGTCGTCAGTCGAGTTCGCTTGCGTGGCCCTCGGCCTGCCGGCCACCAGCACGGCGAGCCCGGAGATCGCCGACGGTCGAGTTCACCTTGGGGCAACAACAACGGCAATCCTTCGCAGGCCCCGATGTCGAGGTCGCCCCGGCGACCGAAGTGTTCGCGAGCGACGCGAACACCCCCATGGTTCTACCGCACAGCCTGCGCCGGCGCCGAGCGGAGTTGAATGTGATCAACAGAAGGCTTCCGTCGACACCCTTGACGCCCCGCCGGTGTGGCGCTGACAGGAAGCCATGCGTCTGCAGTCCGCACCCGAGGTTGAGCGCTCGATATCGGTGGGGTACGGTGAGGCAGGGAAGGGGACATGACGGACAGCACGATCGGGACTGTGACGGTGATGTTCACTGATCTGGTGGGTTCGACCGCATTACGTACGCGTGTCGGCGAAGACGCGGCCGAGGTGTTGCGGGCGATCCACGACGTGGTGCTGACGGACGCGATCGCGGCGAACGGTGGGCGGGTGGTCAAGCATCTGGGCGACGGGTTGATGGCGACCTTCGCCAGTTCCGCCCGAGCAGTCGGTGCGGCGGTGGCGATGCAACAGCGATTGGATGTGCACAACCGGCGAACCCATGGTGAGCGCATGGAGATCCGGGTCGGGATCTCGGTCGGCGACGTTTCCTTCGATGGTGAGGATTGCTTCGGGTTGCCCGTGATCGAGGCACAACGACTGGAGGCATCGGCCGAGCCGGCAACGATTCGTTGCGCGGAGATGGTGATGATGATGTCGCGTGGGCGTGGTGGGTTCGAGTTCCGTTCGCTCGGCGGGCTCGAACTGAAAGGTCTCGCCGAGCCGCTCCCGGCATGCGAGGTGATGTGGACTCCGCTTGCCGAGGTCGCAGCGCCGAGCGTCGAGTTGGGTCTGCCACCGGTGTTCGCGCACGGCGGCGGCTTGCCCTTCGCCGGACGCGACGCCGTGTTCGAGCAACTCGTCGATGCTTGGAAGCGTTGTGTCACGGGCGGCTTCGAGGTCGTGTTGCTGGCGGGAGAACCCGGCGTCGGTAAGACGCGTTTGGCCCAGGAGTTGGCAGTGCGCGTCCACAGTGGTGAGGGCATCGTTCTCGGTGGGCGGTCCGACGAGGACGTGGCGGTGCCGTTCCAGTCGTTCGGCGCGGCGCTGGACTGGTACGTCCGCCAGCTTGCGCCGGACGAGCGACTCGCTCGGTTGGGTGAGTTCCCGGGCGACCTGAGGCGACTCGTTCCCGAGCTCGAACGATTGGTCACCGACCTCCCCGAGCCGCTCGAGGGCGAGTCCGACGTCGTCCGGTACCGACTGTTCCAGGCGGTCACGTCGTGGCTAGCGATTGGTGGGGTGGATCGTCCCCGGCTGCTCGTGCTCGACGACTTGCATTGGGCAGACAAGCCAACCCTGCTGCTGCTGCGCCACCTGATCTCCAACCCGCCTGCCGGGCTGATGGTGGTGTGCACCTATCGCGACACCGACGTCGACCGCACTCATCCGTTGTCGTCAGTGCTGGCCGACCTGCGCCGGCTGCCGGCCGTCAGCCGCATCGCGCTGGTCGGGCTTGGTCACGACGGGGTGCGTGATCTGCTCGCGCGCACCGGCGGCCATGACCTCGACGAGCGAGGTGTTGCGTTTGCCACAGCCGTGCATCGTGAGACGGCCGGCAATCCGTTCTTCGTCGGCGAGGTGTTGCGCCATCTCGCCGAGACCGGCGCGCTGTACGAACGCGACGGACGGTGGACTTCGGACCTGAGCGCCGACGAGGCCTCGATCCCCGAAGGCATTCGCGAAGTCGTCGGTCGACGCTTGAGCCGACTCGGTGACGACGTCGAGGGAGTGCTTCGGTCGGCGGCGGTGATTGGCTACGAGTTCGACGTCGAGTTGCTGGCCGAGGTGACAGGCCGCGACGCCGACGACGTCCTCGACCTCCTCGACCGTGCGGCGGCGGCGAACCTCGTGCTCGAGGTCGGCGTCGACCGTCACCGATTCGCGCACGCGCTCGTGAGGGAGACGTTGCATGCCGAGCTGTCGTCGAGTCGCCGTGCCCGGCAACACCGCAAGGTTGCCGAGGCGATCGAGGCTCGACACGGTGCCGACATCGACCGGGTGATCACCGAGCTGGCGACGCACTGGATGGAGGCATCGGCCGGTGGCGATCCGACACGTGCGGTCGAGCTCGCCCTCCGCGCCGGTGACCTCGCCGCCGAGCGCAACGCTGCCGAGATCTCGGTGCAGTGGTACGAACGAGTGCTCGAGGTGCTCGACGACGACGACGTGATGCACGACGTTCGGCGGCGGACACTCGTCAAGTTGGCCGAGTGCCAAGTCCTCACCGGAGCACTCGACGGCGCCAGGTCGAATGCGCTCGCCGCAGCGCGTGCCGCCATCGCAGCACGCGACGGCGAGACGGCATCCGCAGCGGGGGCGGTCTCGATACGGAACAGCTTCGACAGCAACGAGCCAGCCGACCCTGAACAGACAGCCGTGCTGCGCCAGATCCTCGAGATGGATGTCACGAGCGCGCAGCGGGCGTCGGTCCTCTGCGCTCTCGCCACCGAACTGATCTACGAACACGACATCGACGAACGACAAGCCGTCATCGACGAGTGGACCGCGATCACCGCTGCCTTTCCTCCGGCCGAATGGGCCAGGGCCGGCGGACCCGGTGTCGACTCATTCCATGAAGGACGGGAAGAGACAGCGTTACGGGTCGAGCGGTGCCGTCGCGCCGCCCAGGACGAGACATCACTGGCCTGGCGGCTGAGAGTCGACATCAGTCTGTGGATCTGCTCGGCCCGGATCGGCGACCGTGACGGAATGGATGACGCCCTCGCACGCATGCGCACCGATCGGGCACCGCTCGGCCCGTTCGGGTCCCGGTCGTTGATTTGGGAATGCATGCACCTGACGATCAACAGTGAGCTCGGCGCCGCCAACGAGGTGCGCCAGACGATGAATCGGGTGTTCCGGGAGATTCAGCTTCCTGAAGCCGCCGTTTATCAGACCACGACGTCGATCGCGATCGGCCGTGAGCTCGGAACCCTGGCCGACATGGATTCCCTGGCCAACGTCATGGACGACATGGGACATCCCGCCAGCGCAGCACGCGCCCTGGCGGCATACATCCGACTCCTCCAGGGCGACCAAGATCGCGTCCGCGCCTCGCTCGCGAACATCGACGGCCAACGGTTCGCAGACGACGCCGGGCTGCCCGTGGTGCTCTCGCTCTGGAGCGAGATCGCCGCTGCGCTGCGCAGCGAACCGCATTGTCGACGATTCATCGACGAGCTGACTCCGCAGCTCGGCGTCCAGCTCGTAACGGGCGGCATCCATTTCGGGTCGGTGTCTCGCTTATTGGCGCTCTTGTACGACGCCCTCGACGACGGCGCCCGGGCCGACGAGCTGTTCACACAGGCGGTGACAGAACATGAAGCATTAAGAAGCCCACCTTGGATTGCTCGGACCCGCCTCGACTGGGCAGAGTCGCTACACAGGCGCAGCGACTCAGTCCGGGTTCGAGAGCAGCTCGACGCAGCGCGTGCCGCGATCGGAGACCTCGTCCTTCCTGACAGCCAGCATCGGTTGACGAACCTCGCAGCGCGCGCTGCATTCTGACCGACCCAAAACCGGACAGCATGTGGATTTGAGTTCGACGGCTTGGTTTGGCCCCGGGCGCCGGCTCGTTCTCAGCCAACGGCTCCGGCGACCACGTGGAGAGTCCATGGAACAACCGTGCCAGGCGAGGGGCGCGGCACACGATCACAGCGCAGCGGGGAAATAGAAGACTGTGCGGCACGACGGCTGAGTTGTCAGTAACACTCGCATCACAACCTCCTTCGTTCGGTGTATGTACAAGGTTGATCGTCACCATACCGAGGCAACCTCGATCCGAATCGAGCGTGGAAGACCGGCCCACAGTGGCAAATGTCCACCTGTTGAGTTGATCGAGCAGACCTACGGGGCGAGGCTCCAGAACGGGCCGGTCAGTTCGAGGCGATCGAGGATCCCTTGGTTCTGATCACGGGTGTGCGGGCGCCAGTTGGGGTCGAGTCGGTCACCCCACCAGGCGTGTGCCATTTCGCTCAACTTGGTCACCGAGATCGTTGCTCCTGGGACACGCCCGCCGAGCCAGCGGTCGATGTGCTCCTCCGACCGGAAGAGGTTCATCGTTCCTCAAGTAAAGACGATGTCGTCCCACCAGCGCGATGCTGGGACCGGGCAATGGAACAGCAGGCCCTGATCGTCGGGTTGCTGGTCGTGTACATCGATGGCGATGGATTCGCCACAGTCCGCGCATGAGGTCTCGATGCGGCCATCGGCGTGCAGCGCGGCGCACACGCCAAATGCATCCCACGCACAGTTCGCGTACCACCAGCGGTTCCGTGCGAGCACCCGATACGCGGTCGGTACCGCCGAGAACGGGTTCGCCATCCGCAGCTCTGTCAGGCCCGATTGCAGCACCAAGGCGTGAGCGTCGTGCAACCGCTTCCAACCCGAACGAACGGCCCCCGCGTGAGAACCAGCGGCCGCGGCGACATCGTGCGCCGTGGGAGCGCGACCCAAGTCGACGAACAACCGATACGTCAGATTCCGGAGGGCAAGATCGCCGTCATCCATGTCCGAACGGTAGTGCACGTCGAGCGTCGGCTGCGTCGCGTTGTGCTCCGACCCACCGGCCTGGGGCTCAGAAGCGCCCACCGTCGACGAGGAACTGTTGGGCGGTACACGCGGCGCCGTCATCGGCCGCGAGGAACAGCACCATCTGCGCGAACTCGTCCGGCATGATCCGACGCTTGATCGACTGGTCGTTCATCGTGCGCTGCTCGCCTTCAGGCGTCCACCACTTTGCCAGCTGTCGTTCAGTCGGGACCCACCCTGGCATCACGGTGTTCACGCGCACGCCGTGCGGGCCGAACGTGTGCGCCATCGTGCGGGTAATGCCCGTAACGGCCGACTTGGCGATCGCATAGCCGGGGAACATGTCTTCTTTCATCAGATAGCTGCTGGAACCGATGTTGATGATCGAACCGAGGGCTGCGTCGATCATCTGTGGGGCGAGCGCTTGAATCGCGAAGAAGTAGTGCCGCAGGTTGGTGTTGATCCGATCGTCGAAGTACTCCGGCGTCATCGTTTCCCAATCATGCCGATCGTCGTTCGCCGCGTTGTTGACCAGAACTGTCACCCCGTCGAGCGCCTCGACCGCCGCAGCGCATGCATCGCGCAGCGCAGGAATGTCGACCAGGTCGACTTCATAGAACAGCGGCGCATGGGCGACTCCGGCATCGATGCAGCGTTGGATCGTGGCATGGGAGTGTTCGACGCTCTTGTCGACGAAGGCGACCTTGCTTCCCTGGCGAGCGAACTGCTCGACGATCGCGCTGCCGATGCCATCGGCGCCACCGGTGACGAACACGGACCGATCGACAAGGGACGGATAGGCAGCGAAGTTGTTGGTCACGATGACTCCTCGATGAAGTGGTGGTCACGCCACCAGGTGCGCAGGCGACCGGCCTGCTCGGGGTTGACCGCTCGCGGGGGCATGATGCCTGCCAGGATCGCCCGAACCTGCTCGACCGAACTGGTGGCCTGCGCGTCGGCATTCTCCGGCGTCAGCCCGCCCAGATGCGGTGTGGCGATCACACCGGGGCGGCGAGCGAGCCGACCCGAGTCGAGCGTGGCAGCGTCGATCAGCTTCTCCGTCGATGCCGTCGCAGCAGCGAGCGGCAACACGAAGTCGGATCGCCTCAACAACGCCGGCAGATCACATTGCTCGATCCCGTCGCTCGTCAGTGCCACGTCGGGCGGGTTGAGCACCACCCTGGCGATCGCCTGCCACTGGGGCAATGCCCGCGCGTAGTACGCATCGAGATCTTCCGGGTCGTGGGTGAGGAACACCGTCAACACCGCCACGACCCTACAGGTCGGTTGCGTGACGACCCAACCCGCATGCAGCAAGGACGGCATCTCTACGATCGCTGCGACTTTGGCGGATCTGGGTGGATTCCGTCTCGGCCGCCGGGACTCACGACACCCAGAATCGTGACTGGGACGCATTACACCCAGATTCGGGACAACGAGGCGTTTCAGACGGCTGTTGTCGAGCTCGTCGAAATCACCGACGACAACCTGCGCGCCGTCTCCGCGCTTGCGACCCACAGACACCAGGAGCATTTCGTCGCGCCCATCTCCCGCTCGCTGGCCCAGTTCGGATTCCCGCCGACGCACAACGGGTACCCCGTCGTACCCCGCACAACCACTGATCGCAGACCGGGCCGACATCGATGTTTGAGAACCCCGCTGCAGGGGGACGTACACGTTGCCACCCCGGCAGCTGAAAGGACCCACATGTACATCGGCTTGGGCACTTTGCTCGTCATCATCCTCCTCATCCTCTTTCTCACCTGATCGGACGCACCCATGGACCCCAAGATCTCCTTCTTCTTCTACCTTGCCGCAGTCGTGTGCTTCGCGCTCGCTGCTGCCGGCCCGGCTTGGAAGCATGGCCTGCGCTCACGCCGCGGGGGCACGCCCACGCTCGTGTTGGTGCCGCTCGGCCTCGCACTCGCCGTGTTCCCCACCATGTGGACGGTTGGAACCGTCGCATGGTGACCCCACTGAACCTTCCCTTCACTTCCTACGAACGGAGCACGAAATGACCATGGACAACGGTCCTTACCGCGAACAAACAGAAGCAATCATCGAGACACCGGTTGCGCAGACCGTGGTGCAACAGGGCGGCATCGTGGCAACACCCGTTGCCAGCGCACGAGTGCGCAA
This sequence comes from Ilumatobacteraceae bacterium, assembly GCA_043740085.1. Lineage (GTDB taxonomy): Bacteria > Actinomycetota > Acidimicrobiia > Acidimicrobiales > Ilumatobacteraceae > UBA668. The sequence goes on from JAYUCY010000015.1 coordinate 26,706, forward strand.
GGCCTACAGTTCGCACTTCGAGCCCGACGCGGTCATCGCCGCACTCGTCGGCCTCGTACTGCTGCTCGTCGGTCTCATTGCCGCCACCCGCGGCGGGTTCGACGGCAAGATGTCGGACCCCGTAGTAGAGGTGCTCGGCTTCACCCACACCACCACACTTGGTCTCATCGAGGTCGCCCTGGGCCTGTGCTTGCTTTTCGCAGGTGCCACCCGCTCACGCTCCGGCGCGATGTTCTTCGGTGCAGTGCTCGGCGTCGCCGGCTTCGTCGGCGCAGTGCAGAGCGAGTCGTTCGCCAAGTCACTCGCGATTGAGTCGTCGATGGCATGGCTGGCCGTGCTGGCCGGCGTGGTCGTGGTGCTCACCGCACTGATGCTGCCCCGCTTCGCCAAGCAGTCCACCGTCATCGAAAACGTCTGATAGCCGAGCGCTGTCCGGTGAACACAACCTGTCCGGTGAACACAACGACGACGAGAAGTCTGGGGCCTCCCGGCTGGGAGTCCCTCAGCTGGTGAGGTCACAACGAGGCGACCCGAACGAGGGATAGGCCTTTCGGAACGTTTGTGCTACGTGCTAGGAAGTACGGAGCAGGCATTCCAATTGGAGGAATCAGATGAAGCTCCGCACAGCAAAATCGGCGCTGTTGGCGGTGTGCGCCACCATGGCCGTCGTCGCAGTCCCGCTCGCCAACGGGGTAACCGCGGCGCCGTCGGGCAACACCGACGGCGCCATCGCCGCCACTGTCGACAACTCCTCAGCCCTCGTCGTGCTCACCGGCGACCCGGTGTCCACCGCCAAGAACGTCACTCGTGGCAACGCCAGCAGAGTGAATCTCAACGGCGCGGCCACCAAGTCGTACCGCGCCAAGCTGTCCGCACAGCGCAATGCATTCCGCAAGTGGCTGCAGATCAACGCTCCCGCCGCTCAGATCACCGGCCAGTTCGACATCGCGCTCAACGCGGTGGCGGTGAACCTGAACGGCACCTCCCTCGATACCATCCGCCGCAGTACGCAAGTGGTCTCGGCCCAGTTCGAGGGCCTCTACTATCCCACCGACACCGACCCTGACCTCTCGCTCATCAACGCGGTCACCGCATTGGGCGGGCAGGGCGCGCCCGGCGCCGGTGCCGGCGTGAAGGTCGCCATCATCGACTCCGGCATCGACGCCACGCACAAATGCTTCGACGACATGGGTGACCACACCCCGGACGACCCGCTCACCAACGACAAGGTCATCGTTGCCAAGGTCTTCTACAACAAGGCCAAGGTCTCCGTGCTCACCGCCGCGGCAGTCGGCACGCACGGCACGCACGTGGCCGGCACGGTGGCATGCGATTACGGCACCCCCGCCGTAGTCGATGGGGTCACCATCCCGCACCCGATCTCGGGCGTGGCGCCCGCCGCCCGGCTCGGCAACTACAACGTGTTCCCCGGCCACGTCGAGAACGCCCGCAGCGAAGACATCCTCAACGCGCTCGAGGCCGCCTTCTCCGACGGCATGGACGTAGCCAACATGAGCCTGGGCGGCAACGCCCACGGAGCGCAGGACCTGCTCACCGTTGCGGTCGACAACCTCGATCTCGCCGGCATGGTCGTGGCGGTCTCGGCAGGCAACTCGGGGCCAGGCTTCGGAACCCTCGGATCGCCTGGCTCGGCCGAGCGCGCGCTCACCGCCGGCGCCGCCACCGTGTCGCACATCGTCACTCGCACGATCACCTTCACGGGCGGCAGCTCGTACGCGACACCAGGAGAGTTCGGAGCAATCACCACCGGCTCACTCGGCACGCTGGCATACATCCATGGCATCGGCCCTACCAACATCCCCGCCCTCGCCGGCCTCTCGACTGCTTGCTCCCCGGGCGACGTGCAGCCTGCTCCCGGCGCCGGCTTCGTGGCAGTGGTTGCCCGTGGCGAGTGCACCTTCACCGAGAAGGTCCGCAGCGTCATGGACCAGGGCTACGAGGCCATCATCGTGGTCAACCGCGCGGAAGGCACGCTGGTAATGGCCGGCGACGGAACCGGCATCCCCGCGCTGCTCGTTCCTCTGTCGGCACGAGCCGGCCTCGAGGTTGCGGGCGGGACGGCCGTGTCCGTCACCGACCCGCTGTACATCAACCCCTACGCGCTGGCGCCTGCCGGCCAGATGGCCGACTTCAGCAGCGAAGGCCCGTCCGACGTCGACCGGCGGGTGAAGCCCGATCTCGTGGCCCCCGGCGTGAACGTGCTGTCGTCTGTGGTCGGCGGTGGGTTCGCCTTCTTCAACGGCACCAGCATGGCGTCGCCGCACCTCGCTGGCGCGGCGGCAGTGGTGCTCGCGCGGCACCCGACGTGGGCACCGTGGCAGGTCCGCTCGGCAATCACCAACACCGCCAACATCAACGGCGCGACGCCGTTCTTCGACAACGCGGCCCGCCGCGACCCCAACCTGATCGGTGCGGGCCTGCTCGATCTGTCGAAGGCAGTCAACGCCACCGTGTTGCTGTCGTCGCCGAGCATCTCCTTCGGCACCACCTCCAGCGGCTCGGGCAAGACCAACGTCAGGTCGATCATCATCGACAGTACGTCGGCGGTGACAGCAGCGGTTGTCGACGGCTACGGTTCGGCCACATTCACCGCTGCCATCAGCGCCAACACGCTCACGGTCACGCAGAGCTCACGGAAGGGGGCAGCCGCGGGTAGCTCGTGGGCCACGGTGAACCTGTTCGTCGGAGCCGACGTCGTGGCACACCTACGGGTGTACGTGCTCGTCGCCTGATCGCGACCGCACCACTGGTACGCCTTACCACCCTCCCGACTGCTGATCGAAGGCTTTTATTTACCCATCGCCGGGTTTGAGTCACCCCGGCGATGGGTAGGTGTTCTGAGCACGTAGCGATGGAGGAAACAAATGGCTGAGCACGACGAAGTCGACCGGAACAGCGGTGCAGTACATCGCCGCGACCTTGCCCGCATGATCCGCTTGGCGGTGGTCCTGGCGCTCGTCGTCGTGTTCGTCGCGGTGGCACTCGACAACCGCGCCGACGTACGGGTGGGCTACGCCATCGGCGAAGCGCTGGCGCCCGGCTGGCTGGTCATCCTGCTCTCCGCGATCGGCGGGCTGGTGATCGGCTGGTTGCTCCGGCTGCGGTCACGCGCAAGCCGCGACTGAACCCTGGCTGCGGCCGGGCGCCGACTCTCCGCCGAGCCAAACCGGCACTCCCCGAAGCGACGTTGCTGGTGCCGCGCCCAGCGCGTCACACAGCAGCAGTACCTCGACGAACGACTACACCCGGGCGAATTCGCGGATGACGCGGCCCGGACGCTCGCCGGTGTTGTTGCCCTGCTCGGTGACGATCGCCCCGTTGACGATGGTGGCCGCATACCCGCGGGCACGGATCTGCAGGCGACCGGCGCCGTTGGGGAAGTCGTTCACGTAGGTCGGATGATCCGACGCAAGCGTGTGGATGTCGAACACGTTGACGTCGGCGAATTGCCCAACCTGCAAGGTGCCGCGCTCCTTCAAACCCAACACGCTGGCCGGCATCGCCGACAAACGGCGCACCGCCTCTGGCAACGTAGCGAGCTGGCGCTCGCGCTGCCAGTAGGTGAGATAGTGCGTGCTCATGTCGGCATCGCAAATCTGACCGGCGTGCGCACCCGTGTCCGCCAAGCCGGGGTACACGTTGTCCATCGCCAACACCTGAGCGAGGCCGTCCACGTTGCGGTTGAAGAACCACGTGTTGAACAGCTCGTGGCCATCGCTGGCAATCAGTCGGTCGATCACGTAGTCGACCGGATGCACACCCAACTCGGCGGCACGCGTGGCAACGGAACGGCCGCCGGTCTCGCTGTAGTCGGGCGAGGCGCCAGTGCCCAACGGGTAGATGTGGTTGGCGTCGTACCAGAGGCCCTTCGTCACGCCTTCCTCCACCAGCGCATCCCGGGTGGCCGGGTCCTTGAGCGCTGCAACGCGATCCGCCAACGTCGGCAAGCCCATCAGCGCCTTCCACTTCTGACCCTTCACGGGCGCAATCTGCGCCAGCCCGCACAGCGAGCCGCTGGGCCGCGTCTGGGTGGCCATCGTCATTCGCCCAACGTTCGCGTTCGTATCGGCCAACAGCGCGCCGAACATGTCAACGCCGACGTTGCTGCTGTTGCCAGCGCCACCGGAGAACAGCACGTCGCCACAAGAACGGGCCATCTCGCGCAACAACGTGACTTCGTGCTCGGCCTTGGTGGCGAAGTCGTTGACCGCCTGGAACAGTCCGCCACCAGCGGCATTCATCCCGTCGGCAATCGCCATGTACTCGTCGATCGGCGCCAGCGTGCCCGGCACGAAGCGACCATCGGGGACCACGTGCAGCAAGATGCGCGACGTCGAGAAGCCAACCGCACCGCCGGCGATGGATTCCTGCACGATGTCGCGCATGCGATTGAGCTCCGCCGGCGTGGGCGGCTCGTCGCTGAGTGAGCGCTCGCCCATCACGTTGTAGCGCACCGCGCAGTGGCCAACCAGGCCGACGATGTTGAGCGCCGGGCGCATGCCCTGCACCGCATCGAGATACTCCGGGTAGGTGCTCCAATCCCAGCTGAGACCGCCGAGAATTGCCTCACGAGGCACATCCTCGACGCTCTCCATCATCTCCGCCAGGAACACGCGGTGGTCTGGCGCGACCGGTGCGAACGTGACGCCGCAGTTACCGATGAGCACGGTGGTGATGCCATGCCACGAGCTGGACGTCATCATCGGGTCCCACGCGACTTGCGCGTCGAGGTGAGTGTGCAGGTCGACGAAACCGGGCGACACGATGAGGCCGCTGGCGTCGATCTCACGCGCTGCCTGCGCGGCTGACAGGTCGCCGATGGCGGTGATGCGATCACCGTCGATCGCAACATCAGCCCGGTAGCCCTGCGAGCCCGTGCCATCGATGATCGTGCCGTTGCGAATGATCAGGTCGTGCGCCATGAAGTCCTCTCGGTTCTGTCGTAGCGAATGCTAGGGACGTGGCCCACTCGCAACCGAAGCGGGCGCACATCAAATGTTTGAGAACGTTCATCGCCGGATACCGGTGCGACATGACCACAATTTTGATCATCGTCCTCATTGTCCTCCTCCTTGGCGGTGGCTTCGGCTACTCCCGACGCGGTCGGTAAGCCCGCCGGTTGCTTCGCGCCCACCCGGAAACCGGCGAGCTTCCCGCCATATGTGGGGCGGAACTGGGGCTTCCCGAACGCGTACGTAGCAATCTGGGAAGACCCAATTGCGAGCACAACGGTTCCGGCGGCCGCGCTCGGGTAGTTTCGACGGGTGACCGAATCGACGACGGACCCAACGACGGACCCAACGACGGGCCTGACCGCCGCCGAAGTGGCCGACCGTGTCGCCCGTGGGCTCACCAACGCCATCCCGTCGGCGCCCACACGCACCATCAGCCAGATCATCCGCGGCAACGTGTTCACTCCAATCAACACCGTCGTCGGAATTCTGGCCGCACTCGTCATCGTGGCTGGCAGCCCGAAGGACGCGCTGTTCGGTGGCGTCATTGTTGCCAACAGCGTCATCGGTGTCGTCCAAGAACTGCGCGCCAAGAAGGTGCTCGACCAGCTGCGTGTGGTCAGCGCACCCAAGGCACAGGCCGTGCGCGATGGCAACGTCACCGAGCTTCAGGTCCATGAATTAGTGCAGGACGACGTGGTCGAGCTGCGAGCCGGCGCGCAGGTTGTGGCCGACGGCACCGTGCTCACCAGCGAGAACCTGGAGATCGACGAATCGCTGCTCACCGGCGAAGCCGACCCGGTGGTCAAGACTCTGGGCGACGGTGTGCTCAGCGGCAGTGCGGTCGTCGCCGGCACCGGCCGAATGGTGGTCACCAAGGTCGGCGCCGAGAACTACGCGGCCAAGCTGGCCGAGGAAGCCCGCCGCTTCACACTGGTCAACTCACCACTGAAAAATGACGTCAACCGCATCGTCAAATGGGTCGGCTACATGATCATCCCGGTCGGCCTGCTGCTGGCCAGCAGCCAGTTCATCCGGCGCAACGAAGGCTGGCGGGAATCGATCATCAGTACCGTCGCCGGTTTGGTCGGCATGGTGCCCGAGGGTCTGGTGCTACTGACCAGCATGGCGTTCGCGGTCGGTGTCGTGCGCCTCGGTCGTCAACGCTGCTTGGTGCAAGAGCTGCCCGCCATCGAGGTACTCGCCCGGGTGGACGTGCTCTGCGCCGACAAGACCGGCACCATCACCGAAGGCGCTCTGGAGGTGTCCGGCGTGCAGCCGATGGCCGACGAAGACGCAGCCGCCATCGATCTTGCGCTCGCTGCGCTGGCCCAGCTGGACCCCGACCCCAACGCCACTTCAAAGGCGCTCAACGGCCACTTCACCGAGGCAACCACGTGGGCCGTCACCGGCCGCGTTCCGTTCTCCTCCGCCCGCAAGTGGAGCGGCATGACCTTCACCGATCATGGCAGCTGGATTCTTGGCGCACCTGAAAACGTGCTCACCACCGCCTACACCGGCGACCTGCAGAACCAGGTGGAAGAGCAGGCCGCGCTGGGCCGACGTGTGCTCGTGCTGGCCACCACCAACGGCACCTTCGCCGATGGCACCGAGCCCACACTCTCCACCGTGCACCCGGTGGCACTGGTCCTGCTCGAAGACATCGTGCGCGCCGATGCGCCCGACACGCTGAAGTACTTCGCCGACCAAGGAGTCATCGTCAAAGTGATCAGCGGCGACAACAACGTCACCGTCGGCGCCGTCGCCCGTCGCGCCGGATTGGCCGGTTGGGAAGACAACGTCAACGCCACGACGTTGCCACCAGACGGTAGCGAGGAGTTCGCCGACGCAATCGTCAACGGCACCGTCTTCGGCCGCGTGACGCCACACCAGAAGCGGGCGATGGTGCAAGCCCTGCAGGCCCGCGGTCACGTCGTAGCGATGACCGGCGACGGCGTCAACGATGTGCTCGCGCTGAAGGACAGCGACTGCGGCATCGCCATGGCATCGGGCAGTGAGGCCACACGTGGCGTAGCCCAGCTGGTACTCATGGATTCGAACTTCTCGGCGCTGCCGGCAGTGGTCGGTGAAGGCCGACGCGTCATCAACAACATCGAGCGGGTCGCCAGCCTCTTCCTGGCCAAGACCGCGTACTCGGTCATCCTCTCCATCCTCACCGGCGTCTTCGCGCTGGCCTATCCGCTACGCCCCATCCACCTGTCGATCCTCAGTTGGTTCACCATCGGCGTCCCTTCGTTCTTCCTTGCACTCGAGCCCAACGACCAACGCGTCAGTGGTGGTTTCCTGCGCCGAGTGCTCGGCAAGGCGATTCCCGCCGGCGTCGTGATCGCGGTCGCGACGATGGGCGTGTTCGCGATCGCTCAGGTCGACGAGGGCATCGACGCCGACCATGCCCGCACCCTCGCCGTGCTCGTTGCGGGCTCCGTTGCACTGATGAACCTCTACCGTGTTGCCCGGCCACTGAACACACGTCGTCGGGCTCTCGTCGCGACAATGATCACGCTCTTCGGTTTGGCATTTGTGATGCCATGGAGTCGCCGGCTGTTTGAGCTACCGCTCACCAAGCCGTGGGCGTACGGGATGGCCGCAGCGTTCATCGTTGCCGCCTGGCCACTTCTGGAACTTGGCAGCCGCGCGGCCCAGCGCTGGCACCACCGCACCCAGTAGGGTGCCCGTATGTCACCCATCTATGACCTCACCATGCGGTCCATCACTGGAGAACAAGTGAGCCTCGCCGCCTTCCGAGGCCAGGTGCTCCTTATCGTCAACGTCGCGAGCGCTTGAGGCCTCACGCCTCAGTACGCAGGTCTGCGTACGCTTCATGAAGAAAACACTGCAGCCGGCTTCACCGTGCTGGGCTTCCCGTGCAACCAGTTCGGTGCACAGGAGCCAGGAACCGACGAAGAGATTCTCGAGTTCGCGACTTCCAAGTACGAGGTCGAATTCCCGATGTTCTCCAAGATCGAAGTGAACGGCGACGGCGCCTGCGAGCTGTACCAATGGCTACGTAGCCAGACCGACAATGCCGATATCACGTGGAACTTCGAGAAGTTCCTCATCGATCGCGACGGCAACGTCTCGCAGCGATTCGGGCCGATGGCCTCGTCAGACGAGATCGCCCCGCACGTAGCGCAACTGCTCTGACGCACCGATAGTCTCCGCAAGTACGGCTTCCCCCCGGATTCAGCTCTCCTCAATTCGCAGGACCCTTCACTTTGGAGGACTCAATGCCGTTCATCCCACGCTTTCGTATGCCCCGTCGCGGGCACCCTGCGCTCCGCCTGCAATCTGGCGACTATCACTGGGGCATCTGCTACCCCGATCCTGACGAGCCAATCGTTGTGGCCGGTTTCGGCGAAGCCGCCATGTTGGCGACCGACATCCTTGATCTGTCGGCGCAGCACGAGGTGGTGGTCTTGCTCGACGAGCAGCGGCAGGTGACAGCGCTACTGCTCGACCCACCTTCAGAAATTGGCCTGCTGGTGGGGCTGGCCGCGCTGCCAGGTCTGGAGGCTCCGTTCTGTCAGACGATGTGCATCGTCCTCAATGCCGACGTGTACTCCGGCCCGCCTCGTGACGCAGATCGTCGCGGCTACCAGGCGCTACGACGAGCACACATGGCGCAGGGTTTGCTGTTACTCGACGTCATCCTCACCGATGGCGACACTGTGCGCAGTCTGGCGATCGGCTGCGACCCCGACCCGGTGTGGTTCGACGAGTTCCATCCGCTGCCGGAGCAGTGGGCCACCGCGGTCGATCCCGCTGCCTCAGCGCCGGCACTCACCCGTCGCATGAAATCAGCGGGCACCGCCTACGCTCGGCGCTCATGAGCAGCATCTCCGTCGTCACCGGCGCCAACAGCGGCATCGGCCGCGCCACCGCCATTCATCTCGCGGCACAGGGTCACCTGGTGTTTGGCACCGTGCGCAGCCTGGACAAGGCCGGCAAGTTGCAGTCCATGGCCGCCGCCGCTGGTGTGGAGGTGAACTTGGTGGAACTTGACGTTGCCTCCGACGAGTCGGTGTGCAATGGGTTCGCGCAGATCATGGCCGCTACCGATGGCGTGGTCGATGTGCTGGTCAACAACGCCGGCATCGGCGACAACGCGACGGTTGAAGACAGCACTGCTGCGGACCACCTGGAAGTGATGAACGTCAACTTGTGTGGCGCCGTGCGCTGTCAGAACGAGGTGCTGCCGGGCATGCGCGAGCGCGGCCACGGTGCCATCGTCAACGTCACCTCCGTGGTCGGCCGCATCGCCGCGCTCGCCCAAAGCGCCTACGTCACGTCGAAGTGGGCGCTAGAGGGTCTCAGCGAGCAGCTTGCGCAAGAGGTTGCACCGTTCGGCATCCGCGTTGCCATCATCGAGCCTGGTGTCACCAAGACAGCGATCTTCGCGAAGAACCCCGACATCCCCACCCGCACCGGGGCGTACGACGCGGCCTACCGGCGCATGTTCCAGATGTACGCCGCGGGCCTCGCGCACGCCACCGACCCCTTCGAAGTCGGAAAGCTGATCCACCACGCAATCACGACCGACCAGCCCACACTGCGCTACCCGGTCAGCTGGGGAGCGAAGGAATTGATCGATGGTCGTGCGGCGATGACCGACGAGCAGTGGATGGCCATCGGGCTGGCCGTCGACGACAACGCATACTACGCCGCCTTCCAAGCTGCCTTCGGCCTCGACCTGCGCGACCTTGGCCAGTCGGGCTAGTCGGCGGGCGGGCCTGGCTTGATGGCCGGTCGGTGCAGGACAGCGTGCGAGGGAACAACAACCACGTCGTCGCCGTCCTGCGATGCGGTGCCATCGACAATCAGGCTGTAGTCGCCGGCGGTGGGATGCGGGAACACCATCGTCACCTCTGGTCGGGGCACGATGTTGCGGCGCGCCGTTCGGCCACCAGCGGCGCGCAGCGAACTGCCGTCATAGTTGGTGGGCACGGCCAGCGAATGTGCGCGCATGTCGTCGCCGACAGTCACGAGGTACCCCCACGGATACGCGGCCAGCGCCGCGCCAAGTTCGGTCAACGACACGGGAATGCTCATCCGTACACCTTGCACGCTGCCGGCACGGGCAGCAACAGGGGCAATGGATCGACCGCGTTCCCGCCGCCGGGATGAATCTCGAAGTGAAGGTGATAGTTACCCGGGCCGGGGTTGCCCGTGTCACCGACATACCCGAGGACCTGGCCCTTGTACACCACGCTGCCCTTGGTAAGACTCGGCGCGAACCCGGCGAGGTGTCCGTAGAGGTAGATGGTGCCATCGCTCGCCGCCGTCAACCGCCATAGGTTGCCCGAAAGGGTGGCGTTCGGGGCGCCCGCAATCGTTTGAGTCGTCAGCGTGCCATCCGCCATGGCGTAGACCTCCTGCCCCAAGGTCGCAAGAATGTCGACGCCCTCATGCGAGCGGCCGCCGCTGCGCGGGTCGCCGAAGTTATTGAGCACGGCACACTTGGGGCTGGGCGCCATCGGGAAGTTGTCGGGCGGCACCACACGCAACCGTTGCGCAGGGGAACTCGCCGAGGCCGCATCGCCAACGTCCAGCGAAGCGACAACGCTGGGAGCGGCGTCGGCGGCGAAGGCACCGAACCCGCCCAGCGTCAGCGCGGCGCAAGCGCACAGAACAGCGCACAGAGAATGTGAGTGGAGGGACCGGATGCGGGCAGGCTACCCGCGCCAAATGTACGGTTGCCGTCGCGATACCCCGCGGGACTACTGCTCGGGGGCGTCGGCGAAGTCAGCTTCGACGATGTCTCTGTCCTCAGGGTCCACGATCGGCACCTGCCTGGCGATGGCCCACGCCGCCAGACCTTCGTCCTCGCGCCCAAGATCGCGCAGTGCCCGCGCCCGCGCCTCGTGCGAGTACGCAAGATCGAAATCGACCAACCCGTGCTGCACGCACTGTGCCAGACAGGCATCGGCGTAATGCAGCGAACGGGCACCCTGCCCGGTGAGCAGGTGCACCTTGGCCAGCATGTACAGCGCCCGCGCCTCGTTCGCCGGGGCGGTGCCGCGAGCACGCTGCCAGTGATACGCGGAGCTGTACGCGCGGCGCAGCATCTCCTCATCGTCGGCCGCGGAGCGCGCCTCGTTGCCCACCAGTTCCCAGATGCTGTTGTTGCACTCGATGCCCTGGGCGCGATGCCAGTCGCCGGCAGCGTCGCCGGCCGCGGCAACTTCCGCTGGGCGGGGCTGGGCAGAAACCTCCGGCAGCACGTCACCGGTTTCCAGCACCGTTTTCAAGCCGCCGAGAATCCAGGGCCAGCCCTCTCCCACGAACGCCCATGTCACTGGGCTGCGTGCCAAGTCACCGTGCACGATATCGAGCCGGGTGAGGCCCTCGCCGGCAACGGCCAGCGTCCACTCCACTCGCGAGGGCGGCTCGGCGGCCATCGCTGCGTCGTCCAGGAAGTGCCACGTCTGTACCAGCCGGTGCGGCGCCTCCAGCGCCTCGATGGCACCGTCAATCGCGGGCTGCCCGTCGGCCCTCAGCATCCGATACGCCTGACTCACCACCGGCGGCGCCTCGAACGCGGTGTCGTGAAAGTACCGACGCGTGAACGCCGGGTCGAGCAGTGCATTCCACACCTGCTCGATGGGAGCCTTGATGTAGATGCGGTACTGGTGTCGGGTGATGGCCATGTGGTGTCCTTACGTGACAGTTGAGTCACCTGTCAAGAACGGAATCTCATTCTTGACTGGAATAGTCGGGTATCTCGGTAGCGTTGCCATCACCAGTACGTTCGATAGCAAGCCGTCCAAGGAGCCCACAATGACCGTTCGTCTCGGCGACACCGCCCCCGACTTCACCGCCCCCACCACCCAGGGCGAGATCAGCTTTCACGAGTGGCTGGGCGATTCTTGGGGCGTGCTCTTCAGCCACCCGAAGGACTTCACGCCGGTGTGCACCACCGAGCTGGGCTACGTCGCCAAGATCAAGCCCGAGTTCGACAAGCGCAACGTCAAAGTCATCGGCCTCTCGGTGGACAACGTGGAAAGCCACCTCAAGTGGGAGGGCGACATTGGCGAGACCCAGGGCACCCCGGTCAACTTCCCGATGATTGGCGACCCGGACCGCACCGTCGCCAACCTCTACGACATGATCCACCCCAACGCCAGCGACACCCTGACCGTGCGCTCCGTGTTCGTCATCGGCCCGGACAAGAAGGTCAAGCTGACCCTCACGTACCCGGCCAGCACCGGCCGCAACTTCGACGAGATCCTGCGCGTGATCGACAGCCTGCAGCTGACCGCTCAGTACAAGGTTGCCACCCCCGCCAACTGGGTCGACGGCGACGACGTGATCATCGGCGGCGCCGTCAGCGACGACGACGCGAAGGCGCTCTTCCCCCAGGGCTGGACCACCGTCAAGCCCTACCTCCGCGTACTCCCCCAGCCCAACAAGTAGCCCCACCCCAGTTGTACGTACACGCTGTCGGGCTGCGACCGGGGCTGTGAGTCCCAGGGTTCGACACAACCGTTTGAAGGCGTCGCTGGTCAGCGTTTCCAGGGTGGGCGGTTTTCTTTGCGCATCACGAAGCGCAGGCCGCTCCACACCTCATCGATGGCGCACACTTTGTTGTCGACCCAGCCGGTCTTCAGCAGGGTGGCGCGCAACGCGTCTTCGGTGATGTCGGTCTGTACGCCGCTGGTCTTCTTCGGCCACGCGACCCACACGCCACCGACGGGCTGGGCCGCATCGGTGAGTGACTTCCACTCGTCGCGCAACGCGATCTTTTCGGTGTAGAAGGCCACGATGACGTCGATCGGTGGCATCAGGTTTCGCTGCCAAATAGCATCGCCGGTGTCGCCCAGCGCGGCCATGAAGGTGGGCGGTGCGTGCAGCACCGTGAACACCACGTCGCCCGTGATACCCAGCTTCTTGTTGAGCGGAGTGTTGGAGTACCCGGCGCTCATTTCAACCTGCTGCTGCACATAACCCGGTCAACCTCGATCTCAATCACGACCCGATCGTCGCGAACCTTGGGTTGACGGTAGCGCTGCGCGTAGGCCGCAACTGCGCCTGCCACCGCGGCGTCGTCATCCAGCAACCGCACCGGCCCCTCGAAGGTCACCCAGCGGGTGCCATCAATCTGGGTGACCGAGGCTCTCCCGCCGCGACGGGCGTTGCGCGCCTTCACCGACGGGGCGAAGGTGATGACCCGCGCGATACCGTTCGCAAACGTGAAACCGACGGGTACCGCGTGTGGCGAACCGTCGGCCCGCTGGGTCGCCAACACGGCCAAGTGGCGTTCGGCGATGAACTCGGCAAGGGCCGTCGTGAGCTCCATCATCCGTCCGCCGCGATCGCCGTCAGGATGCCCACCCGAGTTGCTCGCCACGCCGGTACGACGGCAGCGAGCACGCCGGCGCCAAAGGCCAGCACCATGATCCACACAATGCTGGTGACCGGAATCGAGAACTCAGTCAGCCCCTGATCGCGCAGCGCAATGATGACGACGTAGCCAAGCACGAGGCCCATCATCACACCGACAGCCGCACCGTAGAGCGACGTGATCACGCTCTCCCAGCGCACCGTCGTGCGCACCTGTACACGGGTCATCCCGACGGCGCGCAACAGACCGGTCTCGCGACGGCGTTCGTAGACCGCGAGCAGCAGCGTGATGACAATGCCGAACAGCGCAATCAGCACGGAGAGCATCAGTAAGCCGTAGATGAACGCGAGGCTGCGGTCGATGATGTCGGAGCGACTGGCGATGAACTCCTGTTTGTCCTGCAACTCGCCAATGCCGTAGTCATCAACGGCGGCCTGCACCACGTCGCGGAACTGACCCTCGGAGACGTCGGGCGACCGCGTCACCGACACGATGCCTGCGGGCGCCGCGATGCTGGTATTCAGGAACGTGTCGCGGTGATAGGTGCGAGAGGGAATGAAGTCACTGCTCTCGTAGATGCCCTGCACTGTCAACGGTACGTTTTCACCATCGATGAACAGCACCAGTTGGTCACCCATCGCCAAGTCCTTGCTCTTCGCATCGCCCTCGCTGATGAGTACCCCTTGCGGGGTCAGCGCAGCCATCGAGCCCTCGACGAATGTCAGATTGACCAAGCCCTCGGCGGTGACCGGGTTGATCACCGCCCCGGGCGCACCCTTGCCGTCGGGGGTGGCGACAAACGCGAACCCAAGGCCACTGGCCGTGCCTACCTCTGGCAAGTCGTTGAGGTGGTCGACCAGTTCCTGGCTGAAGCTGAGGCTGCCGCCGTTGGTGGAGTTGATGACGTACTCGCCCTGGAACGTGGCACCCACCACGTCGCTGATCTGCGCCTTGATGGAGGCGGCAAACACGGAAGCGCCGGTCACCAATGCGACGCCCAACAACACCGGCGCCGCGGTGCGGGCGGTGCGCCGCGGGTTGCGCTGCACGTTGCCGCGCGCCATCGTGCCGGTGACGCCACGGAACCGCTGCACTGGCGCACCGATGAAGCGGGCGATCGGCCTCGCCAGCACAGGGCCCAACAGCAGCAGCGCGGCGAACAGCCCGACGACGCCGACGGCCAACAGCACCGCATCGGCTCCGGCCATCACCGCGACAATCGAGCCAACACCGATGGTGGCGGCAATGCCCGCCCACACCACACGCGAACGAACGGAGCCGACCTTCTCCAGAATCGCATCGCTCATCGCCGCGACCGGCGGAATGCGACCAGCGCCGATGGCCGGCCCAACCGCGGCCAACACCGTCGCGATGGTGCCCGCCAACAACGTGATCGCAATGGTGCGTGGCTCGATGGCCAGGCCGCGAGCGGGGATCACGTAGTCGAACGCGTTGAGCAGCGCCTTGATGCCACTCGCCAAGCCGATGCCACCGACCAAGCCGACCAGCGAGCCAGCCAGGCCGACAAAGACCGCTTCGATCAACATCGACCACGTGATCTGCCGGCGACTGGCGCCCAGCGCACGCAGCAGTGCGTTCTCCCGCTGCCGTTGGGCAGCGGTGATGGAGAACACGTTGTAGATCACGAACATACCCACGCCGAGCGCGATGAACGAGAAGATCGCGAGGAAGATGGTGAGGAAGCTGAGGCTCTTCTCGATCTCGGTTTGCGTCTGTGCGGTGATCTCCGCGGACGTGAGCGTTTCGGCCACCTCCGGGTTGAGTGAAGTGCGCAACCGCTGCACCAATTCGTCGGCGCTGACCGAGCCATCGCCCTTCACCAGTACTGCGTCGATGAAACCGGGTTTGGCAATGAACTCTTCGGCAGTCGGTTCGTCGAACAGTGCCCACGTGGCATTGCCGGGCGAAATGATGTCGTCGTACTCGACGATGCCGACGAGCGTGAAGGTTCGCGATCCGCCCTCGGCGTTGACCTTCACCTCGTCACCCAGTGAAAAACCACCATCGTCAGCGGTGATGGTGTCGAGTACCACCTCGTTGCCACCCTGCGGTAACCGTCCTTCGGCAATCCGCCACACCGACAGGTCGCCAGCCTCGATCGCGGCACCGAACGTCGGCGCCGTCGGCCGTTCGATCGGGTCACCGTTCTTACCGATGACCACCGCGTCACCCTGGATAGCGGCCTGCGCATCGCCCACGCCGGGGACCGACTTCACCTGGTCCAACACACTCGACGGCAAGCGGTCGCGCCGCTCGAGGCCGAACAGGTTCTCTACCGAGTTGCTGCTCTGTACATAGCCATCGACGCGTTCGTAGACGTCGGCAAACAACGCATCGAAGGTGCGCTCGATGGTGTCGCGGAAGATGAACGTGCCGGAGAGAAAGGACGTGCTGGCCACGATGGCGAGCGCGGTCAACAACAGCCGCGGCCACCGGGCCAACACACTCCTCAGTGCAAGTCGAAACATGGGCTCCCGATCATGTCGTAGCAATCGCCTGCAAGACGTCGGACTTCGAGGCCTTCCACGAGGGGTAGAGCGCTGCGATGGCGGCCAACACCAACGCACCGACTGACGCAAACGCAATGGTTGTCACGGGCAGCGAGAACACACTCAAGCCCTGGTCACGCAATGCTCGCACAATGATCCAGCCGAGCGCGCCGCCCAAAAGAATTCCCATGATGACGCCAATGACGGCCGTGATCATGCTCTCCCACAGCACACTGATCATCACCTGCGCCCGCGTGGTACCGACCGCTCGCAGGAGACCCAGCTCACGGCGTCGTTCGTACACGGCCAGCATCAGCGTGATCACGATGCCAATGATCGCAATGAAGATCGACATTCCCAGCAAGGCGTAGATGAAATTGAGGAAGCCATCGATCGAGCCACTCTGCTCGTCGATGTACTCGCTACGACTCTGCAACTTCGCGGTCGGGTAACCATCGGCAACTGAGGCCAGCGCCGCCGAGGTGGCCGCATCACCGGTGGTGACATTGATGTAGATCGCACGGTTCTGCATCAGAATCGGCGCCGCATCGAAGAGGGTCCGATCGACGATGTAGTTGCCGAAGATCTTCGAATCGAAGAAGCCAGCCACCGTCAGAACCGTTTCGTCGGCCGTGAACAACGTGACACGCAGGGTGTCTCCCAGCTTGAGGTTCTCGCGGTCGGCCTTGTCGGTGGAGACGAGAATCGTGTCCGGGCCCAATGCGGAGAAGCCGCCGGCGGTCCACGGAATATTGAGTACCGCCGCCGCATCGGCCGGGTCCACCGCCAGCACCGGGTAGCTCTTGAACTCCCCGCCCTGGAAAATCTTCGGAACGCCAATGCCAAGAGCCAGCACATCGCCGACATCCGCCGCCTTGAGCGCGTCCGTCAATGTGTCGGGCAGGCCGATCTGAGCATTGGTCTGCTCCGGCGTCACGACGTAGTCGCTCTCGAATGCTGTGCCAATCACATTGCGAGTGGTCGCCTTCGCCGAGGCACCAAGGGTGGCGACACCGATCATGAGCGAGAGCCCGACCGCCAGCGCGCCAGCTGTCAGCGCAGTGCGCTTCGGGTTGCGGGCGGCATTGCGCGCAGCCATCGTGCCAGCGGCACCGCTGACCTTGGTGAGCAGCGGCGATGAGGACTTGGCGACCGGGGTGGCAAGGAAGGGCCCTAGAGCGACGAGCGCAACGAAAAGGAGAATCACGCCCAGGCCGAGGGCCACCGTGTTCCCGTTCAGCCCAGCAGCGACCGCACCGATAGCAGCCAGGATGGAGACGGCGCCGGTAATCTTGCGACCCCGCGAGACGTCGGCGTTGTCGACGGCGACATCACGCATTGCGGCAAGCGGCGGCACCCGCCCGGAACGAATCGCAGGTGCGATTGCGCAGAGCACGGTGACGATCACACCGATGATCAGGGTGAGAACGAACCCGGTGGGCTTCAGGACCAGGCTGGTCTCGCCAGGGCCGAAGCCGACCGCGTTCAGGATTGAGAGAATCACCGATGCAAGGCCGATTCCGGCCGCGCAGCCAAGCAGCGAGCCACCGAACCCCACGACCACAGCCTCCGTAAACATCGACTTCGTGACCTGGCTGCGGCTGGCGCCGACGGCCCGCAATAACGCATTCTCGCGTTGACGTTGCGCAGCGATGATGCTGAACACGTTGTAGATGATGAAGCTGCCGACGAACATTGCGATCAGCGCAAAGATCGACAGGAAGATCGTGATGAAGCTGAGACTGGTTGCAACCGCAGTCTGATTTTCCTTGGTGATTTCCCTACCGGTCAACACCTCCACATCGGGGCGGCCAATCGCCTTCTCGATAGTGGCGGCCAACTCGGCGTCGCTGACGCTGCCGTCACCGCGCACGTTCACGTTGTCGATCTTGGTGATGTCGCCGATCACGAACTCCTGCGCTGTGGGCAGCGTGAAGAGTGACCACGAGGCACCGCCCGACGAGTCCGAACCCGCGAAGGTGGCAATGCCAACAACGGTGAAGTCGCGAGGAGCGCCAGTGGTCGTGATGGTGACCGGGTCGCCGACCTTGACACCGCCGGCCTTCGCCGACTTGCGATCAAGCACGACCTGGCTGGCCGTTGTGGGCGCGACGCCCTCGGCGAGAGCCCAGGGCGACGACTCACTGCCCGTCCACACTCCAGCGAACTTCGGCGGCCCGTCCTGACCCAGCACGGTGCCCTCGAAAGTAACCGTGGCGATGCCCTGAATATCGCCGACCGCCTCGGACACGCCGGGCAGAGCAGCAACGACGTTAACGAGCGACACATCGATGCGATCGCGCGTCTCCTCGCCGAAGTCGCCCTCGATCACGTTCGATGACCGCACGAAGGCGTCGGTCTTCTCGTAGGCGCTCGCAAACATCGAGTTGAAGCTGCCCTTGATGGTGTCGGTAAAAACGAACACTCCGGAGAGGAACGCGGTACCGGCGATCACGGCAATGGCCGTAAGGAGGAGCCGACCTTTACGGCTCCAGATGTTTTTCATGCTCAGCTTGAACATGGCTCATTCACCGAAGCGTTTCATGCGGTCAAGCACGCGCTCGGCGGTGGGGTCGGCCATCTCGTCGACAACCTTGCCGTCGGCCAGGAAGATCACGCGATCGGCGTAGCTGGCGGCGTTCGGGTCGTGAGTGACCATCACGATGGTCTGGCCCAGCTCACGCACGGCGAGCCGCATGAAGTCGAGGATCTCGGCGCCCGTGCGGCTGTCCAGGTTGCCAGTGGGCTCGTCGGCGAAGATGATGGTGGGCTGGCTCGCCAACGCGCGGGCGACTGCCACGCGCTGCTGCTGACCACCCGACAGCTCGCTGGGGCGGTGCTTCAATCGCGACCGCAGACCAACCGTGTCGATCACACGGTCAATCCACATTTGGTCGCCCTTGGTGCCACCGAGCAGCAACGGCAGAGTGATGTTCTCCTCCGCGGTCAGCGTCGGCACCAGGTTGTACGCCTGGAAGATGAAGCCCACCGCGGTACGACGCAGCTCGGTGAGCTGCTTGTCGTTGAGCGTTGCCAGGTAGGTCTGGCCGATGTACACGGCACCGCTCGTCAGCGAATCAAGGCCCGCCAGGCAGTGCATCAGGGTGCTCTTGCCGGAACCCGACGGGCCCATGATGGCGGTGAACTTGCCGGTCTCGAACTGCACCGTCACACCGTCAAGCGCGCGAACTTCGCTGTCGCCGCCGCCGTAGATCTTCGATGCATTGTCGGCGCCGGCGGCTGCCACGAGTGTCTGGGAATCTGTCATACAACCGTTGTACCGCTACCGGCGCCAGCTTTCGTCCCCTCCGAGGGTGACGTCCGTCAGCCCAGCGGGTGATTAGCCCAGTTGATCTGAGGCTCCCGGGGTCACCAGGCCACTCTCGTAGGCAACCACCACCGCCTGCACCCGGTCGCGCAGGCCCAGCTTGGTCAGCACTCGGCCGACATGGGTCTTCACCGTCGCCTCGCCCAGATACAGCTGGGTCGCGATCTCACTGTTCGACAGCCCGCGAGCCATCAGCATCAGTACTTCCAACTCGCGGTCCGTCAGGTCGGCCAAGCCAGGAGCGACCGCGCTGGGGTCAACCGACGGACGACGCGACACTTCCTCAATCAACAGACGGGTCACCGAGGGGGCTAGTAGTGCATCGCCGGCGGCGATCACGCGCACGGCATTGATCAGCTGCTCGGCGGGCGCGTCCTTCAACATAAAACCGCTGGCACCAGCGCGCAGCGCCGAGTACACGTAGTCATCAAGGTCGAAGGTGGTCAGGATCAGTACCCGCGCGTCGCCTTCGGAGGCGACCACATGACGGGTTGCCTCAATGCCATCCATCACCGGCATACGCACGTCCATGAGCACCACATCGGGCGCGCTGCGGGCAACGACCTCGATCGCCTCGCGACCGTCGCTGGCCTCGCCCACCACCGTGATGTCCGCCTCGCTCTCCAAGATCATACGGAAACCAGCGCGCACCATTGCTTGGTCATCGACCAACACCACCCGTATCACCGCACACCCACTGGCCGTATCACTGCACACCCACCGGGAACACAGCGCGCACGCGCCAGCCACCCCCGGGCCGCGGCCCCGCGTACAGCTGACCGTCAAAGGCGGCGACGCGTTCACGCATGCCGACCAGCCCGAAACCCGGCCCGCCCTCGTCGGCTGCCGTGGCGGCTGCGCCGCGACCGTCATCGGTGACTTCCACGGTGAGCGACGATCCATCGCACACCATCGACACATCCACCTGCTGCACCGGACCAGCATGGCGGCGCACGTTGGTCAGCGCCTCCTGCACAATGCGGAAGGCACTGACTTCCACACCAGTGGGCAGGTGCTGCAAATCGCCTTGCGAGCGCACCGACACCGGCAGGTCGGTAGCGGCCGAGGTGAGGCCCTCAATCGCGGCCAGCCCCGGCTGCGGCGCCAAGAACACGGCGCCACTTGCGTCGCGCAGCACACCAAGAATGCGACGCATCTCCTGCATCGCGGTGCGCCCGGTGTCTTCCACCGCCTCCAGTGAGGCATCGACGCCATCGGGGCCAGCCAGGAGTTGGCGACGCGCCGCCGCGGTTTGGATCACCATCAGGCTGACGCTGTGCGCCACCACGTCGTGTAGCTCGCGAGCGATACGGGTACGTTCCTCCTGCACATGCTGATGAGCGAGCATGTGACGTTCGCGTTCGGCGCGTTCCGCGCGCTCGACCAGTTCCGCCGAGCGCTCCCGCCGACGACGCATGTTGTCGCCCAGCAGCACTGCCGCACCGACGATCACCGGCGTCGAGATCAGCGCCTGCCAGGGCGCGTCGCCGTGCAACGCGCCCACGACCACAAACCCGATGACGGCAAGCACCAACCCAACACCAGACCGCCACAGCACGCGGCCACTGCGGTACGCACCCAGCGTGTAGGCGCCGATCAGCACGCCCATCCACCCCGGGCCAGCTGCGTTGATCGCTTCCAGACCCATCTGGCAAAGGGTCACGACCAGCAACACGAGCGCGGGAGACCGGCGACGCCAACCAATTGGCAGCGATGCGCCAACAGCAAGCACTGCACCGAGCACGGTGGGATCGGCGACGTCTGGGTCGCGAATGGCAAGGTGGGCAAGCAGCGCCGTCACCGCCAAACCTCCAGCGAGCCACCAATCGGCAGCTACTGGGTGATCGCGCAACCAGCGAATTGGGTGGCGAGGGCTCATGGCGCCACGAACGCTAACCGAGCCAACGATTTGCAGCGTCCCCCTCAGGGTGGATGTCGCCTACGCTCCTGGGGTGATCCCGTGTACCGCCTGTGGTTCTGCCATCCCGGCCGGCGCACGGTTCTGCCCCTCGTGCGGTCACTCGGTCGCGTTCGCGCAGCCTGAGGAACGGCGCATCGTCACCGTTCTCTTCGCCGACCTGGTTGGCTTCACGACCCTCGCCGAGCGGATGGATCCCGAGCAGGTCAAGCGCCTCATCGACGCCTGTTTCGAGCGGCTGGTCGACGTGGTCGTCGAGTTCGGCGGCAAGGTCGACAAGATTCTCGGCGATGGCATGCTCGTACTGTTCGGCGCGCCGGTCGCTCACGAGGACGACCCTGAGCGTGCCGTTCGGGCGGCCCTGCGCATGCAGGCGGCGCTCGCTCACTACGTAGGCATCAGCGAACTCGCCGGCAGTGCCGATATTCGCATGCGAGTTGGCATCAACACCGGCGAGGTGCTGGTCGGCACGCTCGCCGGCACCGACTACACGGCAATGGGCGACGTGGTGAACACGGCGTCGCGCCTGCAGGCGGAAGCACCCAGCGGTGGCGTGCTCGTCGGCGAGCCGACCTACGCACTCACCTCGCACACGTTCCGCTACGAGCCCGCCGGGCTGCTGCAGCCACGCGGTCGCGAGCAGACGATGCCGACGTGGCTGGCAATGGAGGCCACTGCCCCACCAGGTAGCCGGCGGCGGCGGCGGCGCGAGGTTGGAATCGTTGGGCGGCACCCGGAGCTGGCCATGGCCGGCGCCGCACTCGAGCTGGTCACGCAGAACGGGCGCGGCGTGCTATTGCACGTCAACGGCGAGAACGGAGTGGGCAAGAGCCACTTCGTCGACGAGGTCATCCGCCGCGTGCGCGCCCTGGGCGAGGTGTCGGTACTGGAAGGCGCCTGCGTGCCGTACGGCGAGGCCAACGTGTGGTGGCCGATTGCCAGCGCGCTCAGCAACTATCTCGACCTCGACCTGGGCGTCGCCATCGATGCCGCACGCGTCACTGCTCTCGAGCGGGCCCAGCACATGTTTCCATCCATCGATGCTGCCGGTGCCGAGCGCCTGGTCGACGTCTTCACGCACCTGCTCGGCTACCCATCACCGATCGATCGCCTGGATCCGGTCAACGCGCGCAACACCATTCACCAGACGGTGGCGATGGTGCTGGAGGCGCGTTCACATCGCGGCCCGATGATCCTCAGCATCGACGACGTGCACTGGGCAGACCCGGTCATGCTTGATCTGCTCGAGCACCTCGTCACCGCGCTCAGCCGCCACTCGTTCCTGCTCATCACCGCCATGCGGCCAGGCCACGACGCACTCTGGCCGCCGCGCTCAGATCGTGGAACGGTCGTCTCCATTACGCTGCAGCCGCTCACCCGGCTCGATACCGAACAGCTGGCCACCGCCCTGTTGGGCGAGGCGGCTCGCGACGAACAGCTGCTCACCGCGCTGTACGAGCGCAGTGGCGGCAACCCGCTATTCCTCGCCGAATTGGTCGCACTCACAGAGGCCGGCGGCGGCCAGCGTGAGCTGCCCGACTCGCTGCGCACGCTCATCGCCGCCCGACTGGACCAGCTCACGTCCGAGCAACGTCAGACCCTGGAGAACGCTGCCGTACTGGGCACCAGCGGAGCGATCGTAGGCCTCGAGAAGTTCGCCAAGGAACTCGGGCAGCCCTTTCGCCAGGCTGTGCTGCACGAACTCGACGAGCTGGGCCTCATCGAAGTACACGGCCGCCGATGGGAGTTCCGTAGCGAGTCGGTGCGCGATGCCGCGTATCAAACACTCACCAAGGCTGCCCGTGCGCAGCGCCACGCCGGTGTGGCCGCGGCGATGGGTTCGATCGGCCAGCTCGACGACCTTGCGCATCATGCCGCGGCTGCGGCCGAGTTGGTGCAAGAGCTTGGTGCGGTCGACAAGGTGCCCACCGACATCGTTGCGCAAGCCATCAAGTATCTGACCACCGCCGCCGACCGCGCCTTCGATGCGGGCAGTCTGCGCATGGCCGCACGGCACTCGTCACGGGCGCTTGAACTGGCCGGCGCAGGCGACCCCAGCCCGCCGTCCAACCTCTGCGACACCGACCTCGCTCACCTGTACCTAGTGCGAGCGGGCGTGTACATCGACCAACGCAACTTCACCGCCGCCAGCGACGACATCGACGCGTTGCAGGTCATCGCCCAGCGGCTGGCCGACGTGGGTTTGAAGGCCGAGTCGTATCGGCTGCGCGGCTCGCTGAGCCAGGTGGCAGGCCGCATCGACGATGCGCGCCTCGAGCTCGGCCAGGCTGTCGATCTACTGCGCGACGCCAACGACCCTGCCGCGCTGGCACGAGCGCTGCGCGTGCGAGGGTTCATCGAGATGTTCGGTGGCTCGCTGGTCGACGCCGAGTGGTTCTTCGGCGAGGCACACGGGCTGTACGAGAAACTGGCCGACGAGCGCGGCCTTGCATACATCGAGCAGCACCGCGCGTGGATCGCATTCATGTCGGGCAACCTGGCCATCGCCCGCGAGCGGCTCACGCATGCCGCCGATGCGCACGAGCGGATGGGCGACCGCAACGGAGTTGGCTGGGCGCTGGGGCTGCTGGCATTTGTCGAGTTCTTCGAAGGCCACTTCGACAACGCTGAGGCACTGGCCGACATCGTGGGCAAGGAAGCCGAACTGCGCGGCGACCTGTGGGCGGCCACCATGATGAACACGCTGCTCGCCGACCTGCGGCTGTGGCAGGGCAACCTAGAGGAAGCCGCCGACCTCGCCGAGAAGGCGCGAGCACGCTTCAAGAAGATCAACGACAAGTTTGGTCTCGTGCAATCATTGGCACCGCTGCTGCGCGCGCAGGTCGCCCTCGGCCGCCACGCCGCAGGGCAACGCAGCGCGGAGGAACTGCTGACGCTGGCCGACACGTCGCAAAACGGCCCCGCCCCCCTCATGGCCGTGGCCGGCGCGGCGATGCATCGCGGCAACGCCAATGTCGCTGCCACGATGGCCGAGCGGGCACTCGCCGAGATTCGCGCGATTGGTGGGCGGCTGTTCGAGCCGATGTTGGTGCTCTCCCTTGCGTACGCGCAGCAGGGTCGCACCGACGAGGCGCTTGCCACTCTGGAGTCGGTGCCCGCCGAGGGAAGCGACCACCCCTTCACCCACGCGGTGTCCGCACTGATCTATACCGCGGTCGGCCAACCGGAAGTTGCTATCGGGCACGCCGAGGCCGTGACACTCGCCCCCGGCGCCACCTACCTCGACCAAGTGTTTGCCTATGTCGCGGCTGCGGGCGCAGCATTGCAGATGGGCGACACCGAGCAAGCCGAGCTCACCGCCCAGGCAGCCGTGGCACGGGCACTCGCCGTTGGCGATGTGGTGGCTTGCGCGCTGTCCACCGCCATCTTCCACGCCGTCACCGGCACCGTTCATCCAGCGCACGACGACCGCAGCCCGCTCGGCGAAGGTTGGACAACGTTGGTGCAACTGCTGGTGGGCAGCACCCCAGCCCGAATACCGATGGCCTCAGCCGGCGAGTGAGTCCGTGGGTGGGCAGCACCCCAGCCCGAACACCGATGGCGACTCAGCCGGCGAGTGAGTCGCGCCGCCACGGCAGGTCGGCAAGGTACTTCGCCGCCGCCGGGTGTGGGTCCATCACCGGATCGCTGGCGTGCGGCCCGGCCGCAGCCAGCGGATGATGACGAACCTGGCAACCAGGGCAGTGGTACAGCGTGCGGGCGTGCTCGCCAACCCGACGAACCTCGACCGTGTCGCCACAGCGAGCGCAGCGCTGACCGTTACGACCGTAGACAGCCAGCCCTCCCGGAATCTCCGCGGCGGTGACTCGGTACACGTGCTGCAGGTTGGCGCGCAGCATGCGCGACGCAGCGTGAATGATCTGCACACAATCGAAGGGCAGCAGCGAGCCGACCGGGGCGAACGGGCTGATCTCGCAGGCCCACAAAATCTCACTGCGATAGACGTTGCCAACACCGCACGCCACGTGCTGGTCCAGTAGCACTTCCGAGACGGGGCACTCCGGCTCGGGGTACTCGTAAATGCGGCGGGCGCTTTCCATCAGCTTCTCATCAGGCGCGGTGCAGAGGTCTGGGCCGAGCCGGCCGGTGCCCGGGTGACGGAAGCGGTCGAATTCGCGGTAGGTCTCGACGGTAGGGGCACTGAAACAAACGGCCACCCAGTCCGGTACTTCGATGGCGACACGCATCTGTTCGCTGGGCCGTCGCCACCGCTCGCCGCCGCGATAGAGGTGCCACGAGCCGTTCATGCGAAGGTGGGTGTGCAGCACGATGCCGTCGTCCCACATGATCTCAAGATGCTTGCCGTGCGTCGCTACCCGCTCGATGACACGACCCATACCGGGGCGAGGGCCGTAGAGGCGGGGTGCGTCAAAGCGCGTAATGGCACGACCGGTCAGAGCCGTACGCAAGGCTGCTGCAGCGCGGTGAATCGTGTCGCCTTCAGGCACGCTGCCAAGACTACGCAACCGACAGACCCCCGTCGCGCGATACCCCGCCTGGAATATCTCGGTAGCGTGCTGACCGTGAACACCGAGGACCCAGCTGACGCAGCCGTTGACGTTGAAGACGTCGCGGATGATGACGTAGACGTTGACGACCTAGACGTTGACGACGTAGCCGATGACGTGGTCGAGTTCGACGTCGAGCCAGTGTCGGATCCGGTCGGCACCGCTCGTCGGCGCCATGGCGCGGCGGGCGCAATTCTGGCAGCCGGCATGTTTGGCGTCGACATTGCCCTTGGTCGCAAGCCCAAGGAAGAAGCCCCCATAGTGATGGCGGCCAACTCCGAGCCGGTCGATATCGAGAAGGACGGCATTGAAGTCCCAATCGACGAGAACACGTCGGTCTACGCACCCCCGCAACCCCCGTCGGATCCCTTTCCCCCACGGCGACGCCGCAAGTCCGGACCCCGCTAACCGGACCCGCCTCGTCTGTGTCACACCACAGACGAAACCCCGGTCCGTGCCGTGACGGGGGGAGGCGAGCGACACGACCGGGCGGGCCGGGCGCTTCCGAGAAAAGGGAGCCACCCACTACGCTGCGCAAGAACCTTAGGAGGTCCACGGGTGCGGATGGTGCGGATGGTGCTGGTTGCTGCAACGTTCGCTGCCGGTGTAGCCATCTCGACGCCGATGAACTCTGCTGTGGGCGCGTCTGGTGGCGACATTGAAATCACCGATCTGCGTCTACTCGGCGAGATCGCCGGCCTTGGCGCCCAACGGGTGCAGGCCGCCTCCGACGCCTCGATCACGGTGGAGGTACTCACCCCCGATGACGCGGGCGTCGCCGCCGCAGTCGGCCGCCTGGGTGGCACCGTCACCGGCACAGTGGCCGGCCAGGTCGTACAGGCCACCATGCCCGTCGGCCAGCTGAAGGCACTGGCCAATACCGCCGGAGCGCAGTCGGTGCGCTACCCGCGCAGCGCTGGCTACGTACCCAGCGTCGCCCATCGCTCCGAGTTCGGTCCGGGTACCGGGACGTCTGGCTCCGAAGTCAACATCACCAATGCAGACGCGTGGCATGCAGCGGGCCTCGGCGGCGCTGGCACCCGCGTGGGCATCATCGACTACTTCAACTTCGCCGTCTGGAACACCACTGAGGAGGGCCCCGTACCCAACCAGGCCCACTCGTTCTGCCAGGACTCAACGAACTCCGGTCTGTGCAGCGGCGGTGCAATCGTCAGCCAATCAGACGGCGCCCACGGGGTCGCGGTGGCCGAGATCGTCAAGGACATGGCGCCGCTGACCGAGATCTACATCGCGACTGTCGGTACCGTCGCCGATCTGCAGGCCGCAATCAACTGGTTCGCCAGCAAAGGCGTCAACATCGTGACCCGTTCACTGGGCGCTGCGTACGACGGTCCCGGCGACGGCACCGGTCCGCTCGCCACCGTGGTCGACTCTGCGGGGGACCAGGGAATGGTCTGGTTCAACTCAACCGGCAATGACGCTGTCGACGGCTACATGCGCCGCTCGGTGCCCACCAGCCTGGCCGCGAAGAGCTATGTCGACTTCAGCCGCAACGGCGGCGGCGACACGTGGCTGCGTCTGGATGGCGGCAACGCCAGCGGCGGGGTGCTGTTGGACGGGATCCGGTGGAGCAATGACTGGTACCTGCCACCGAATCGGCGCACCGACTACTCCCTCGAATTTTGGGAGCCGATCAGCAGCATCCATCAGTCAGAAGACACGTACAACCCGGTCTCGATGAGTGAAGTGGTCGGCGTCGATCTGGATGGCAACAACGCCAACGGAATCCAGAATGTCTATGACGCGCCACAGACTGCTGGTGCGCTGCCACTCGAAGGGGAGGATCTGTTTGTCTACCCGACCAACGGCTATGGCCCCCACGGCGGCATCGTCTACATGAGGATACGGCGCAACGCAGCCACGCGGGTCGGCACAACGCCAGACCAGTTGGAGATCGCGCTCGGCGACGGCTACCTCGAACTCAACGCCTACGACACGCCTGGCAGCGCTTCCAAGCCGGTGGTCGATTCGAAGAACCCCAGCCTGGTGGCGGTTGGCGCCATCGACCCGCCAGCCGGCAACGCCATCGGCTACTACTCGTCGCAGGGCCCCACCTTCGACGGCCGCGTAAAGCCCGATCTGTCTGCACCCGCCGGGTTCGCCAGTGTCGCCTTCGCTGGCACGTTCCAGGGCACCTCGGCTGCGTCGCCGGTCGCAGCTGGCATTGCTGCGCTCCTGCTGGGCGCCGGGCTCGCCGTGCCCGGCCGACCGTTGGCCGCATTGGTGAAGCACTTCGCCACCGACCTCGGTGCGCCAGGTAAGGACAGTGTCTTTGGCGCTGGCAAGGTGCTACTGCCCGCCCCACCGATGGCGCTCAACACCGAACCCGGTAAGTACGTACCGCTCACCACGCCGGCACGTATCTTCGATTCGCGAGCCATGCCGGCCGCTGGCCTCGGTGTTGGCCCCTACCCGCAGTTCTCAATCGTCGATGTGGCGGTGCTCGCCGGGCTCCCAGTGGCTCCCTCGGCAGTGTCGGCGGTCGCGGTCAATGTGACGTCCACCCACACCACCACCGCCGGGTTCATCCAGGCATTGCCATTCCTGGCGGCGGCGATCGGTGGTACGTCCACCCTCAACATCTCGTCGCCGGGTACCGACCGTCCGAACTTCGCAATCGTGCCGGTTGGCCGGGACGGGAAGATCACCCTCTACCTCGATGATGGCGGCGATGTGATCGTCGATGTGCTCGGTTACTTCGAGACAGGCGCAGCCACCTCCTCCGACGGCCGGTTCGTCTCCATCGCACCCGAGCGGTGGATGGACTCGCGCAACGGAGGTCTGTTGCCCGCGGGTGTCGGCAGCCCGGCACCTGTTGCGGCCGGAGGTACCGCCACCGCTGTCCGTTTGCCCAGCACTGTCGTGCCCCCCACCGGTCTCAAGGCATTGGTCATCAACGTCACCGCCGCCGGCGCGGCCGCGCCCGGCTACATGGTCGCCATGCCCAGCGGCGGCAACCCCGCTGGTACGCAACACAGCACGGTCAACTACACCCCGGCCGCGCCGGCAGCAAACACTGCCATCGTGCCGGTCGGGCCAGATGGTTCGGTCGCCGTCTACACGACAGCCTCCACGCATGTCCTCGTCGACGTGGTCGGGTACATCACCGATAGCACCGCGGCCAACACCACCACCGGCATGTTCCAGCCGGTCACGCCGTTCCGCGCGTACGACAGTCGCGCGCTCACCGCGTTCACTCTTGGGCAGTCGCGCACAATTTCGTTGAACGCTGCACCGGGGGTGGCCGCGAACGCCTCCTCCGTGTCGTCGAACCTGACCGTCACCGGGCCTACCGTTACCGGCTTCCTCACGGTGTACCCCGTCGTCGAACCGCAGACCTCGAACCTCAACTTCGGCCCTGGCCAGACCGTCGCGAACGGCGCGCTCCTGCAGCTCAGCCCATCCGGCACCGTGGTTGCCAAGATGAGCGAAGCTGGCCATCTGCTGATCGACATCAACGGTTTCTTTCTCAGCTGATGCGCGCGCTACAACTGGTACCGACCCCTTCCAACACGAACTGCGGCCAACGATGAGCGAACAGACTGATACCAAGACCGGCTGGCTCTCGGGCGACGAGCTGAAGAAGATTCGGGCCAACGTGCCGCTGGTGTACGTCGACGCGGTGCCGGTGAAGGTCGACGAGCTTGGCCGGGTCACGCACGTCGGCATGCTGTTGCGCCAGGCCCCCGATGGCACTATTAGCCGGATGGTCGTGTCGGGTCGCGTGCTGTACGGCGAGCGGATTCGTGATGCCGTGCTGCGCCATCTGGAGAAGGATCTCGGGCCGCTGGCCCTGCCTCGCATTCCGCCCGAGGTCGCCCCGTTCACCGTCGTCGAGTACTTCCCCGACGCCGAGGTCAGCGGCTTCCAAGACCCGCGCCACCACGCCGTCAGCCTGGCCTTCGTGGTGCCGGTGTCGGGCGATTGCCAGCCCACCCAGCAAGCGCTCGACCTGCGCTGGTTCACGCCCGAAGAAGCCATCAGCGAGGAAGTCCGCCGCGAGATGACCGGCGGCCACGACCGCCTCATCCGTCTCGCCCTCGCCCACGTCGGCCAGCTTCCCTAGCTGTACAACGCGACGAGTTCTTGGCCTACTTTGGATGAAGCTGGTTCCGAGGGTTCCGGTGACGTGGGGTGCGCTCGAAACCCTCGAAATCGGGCAGGAGGCCACCTACCCACCTACCCGAGGGTTTCGGTGACGTGGGGTGCGGCTGAAACCCTCGGGTTGGCTCAGCCCACGGGTTCGCCAGTCGGCGGGGCCCAGGAGCCACCGAGTTTCAGGTAGCCCTGTTCCGCGTCCCAGACGTGATGCACGGGGTCGTGGACAAAGTATCGGGTGAAGCTGTCGATGGTAAAAGCGACGCCGTCACTGCGAGTACCCGTGCGCTGCCACTGCGCACCGCCGACAGTTGCATAGCGAGCCGACAGCATTCCGGCAGCAGCGTGGAGCTCGCCAGCCACATCGTGAGGCTGCTGTTGGTTGTAGGCCTGATCGATCGCGGTTTCGTCCTGGTCCCAGTTGGCGAACCTGGGGCCGTCTTCGTACAGCATCATCTCTAGCCGCATCAGGTATAGGCGGTAGACGTCGCGCACGTGGCAGCCGTACTCGGTTGCCGACCAGGTGTTGTCGTCGGGCCGTTGTGTGGCGCTCGGGTCGGCCAGCAGTTCGCGCCAACGCAACGCATTGGCCTCGATGGTACCGCGCACCATCAGCGGGTCGAACGTGGCCGCATCGAATCCACAGTCGGGGCACACTCGCTCGAGTACCCAGGTCCAATTCTTGTCGTCCGGCACGATCGGCATGCACCGACCGTAGCCTCGCCCGCCCCATCCCGGCCCCCAATTGTGTCGAACCTGGGGCCGTATAGCCGCTGGTCAACGCCCGACAGCCTGTACGTAAAGCGGGTGATCGGTGATCGGGGCTCAGGGCTAAAGGGCGGCGACGATTTCCGCCATCAGGTCGCTGGCTTCGGTGGGGTTGAGGCCCACCTTCACACCGGCGGCACGTAGCGCGTCCATCTTGCCCTGGGCTGTGCCCTTGCCGCCGCTGGTGATGGCGCCCGCGTGGCCCATCTTCTTGCCCTCGGGGGCGGTGACGCCGGCGATGTAGGCGCTCATCGGCTTGGTGACATTGGCCTTGATGAACTCGGCCGCCTCTTCCTCAGCCGAGCCGCCGATCTCGCCGATCATGATGATCGCATGGGTCTCGGGGTCGGCCTGGAACTCGCGCAGGCAGTCGATGAAGTTGGTGCCTGGAACCGGGTCGCCACCAATACCGACGCAGGTGGACACGCCGATCCCGCGTTGTTTCAGCTCATACAGCGCCTGGTAGGTGAGCGTGCCCGACCGGCTGACGATGCCGACGTTGGGGCCGCTGGCCGTGGGCAGCTGGGCAATTTCGCCGGCCGTGATGCCAATGTTGCACTTGCCTGGACTGATGATGCCCGGGCAGTTCGGGCCGAGCAGGCGGGTAGTGGGGAAGTCGCGCACGAGAGTGTTGAACACCTTGGCCTCGTCCTGCGCCGGAATGCCCTCGGTGATGCACACGATGAACGCAATGCCAGCGGCAGCGGCTTCGAGGATGGCGGCGCTGGCAGCCTTCGGTGGCACAGCGATGAACGACGCGGTCGCACCGGTTGCGGCAACAGCTTCGGCCACCGTGTTGAAGACAGGAATGGCCGTGCCACCCTCAACAGCCACGTCGGTGCCGCCCTTGCCGGGCGTGACACCGCCGACAACCTGCGTGCCGTATGCCTGGTTGCGCAGGCCGTGGTACTTGCCCTGGCCGCCGGTGAGACCTTGGACGATGACCTTCGTATCAGCGTTGACGAAGATGGCCATGATCAGTTTCCGTTCGCAAGTGCTACGGCCGCATGGGCGGCTTCGAGCATGGTGGGCTTGGTGGTGAGCTTCGATTCGGGGATGCCGGCGTTGGCCAGGATCTCGCGGCCTTCGGCGGCGTTGGTGCCGTCGAGGCGGATGACGATGGGGGCACGCAGATCGACACGACTGAGCGCCTCGACGATGCCCTGAGCAACTTCTTCGCCGCGGGTGATGCCGCCGAAGATGTTGATGAAGATGCTCTTCACGTTTTCGTCGGAGTTGATGACCCCGAGTGCTGCGGCCATCATGTCGGCGTTGGCGCCGCCGCCGATGTCGAGGAAGTTGGCAGCGGTGCCGCCGACCTGGTTGACCACGTCGAGCGTGCTCATCGCCAGGCCGGCGCCGTTGGCGATGATGCCGACGGTGCCGTCGAGACCGATGTACTGCAGGTCGTGCGTGCGGGCCAACTGTTCGCGCTCGTCAAGCTCCTCGGTGGCGCGGAACTCTTCCCACTCGGGATGACGGAAGCCAGCGTTGTTGTCCAGGCTGACCTTCGCGTCGAGGGCGTGCACGCCACCGTCCGGGCGCAGGATGAGCGGGTTGATTTCAGCCAGGTCGCAGTCGCCACGGGTGAAGCAGTCGTACAGCTTCACCAGCATGTCGGCTACGCCGTCGAGGGCTTCTTCGTCGATGTTGGCGCGCACGGCAGCGTCGCGAGCAACGGCCAGCGAGATGCCGTCGACCGGGTTGATATGCAGCAGCACGATGGCGTCGGGGTTGTCGACGGCGACCGTCTCAATCTCCACACCACCCTCAGCGCTGAGCATCAGCAAGTGGTCCTTGGCAGCACGGTCCAGCGAGTACGAGGCGTAGTACTCCTTACTGATGTCGCTGGCGTGCTCGACCCACACGCGCTTCACGAGGTGGCCCTTGATGTCCATGCCCAAGATGTTCCCGGCGTGCAGTCGCACCTCGTCGGGCGTGTCGGCCAGCTTGATGCCGCCGGCCTTGCCGCGACCACCAACCTGCACCTGCGCCTTGACCACGACCGGGTAGCCGGCCATCTCGGCGGCGGCCACGGCTTCGTCAACCGTGTAGGCGACGTCGCCCGGGCTCACGGCGATGTCGTAGCGGGCGAAGTACTGCTTGCCCTGATACTCGAACAGGTCCATCTAGGCCTCGGTTTCCTTGTCTGACAGTTCACGGCGATCCAATTCGGCTTCCAGCCAGCTGCTGATTGCCTTCAACGAACTTCCTGGCCCAAACACGTGGGCCACACCCTGCGCCTTGAGCGTCCGCGCATCGGCATCGGGGATGACCCCACCACCGAACACCAGCAGGTCGCCAAGGTCGCGATTGCGTAGTTCCTCCATCACCCGTGGGAACAGCGTGAGGTGGGCGCCGCTGAGCAGCGAGAGGCCAACCGCGTCGACGTCCTCCTGCAGGGCCGTCTCGGCGATCTGCTCGGGGGTCTGATGCAGGCCCGTGTAGATGACCTCAAAACCGTGGTCGCGTAGGGCGCGAGTGATGGTCTTGGCGCCGCGATCATGGCCATCAAGACCTGGCTTTGCCACGACAACTCGATAAGGCCGATTCACAAGTAGGGAACCCTACGACCGATCTGCTGTTCCGCTCAATTCGCAACGTCGCGTGACCTGTCGCACGGCGTGTAGCTTTGCGGCGCTGGGCGGGCACACTGATGGGCGATGCAGCGCCCGCAGCTTCGTTCCAATCTCGCCCGAGCCGTGGTGCCCGTGCTGCTCGGCATTGGGTTCATCATTCTCGTCGGGCTGATGCTGTGGGGTGTGGCAGCGCTCACCGCCAACAACTCCGAGGATGCAACCGCCAATCTGGCGCCCGAATTTCAGGAGATGGGCCGCGCTGAATGGGTAGCCGACCAGATTGCCGACAGCGGCCCCATCATCCTGCAGGACCTGATTGGTACCGACCGCAATATTGTGCTGGACCACACTGCCGATGGATTCCAGATCTACCTCGCGCATCCGGCGGACCGTGACTCGTCGTGCCAGATCGAGCAGGTGAAGCACACTCGTGAGTTCACCGATTGCGAAGGGCGCACACTGCAGCCCGAGGATCTGGCGCTGCCCCCGCAGGGTGTACGGCCAATCATCAACGGCGACGGCTCACTCACGCTCGATCTGACGACCGATCCCTGACCGTCCGAGTGCCACGCGCCCTGTGCGAGTGCCACGCGCCCTGTGCGAGTGGCACGCCGTCAGTGCGAGTGCCACGCACCCATCCGAGTGCCTCGCCGCCATGCGAGTGGGTACTCCGCTCCCGGGATGCGAGTACCCACTCGGGTGCCGACATCGCACTCGCACTGACGGCGTGGCACTCGGGTGGGTTAGACGTGGGTGGCGGCTGGGATGTTTGCCACAAGGCGGGCGGCGAACTCTTCGCTGTGCTCGCTCAGCCGGCTGCGGTTCAGCGCGAGGCCACCGATGACATCGGCGCCGAGGTGGCTGACCGCGCTGTCGAGCTTGTCGAGCGTGGTGCCCGGGTTGAGTGCGAACGTGCAGTAGGTGGCGGCCAGCTTGCCGCGCAGCGCGGGCAGGTGATTGATGGCGCCCATGCCCCACGGCGCCTGACCGACCACGAACAAGCCGTGCACCCAGGTGCCGATGATGACGACATCAGCGTTCTGGATAGCCGCCATCTCCAGGTCCTTCAGCGGCGTCACGGTGGTGATACCCCACCCCTCCTGTTGCAGGTTGGCGGCGATCAACTCGCCCGCCTTGCGCGTGTTGCCGGTGAGGCTCTGGAAGAGAATAGCTGCCTTCATGACCGCTATTCAAGCACGACCGCTTGGCACGCCTCGCGTTCGGCGCGACCCCTGCGGATCTTGCGGATCACGCTGACGACCCCAACGGTGAGCGTGAGCCCGATGATGAGGCACAGCGCGACGATGATTCGCTTCGGCAGCGTGCGCGTGCCGAGGAAGATGTAGAGATCGGGAATGATGAAGACGGTCAGCGAGATGACCGCCCACTTGAAGGCCTGCTTGAAGTGGTCGTCAATGAAGCTGATCACCATGCGAGGCGTGGTGAACGCGTCCACGATGGCAGCTCCCAGGTCCAGCGACAGATAGATCCACGGGTTCAGGCCGTAGTCGCCCACTGCGGCCCACACGATGACGGTGCGGATCAGCGACCAGACGACCACGATGCCGGCCCAGGTACGGCTGAGATTCTTGCGGCGCTGCATGGTCTCTGCATCATGGACGTGAGCTGCAGGCGGCATTCGCACTATTCAAGCAGCTGTACCCCTGCGTGTCCTCTCGCCCCAAGGCTTCAGAGTGTCGTACGCACTCTTCAGAGCTTCTTGAGTGGCGCCCACGCGAGCGAGAGGTGCTTGGTACCGGCTTCACGGAAGCGAATGGTTGCCTCGGCCCGGTCACCCTGCCCGCGAATCTCGATGATGACGCCCTCACCGAACGCCGGATGCTCAACGCCGTCGCCGATGCGTAGGCCGAGGTCCTGCGAGTTCGACTGGGTGGGTTCGCGACGACCGGCGGCCAGGGCCGCATCGACCACGCGCTCACGATGCCAATCGACATCGTCGTCGGGGTCGAAGCTGCTCACCGTCGAACGACTGCCACTACCACTGCGCGACGAGCCAGCGTCATCGTCGGCGTCACGTCGTTTGTACGCCGGCGGCGCGCCACCGCCACCGCCACCGCCACCGCGGCCGCGGTAGCTCTGCCGGCCGTACGAGCTACGCCCACCGACCGCGCCCGATTGCTCGATCAACTCAGCGGGAATCTCGTCGAGGAACCGCGAGGGTGGGCTGTAGTTGGTAGTGCCGAACAGTTGGCGGCTCCAGGCGTGGCTCACGAACAACTTCTGTTGCGCACGGGTGATGCCCACGTACGCCAGCCGACGTTCCTCCTCCATCTGCGTTGGTTCGGTGAGTGCACGGCTGCTGGGGAACAAGCCCTCCTCCATGCCGACCAAGAACACCACCGGGTACTCCAGACCCTTGGCGCTATGCAAAGTCATCAGCACGACCTTGTCGTCGTCACTGAGCTCGTCGGTGTCGGCCACCAACGCCACCTGCTCGAGAAACTCGTCGATGCGGGTGAACTCACGAGCCGACCCGATCATCTCGCCGATGTTCTCCAGCCGGCCGGCCGCCTCTACCGACCCTTCCATCTCCGCTTCCAATTCGGCCAGGTAACCGCTGCCGTCCATCACGGCCTGCAGCAGGTCGCCAGGCCCAGTGCCCTCCTGCGTGGCGAGCAGGCTCATCTCGTCGAGTAAGCGCACGAAACTCTCCACTCCGCGCGCTGCCGGACCGGTGAGGCCGGCTTCCTGAGCGTGACGCATTGCGTCGGCGAAGGTGATGCCGCCGGCCTTGGCGAACGCATCCAGTTTGGCGACGCTGCCCTCGCCGACGCCGCGCTTGGGCACGTTGAGCACGCGCTTGATGCTCACCTCGTCGGCCGGGTTGACGACGGCGCGCAGATAGCCCATCGCGTCTTTGATCTCGCGCCGGTCGTAAAAACGGGTGCCGCCCACCACCTTGTACGGGATGCCGAAGCGCATAAA
>JAYUCY010000016.1:0-2234 GCA_043740085.1 Ilumatobacteraceae bacterium
GATCAACACCGAGCCACACGATTTCGAGGGGTTCGATTCCCCCCAGCTCCACCATCACAAATGCCCTGACCAGGGAATACACCAGGAAAACGACGGGACGAAAACCCCCAGCTCCCCGAGCACAACAAGCGCAGGTCAACCACACCTTCAACACTCTCAGGCAGGCGGCCTTCTACCGGAATCTACCGACCGAAACGTCACCGCACCCTGGTCGAGACCCAACTGGCGCTTGCCGTGCCCCTGTGTTGGTGGGGCTGAGCGATGTGTCCGTTCGTGTTGATCAAGGCTCGACCCAGAGGACGGCTTGCGGGAACCGTTGCCTGAACACTGACGCTGGTTCGAGCACGAAGCCGTCGGGACCGAACGTCACCGTGAAGGTATCGAGGAAAGCGGTCTGCCCGAGGATCACGGCGGTGCCGTGGTGTGGCCACGGATCAAGCACGGCGACCACGCCGCGCCAGCTGATGGGTGTCGCCTCGGCCACGTAAGCAGGCGGGCGGACCTCCAACGTCAGGTCGTACAGCGGCACCTCGTTCGTCGAGCCGCCCAGTCGTAGCATCATCTTCTCGTTGCGGGCGACCGGATTGCCGCCGGCGTGCGGGCGGCGAGCGAGCAGCGGCATCATGGTCGGGAACCGAGCCGCGGTCTGATCGACCAGCAGCCGGAATCGCTGAGACGTTGCTGCCTTCGTCGGTTCGGCTCGATGACACCAAACGAGTGACGAAATCCGGGCACGCCCTTGACGACCTCGACTGGCCGACACCCGTTTAGGCACTTGCTACGCCCTTAGGCCAGCGTTATACGCCTCGGCAACGCCGGCCACAGGATGTCGATATCGGTGGTGGGCGGCGCTGCGATCGTGCTGGAACACAACCCAGATCGCGGTTCCACCAACGACATCGATGGCTGGATCAACGCCGCTCCCGCGACGCGAACAGCGGTCGATTCCGTCATCGCCGACATCTCACGAGAGCGTGGTTGGCCCGACGACTGGCTGAACGCCTGATACACCCGCTCTGGATGCAACGGCTGACCATCAGCCCCACAGAACACAAGCCTGGCGGCGGCTGCGCCCGGCGTCGAAATTTGCGCTGAGTGTTGGCGGTGTCGGCGTAGCACCTCGACGGTCAGCGGATCGAGAGCGACAGGGCATCTCCCGGCTTGGGTCTGCTTGTCTCACGATTTGACGGAGTTGGTCAGACGGTAACGATGTCGACGAGATGCTCGATCCCGATGAGATCCCTTGCGTTGCGGGTGTACAGCCGGGCACCGTGTGCGTGTGCTGTGGCGGCGATGAGGAGATCCATGACCCGTGCTCGTGGTTGTCGCCCAGCTTGAACGACCGCCGCCGCGAGTTGCCCGTAGCTCACCGAGACATCGTCATCGACCGGGAGCGCGTCGAAGGTGCGCTGCAGCTCCGAGAGCCTACGCAGCCGCTCCGCTCGAACCGCTGCGCCACTCGTGACAAGGATGCCGAAGTGAAGTTCAGCGAGCGACACGACGCTGATCGCGAGTTCGCCCTCCAACGGGGCAACGTCGTCGGCGATCAACACAGTGGTGTCAAGAATCGCCTTGGACACTGCGCTCCCACGGATTCGCGACGGACTGATCGATCAGGTCGCGATCTCGGTCCCAGTCAGGGTCGGCGCGACCATTGAAGAGGACGGCGATGTCATCCCAACCCTGCCAACGCCGTGGTGCTGCAGGAACCATTCGCGCCGCGAGACGACCTGCGACCGTGATGTCGATCTCTTCGCCGCCTTCGACTCGCCGCACCAAATCCGAGGCATCCTGACGCAATTCCCGGAGTCCAACAGTGGTCATGAGGTCCACTGTAGCACAAGTGCTATTCAAGGGAGGCCAACAACACGACAACCTCGGCCTGCCCGCGACCAACACGGTCCCCAGCACAGCGTCAGTAGATCGCGTTGGTGCCACCCGGGCGTTCGGCGCCGCGAGCCTGGGCGAGTTCCTCGGCCATGCGCGTCCGCATCGCCAGCATGTCCCCGCACACGGTGATCATCTGGAATCCCTGCTGTAGCCGACGCTCGGCCAGTGCACCGGTGGAGTGGATGCCCGGCACCACGCCAGCGCGCCGGCACGCTGCGGAGATGATCAGCAGTGCCTCGGTGAACTCTTCCCGGTCGTCGTTGTTACCAGGCGGCAACCCGAGGCTGAGTGAGAGATCGGCCGGGCCGACGTAGATCGCATCGATGCCGGGAACGGCAAGGATG
>JAYUCY010000017.1:0-12509 GCA_043740085.1 Ilumatobacteraceae bacterium
CCCACTCGCATGGATAGCTGCCACTCGCACTGACGGCGTGGCACTCGCATCGACGGACATGACTGAAGGGCGGCTGGGGGTGTGTCGCACGCAGAGCTCACGACATCACCAAATCCGCGACGGACCACTAGCGTTGAGCCCATGACCGAAGAACGAGTATCCGTCACCCGCCGCATGGCTGCCCCTGCCGCCGCGATCTACGCACTGGTCAGCGACCCGGCCGGGCACGTTGCCATCGACGGGTCGGGCATGCTCGAAGCTGCACCCGACTCGCGTCCGCTCACCGCAGTCGGCGACACCTTCGACATCGCGATGGACCGCACGCCGCTCAACGACATCCCCGGCCTGGTCAAGTACTCCGTCCGCAACACCGTCACTCAGCTCGAGCCCGGTCGGCTCATCGAGTGGACCATCGGCGCACCCGACGAGCCACCGCTCGGCCACGTCTACGGCTGGCAGCTCGATGCGGTCGACGACAACACCACCGACGTCACCAACTATTGCGACTGGTCGAACATCGTTGAGGCGTTGCGTGCCCGCGGCCGCACCTGGCCGATCGTCCCCGTTGAGATGTTGGAAGCAAGCCTCGACAAACTCGAGCTGCTCGTCACCGGCAGCTGATCAGACCGGCTCGTTCGATGATGCTCGTGCTGGATGTCGCTAGGTGTGATGTGTAGCCAGCTGCCAAGCTCTGCACTCGGGAATCGAGAGGGGTGCGCGTGACGCGATTGCATGTGGTGAGCGAAGGGCAGGGAAGTCCGCCCATCGCGTTCATCCACGGTCTCGGGATGTCGGCGGGTACCTGGTCGACGTGCATGGCGCTGCTTCGCGATCGTCATCGAGTGGTTGCGATAGATCTGCTGGGCCACGGTCGGTCCCCGGTGCCCGCCGAGCCGGCGGAATACACACGCGATCAGGCGCTGGTCGACATCGATGAAGTACTCGCCACGCTTGGCGAGCCCTCCGTGCTGGTGGGGCATTCGTTGGGCGGCTACCTCGCCCTCGCCCACGCCGCCACACGGCTCGGCGCCGACCGCGGCATCGTCGTGCTCAATACCGGCCCCGGCTACCGCGACCCCGAGAAGCGTGAGGGTTGGAACGAACGGTCACGTCGCAACGCGTACCGATTCGGCGTGCCGGTGCAAGTGGCGGAGCTGAACCTGCAGCAGGACTCGGTAGTGATGGACCGTCTCGCGGAGATCCCTACCCCAACGCTGGTACTGGCCGGCTCTGCCGATCGGCCCGAGTACACCGCTTCCGGCGAGTACCTTCAACGCAAGATGCCGTCGGCACGACTGCAGGTCATCGAAGGTGGCGAGCACTCGATGCACGAGACCACTCATGCCCCCGACGTCGCCGTCGCCATCGAAGCCTTCATCGCCGCCCTCTAGAGAGGAAGGACTAGGGTTCGCGCGATCCCGGCTGCTCCGCGGCGGCTCGACGGAGGAGGGTCCATGGACAACCTGCGCGGCGCCAACGCCATCGTCACAGGAGCATCGCGAGGCATCGGGGTGTACATCGCCCGGGCGCTGGCGCGCGAGGGAGTGAACCTCGCACTTGCGGCGCGTTCACTCGGGGATCTCGAGCAGGTGCGAGCGGAGATGGAGGGGATCGGCGTTCGGGCCATCGCCATCCAGTGCGACGTCGCCAAGGTGGCGGACAGGGCGGAGCTGATCCGGCGCACCGAGGCCGAGCTCGGCACGATCGACATCCTTGTCAACAACGCCGGCATCGAGCGCGTCGCCCGGTTCGACCAGGCACTCGAATCCGACATCACCGACACCCTGATGATCAACCTCGAAGCGCCGATGCTGCTCACCCGCGCCATCGTGCCCGGCATGCTCGCCCGCAACCGGGGCCACGTCGTCAACATCGCCTCCGGCGCCGGCAAGGTGGGCGTCGCCTACGGCTCGTCGTACTGTGCGAGCAAGCACGGCCTCGTCGGTTTCACCAACGCGCTGCGCTCCGAGTATCGGGGTCGTCCGGTCGGCTTCTCGGTGGTGTGCCCGGGATTCGTCACCGATGCCGGCATGTACGACCGCTGGGAGAAGAACGGCATCCGCGCTCCCCGGATCGCAGGTTCCTCCAAGCCGGAGAAGGTCGCAGAAGTCACGGTGCGATGCATCAAGCGCAACAAGGCCGAGGTCACGGTCAACACACCGCCGGTGCGACCGATGATCATCCTCGCCAACATCGCGCCCTCGATCGTGCCCGGACTGCTCCACCGGCTGGGCTACAGCAAAGTGTTCGAGCGCGTCATCGACGCCGAGGCGAGCACCGACACCAAGTAGCAGACCGCCCGCAGAGCACCGGCCGCCGGCCGCGGCAGTCTTCTAGTAACTCTCGACACGACTCACACACGACACGACTCACACACAACACGACTCACACACAACACGACTTACACACGACACGACTTACACACGACACGGAGCCCCACCATGACTGATCTCCCCACCACGATGCGCCAGATTCACTCGTTGGTCACGAGCGATGGTCGTCTGGAGCTGTCCATCGGCATCGTCGACATGCCGGTGCCCGCTGCGCATGAAGTGTTGGTTCGCGTGGAGGCCGCGCCGATCAACCCGTCGGACCTCGCGCTCCTTTTGGCCATGGCCGACATCTCGCAGGCAACGTCGAGCGGCACCGGTGATGCCACCGTACTGACCGCTCCCATTCCGCCCGCACTCTTCAAAGGTCTCACCGCCCGCGTTGGCGAGCCGATGCCAGTGGGCAACGAAGGTGCCGGCGTCGTCGTTGCCGCCGGCGACTCGCCCGAAGCACAGGCCTTGCTCGGCAAGTTGGTCGGCTTCGTCGGCGGCGCCACCTACGGCGAGTACCGCGCCGCTACGGCGTTCATGTGCATGGAACTGCCCGAAGGCGTCACCACCGCGCAGGGCGCCTCGTGCTTCGTCAACCCGCTGACCGCGCTGAGCATGGTGGAGAACATGCGGATGGACGGGCACACCGCGCTCGTCCACACCGCCGCCGCCTCCAACCTTGGCCAAATGCTGAACCGCATCTGCATCGATGAGGGGATCCAGTTGGTCAACATCGTGCGCCGCCCCGAGCAGGCCGAGATCCTACGCGAAATTGGCGCCGCCCACATCGTCGACTCCAGCTCCGCCACGTTCCTCGACGACCTCACGCAGGCGCTCATCACCACCGGCGCAACCATCGCCTTCGATGCCATTGGCGGCGGCAAGTTGGCAGGCCAGATCCTCGCCGGCATGGAAGCCGCCGCCAACGCGAGCGCGACCGAGTACAGCCGCTACGGCAGCGACGTCTTCAAGCAGGTCTTCATCTACGGCGGCCTGGATCGCGGCCCCACCGAGCTGACTCGTAACTTCGGCCTCTCGTGGAGCCTCAGCGGCTGGCTGCTCACCCCGTTCCTCGCAAAGCTGGGCTTGGAAGGCATGTTGCGCCTGCGCCAACGAGTCTCCGACGAACTGACCACCACCTTCGCCAGTCACTACACCGACGAGGTCTCACTGGCCGGTGTGCTCAGCGTGGGGGCCGCCACGACGTACGCCAAGCAGGCCACCGGTCAGAAGTTCCTGATCCGCCCCGCCGCCAACTAGGCCTCGGCCAGCGTCACCACGTTGAGGGCTCCGCGCTGCACCGTGGCGGTCACCTCGCGGCGCACCCCGTTGCGCCACACCGCTGCGGCGGGCGTCGCCTCCAGATTGGCGAGCCATTGCGAGTTGCCGCGGACTGTGCTGACCGTGACCTTGTCGCCGGCACGGAACGCGACGACGGGAACCTGTCGTGACAGCCCGCTCTTGCGACCCGTTGTCTCGACGACAACGAGCCCCAGACCCACGGGTAACGGCGCGGCAAAGCCCGACCGCACTGCGGGCAGCAGCACCGAGTTGAGTGCACGGAAACCGGCCTTGGCGAGATCACAACGCATGCGACCGCCAACCGCAGGAATCGTCAGCTTGTTCCCAAATCCGGCCCCGGGGGCGGCCGGTCAGCAGATTCCGCACTGGATGTGGAATCCGGTTGACCAGAGGCGGCAGGCCATAGCGTGCAGGCATGAGCAGACTCGACGACATTGGTGAACGCGACGGCTGGCGCTGCTGGTTGTGCGACGAGCCCGTCGACCCGAAGATGTCGGTGAACGATGCCCGCGGGCCCAGCCTCGATAGCCGGCTGACAAAGGCGAAGAGCAAGGGCATGGCCGCAGGTAGCACCGACCGATTGGCGCACCGCGGGTGCAACACCAAGAAGGGCGCGATCGCCGCCGTTGTCGCGTGGCCCAGCCATCTGTTCGTGGGCGACCCCGCATCCATCATCACCGCCGTCGACCGCCTGCAGCGCAAGGGTGGACGCGAGATCATGGCCCGCTGTCCTACTCGGAGCGATGCCCAGGACGCGGCCGCGTGGCTCACTGGCCGCATCGCCCGTCTGGCTCCGGACCTGGGTGCCACTGCCGACGTGGAGGCCGGCGGCGGTCAGTTCCTGCTGGTCGTGCGCGCTGGCGCGTAGCGCCCGCCGATCATCTGGCTGTAGGGCCATGCGGCGCGGGGCGGTCTTGCGAGAGCCACCGACTTGACCGAGGTGTGATCGACGGGCTGAGTCCAGTATTCACCCGCTAGGCCGTGCAGTCCAGCCAAACTTTTCATCAAGATTGATGGAGCTCTGGAATCCTTCGCGCCCACGCGTTGAACTGTGCGCGCAGTAACGCACGCGTCGGTTCGTCAACGAAGGCGGCGTCGAGCGCGTGCAGGTTGCAGGCCCACAGCTCGGGCAGCGTCAGGCCCAGCTCGCCGATACACGACAGCCATTCCTCCGACAAGGTGACGTCGGAGATGGTCGTGTCGTCAGTGTTGATCGTCACCGGTACGCCCGAACGCAGCAGCACGACCAGCGGATGGTCGGCAAACGTGGCCACCGTGCCCGCCTGTACGTTGCTGGTGGGACACAGGTCGAGCGTGACACCGCGCTCGATCAACTCCGCGACCAACGTCGGGTCGTTGGCAGCGCACGCGCCGTGAGCAATCCGCTGCGGTTGTAGTTCCAGCGCCCGCCACACCAGCGCACCGTCGTCGAGCAGTTCGCCCGTGTGTACCGTCAGCCCCAGGCCGCCAGCGCGAGCGACTTCGAATGCTTCGGCATGGATCGTCGGGTCCGGATGGGCCGCTTCGAAGCCGGCTACGTCGAACCCGGTAACGCCGACGTCGCCATGTCGCACGGCTGCCTGCGCGACCGAGACGTTGACCGCAGGGTCTGCGGACCGCATCGCCACCACCGTCAGCCGCACCACTACGCCCAGCCGAGCAGCAGCCGCCGCGGCCGCCGCAGCGACGATTGCGATCACGTTCTCCAGGGAGAGACCAGCTTCCATGTGCACCGCCGGCGCCCACTTCAGCTCCATGTAACGAACGTTGTCGGCGGCCTTGTCCTCCACCAACTCGGTGGTGATGCGGGTGAGTGCCTCGGGGAACTGCATCAGCTGCAACGGCAACGCGAACGACTTCAACAGCTCGGCCTGCGAGCCCGGGTGGGCGGGAGCGACCAACGCGTCGAACATCCCGTCCCACGTACTCGGCGCATCGATACCGAACTGCGCGGCCAGGTCGAGTGCGGTCTGCGGCCGCAAGCACCCATCCAGATGCAGGTGTAGCTCGGCCTTCGGCATTGCCTGCACCAATCGTCGCACCGCACTCGTCACACCACTCATGACCAAAGACCCTACGAGATCCCGTTTCCCACGTTCCTGTCGCGGCCGGGCCGAAGTGTTTGGCGGTCAGGGCCGCGACACGTACGGGAATTGTCACTCGTCACACAGCGGATCGGATCGGGCGATTCGCTCGTACGGTGGAGCCGTGATGGAGACGCAGCACGTTCCCCTTTCGGTCCTCGATCTGACCGTCGTCAACGACGGCCAAACCAGCGGCGAAGCACTGCAGACAACAGCCGCGCTTGCGCAGGCTGCAGACCGGCTCGGCTTCACTCGCTTCTGGGTGGCAGAGCATCACAACATGCCCAGCGTCGCGTGCACCTCGCCGACGGTGCTGGTGGCCCATCTGGCGGCGGTCACCGAGCGCATCCACGTCGGGTCCGGCGGCGTCATGCTGCCCAACCACGCGCCGCTGGTGGTGGCCGAACAGTTCGCACTGCTGGAGAGCTTGCACCCCGGTCGCATCGATGTCGGCGTTGGCCGCGCACCTGGCACCGACCAGCGCACGGCCGCCGCACTACGCCGCTCGACCGAGTTCTTGGGTGCCGACAACTTCCCGCACGACTTCATCGACCTCATGGGGCTGTTGGGCGA
The DNA here is from genome assembly GCA_043740085.1 of Ilumatobacteraceae bacterium. GTDB lineage: Bacteria > Actinomycetota > Acidimicrobiia > Acidimicrobiales > Ilumatobacteraceae > UBA668. Next base: position 6,281 of record JAYUCY010000017.1, read on the forward strand.
CCCACGGACCGAGACCGGGATGTGGGACCAGTTCAAGGCCACTCCCGCCGCCACCACCTTTCCGGGAATCTTTTTGTTGGGCAGTAGCGATTACAGCGCACGCTTCGCCGCCCAGCTCGGCCTGCCCTTCGGCTTCGCTCACCATTTCGATATGGGTGGCACGCTGCATGCGGCCGAGCTGTACCGGTCGCTGTTCCAGCCGTCGCATGTGCTGGACGAGCCGTACCTCATCGTCACCGCCAACGTACTGGCGGCCGACACGCGTGAGGATGCGGACTGGCACTCTGCGCCCGGCCGCCTCACCGCACTCGGCCGTAGAACTGGCCGCTTCATCCGACTGCCGTCACCGCGCGATGCGTCGGTACACCCGGACATGGCAGAGGCGAATCGTCTCCCGACCGGTCGCATTGTCGGCGCTCCCGACACCGTGATTCCAGAGCTGCAGAATCTGGTCGCTCGCACCGGTGCCAACGAGCTGATGGTGACATCCGTGGCGTACGACCTCACCGCCCGTGTCCGCAGTATTGAGCTGCTGGCGCAACACTGGCTCACCCAGCTCACCGCAACAGACGCCAACACAGCTGCCTGAGCCGTAGCCCGACGGGTAGCCCGACTACCGGGTGGGACGACTGGGCCTATCATCGACAGAATGCCGATCTCGTTGCCGTACATCGCCGACCCTGCCCGCTACGACACAATGGAATACCGCCGGTGTGGGCGCAGCGGCCTCAAACTGCCGGTGATTTCACTGGGCCTGTGGCACAACTTTGGCGAAGATCGCGCATGGGGCACGCAACGCGACATCTGCCATCGCGCGTTCGATCTCGGTGTCACTCACTTCGACCTGGCCAACAACTACGGCCCGCCCTACGGTGCCGCCGAGGCCAACTTCGGGCGCATCATGGCTGGCGATCTGGGCCGGTACCGCAACGAGTTGGTGATCAGTTCGAAGGCCGGCTACGACATGTGGCCCGGGCCCTACGGCAACTTTGGATCCCGCAAGTACCTCATCGCCTCGCTCGATCAGTCGCTCGTTCGCATGGGTCTCGACTATGTCGACATCTTTTACTCGCACCGCGTCGACCCGGAAACGCCCATCGAGGAAACCGTCGGTGCGCTTGCTTCCATCGTGCAGCAGGGCAAGGCGTTGTACGTCGGTATCTCGTCATACTCGTCGGCGCGCACTCGCGAGGCCGCGCGTCTGCTGGCCGAGCTGAAGGTGCCGCTGCTCATCCACCAGCCGTCGTACTCCATGCTCAATAGGTGGACAGAGGACGATCATCTGCTGGACACGTTGGAGGATGTCGGGGCGGGCTGCATCGCGTTTTCGCCACTCGCGCAAGGGCTGCTGACAGACCGCTACCTGAACGGCATTCCTTCCGATTCGCGTGCGGCCACCGGCGGCGCGCTGAGCGCCGAGAACATCACCGACGATCGCCTCGCTCGAGTACGTGCGCTCAACGAAGTTGCCGCCCGCCGCGGTCAGACACTCGCCCAACTGGCGTTGGTGTGGGCTCTGCGCGACCCGCGCATGACGTCGTTGGTGATCGGCGCCAGCAGTGTTCGCCAGCTCGACGACAACGTCGCCGCGTTGGCCAACACGGTGCTGTCCGACGCAGAACTGGCAGAGATCGACCACTTCGCCACAGAAGCGGATATCAATCTGTGGAAGGGCTCCACCGACCAATGAGCCCGACCGGTCTTCGCGCTTGGTGAACTTGCGGGTGGACAGGGTGGCGACGACCACCAGGGTTTCAAACGTGCCCCAGTGATGAGGGCGGTGTCAGCCAGCGAACGGCCCAACCAGGACGGCACCATGGGGCACGGGCAGCGACCGCATGCGGTCGAACATGCCGGTCTCAGAGTCCTCGGAAACGCCGACGGCGCCCGTGGAGAACAGACCACCCACGGCAGCCAACGCTCGAATCAGGAAGTCGACGTACGCAACCGGACCCGTTTGAATCGCGCCGCCGAAGACGAAGCAGAAGATCAGCAGGAACATCACCGACGTGACGGCATTGACGATGAGCGGCGGCGTGCGTACGAACTGACGGACCGTGCGACCCGCGTACGTGGTAGCCGTGGCCCATTCCGGTGGGCGGGTTGCCAGCGGGAGCGATGAGGTCGAGCCCGGCGAGCGCGTGCATCAGACCCTTCTTCTCTGCGCGATTCACCGACAGGAATTCGAGCCAGTGGCGGCAGCGGTGTGGTTGGGCCATGATGGGGCACCACTCGGCGGAGGCCAGGAGACACTCATGAAGCAGCTCACAGGGCTCGATGCAAGTTTTCTCTACATGGAGACGGCCACAACTTTCGGCCATGTCAGCGGTCTTGGAATTTACGAGCGACCGGGGCCCGACTTCGATCCGTATCAGGTCGTTTACGAACGGTTCGGCGCACTGGTCGGCCGGGCCGAGCCGATGCGGCGCAAGTTGGTGCACGTTCCGTTCTCGCTCGACCATCCGTGGTGGATCGACGATGTCGATTTCGATCTCGACTATCACGTGCGCCATATCGGCCTCGCCCCGCCCGGCGGCGCCGACCAGCTGACCGAGCAGGTGTCGCGCATCGTTGGCCGTCAGATGGACCGCACTCGCCCGCTGTGGGAGGTGTACGTCATCGAAGGTCTCAGTGACGGCCGCTGGGCCATGCTGACCAAGACGCACCACGCCACCATCGACGGTGCGGCCGGCGTGATTCTGCTCAACATGCTCACCGACACGGATCCCAACACACCGGTGCCGGAGGCTCTCGAGTGGAAGGGCGAACAGCCGCCCAGCCAAAGCGAGCTGCTGCAGCACGCGTTGCACCACCTGGTCACCAACCCGGTGAAAGGTGTGCGATTGCAACTGCGGATGGTGCGCAATCTGGCCGAGACGCTGGGCGTCGACAGCGTCAGCCGTGCGGCAGGGTCCGCGCGGGACGCGATCAAGAACATGGTCGGCGCCAGCAGCAATGCCGTGCCCGAAAACGAGCGGCTCATCACACTGCCACTGACACCGGCGCCCGCCACACCGTGGAACAAGCCGATCACCGCGCACCGTCGTTTCGCGATGCGCGGCACGTCGTTGGAAAACCTGAAGGTGCTCAAGAACGCCACCGGCGGCACGCTCAACGACGTCGTCATGGCCATCTGTGCTGGCGCGCTGCGCGAGTACCTCATCAAGCACGACGCGCTGCCCGACAAGCCGTTGCGTGCGATGGTGCCGGTGAGCATTCGTACCGGCAACGAGACCGATGTGTGGACCAACCGAGTCTCCAGCATCATCGCCGACCTGCCCACCAACTGTGCCGACCCGTTGGAGCGCGTTGCCCTCTGCGGAGATGCGATGGCGGCCGCGAAACGTCAGCTGGAACTGGTGCCCGCGGAGACCTTGATCGACGTCACGCAGACGTCGTCGCCGTTGGTCGCAGTGGCCGCGCTGCGCTTGATGTCGCGCATGTCGAACCGCATGCTGCTGCCCGCGAACCTGACCATCTCGAACGTGCCCGGCCCGCGCCAACCGCTCTACTTCGGTGGCGCCAAACTCGACGCGTACATCCCGGTCTCCATCGTCACCGATGGCATGGGCCTGAACATCACGGTGCACAGCTACCTCGACCGACTGGACTTCGGCATCATCGCGGCTCGCGAACTGGTGCCCGATGTGTGGGACATGGCCGACATGCACATCGCCGAAATCGGCCGCCTGTTCGAGGCGACGGGAGCGGAGTGGGTTGTGCCTCAGGAAGCACCGCCGATGCGCCGCGGCAGCACCCATGTGAAGCCGGTCCCTCGCCGCCGCCCCGCTCCCGCTCCCGCCGCCACGGCAGCTGCGGCGCCCAAGCCGGCCAAGCCGGTCAAGACAACACCGGTCAAGAAAACACCGGTCAAGAAAACCGCCACCAAAAAGGCGAAGTGACGCGGTCTTGTCATCGGCGCCTGCGGCTGTGAGTAAATTGCGCGTCAGTTCGTCGGTGGATTGAGATCTGCGGCCGTGGCTGACGATCGGCATCGTGAGGTGGGCGATGGTGGCTGCCGACGTTGATCGCGGCCCCGATCTGTGGTTATGAAACGAGCGCCTCAATAGGGGCGACGTGCTCGGCTGCCGTGGGCATTGCTGCGATTTCGGCGGCGACCAACCCGGCCGCCGACCGCATCTCGGTTTCGAGCAGCGCACGTTGGAAGGCGGCCGCCAACGACGATGCGTCGCGGTGCTCCAGCTCGCAGACCACGCCGGAGCCCGATCGGGAGACGGCGTCGGCGTTGTCCCATTGGTCGGCCGCCATCGGGCAGAGCACCTGCGGCACACCGTGAGCGGCCGCACCCAGCACCGTGCCGGCCCCGCCGTGCGACGCGACCACCGCCGCGCGAGACAGCAGAACATGCTGTGGCACAAAGCGCTCGACGCGCACGTTGTCGGGCACCGTGCCAAGGCTCGCCGGGTCGACCAGCGGGCCAATCGTCGCCACCGCATTCACATCCAGACCAGCCAACGCTTCGAACGATGCGCACCAAGGCGCTGCCTGCGACGTTACCTCGGTACCCGCTGTCAGATACACCAACGGACGCTCCGGTCCCAGCACGCTCAACCAGTCCGGCGCGTCGTCGGAGCCACCCGCCGAGCCAGGACGTATCAGCAGCGAGGTAACGCCCGCCGGGGGCGGACCGAAGGAGCCGGGAAACGGGTGCAGATAGAGCGCACCGAAGAGGTCGCTGACGCTCGGTTCAGCGATGCCGTTGGCCACCCAGATCTGATCCATCGCGTCGAGCGCTCGTTTGAGCACCGACTGCTGGTGTGCCCCGCTGAACGCCACCGTCACGTGCGGGATGCTGCGACCCGTTGCCAGCGGCGCCGCTGCGAGCTCGGCCGTCTCGTGAATCACTACGTCGGGTTGAAACGAATCGAACACCGCCGTCAAGTCGGCATGCATGCGGGGAGCAGCGATCTCCGCAAACAACCCAACGAAATATCGCGGGCGGCGTTGGCGTGGGTCCAGCGCCATGATCTCGGGCATCTGCGGTGCGAGAGCTTCCCGGCGGCCCCCCACACCCATTCCGCACGCGACCGCGTCGAAGCCCATCGCCCGCACTCGGTCACAGGCTTCCTCGGCTGTCGCCCACAGCACCTGATGGCCTGCCGCTTGCAACGCCGCGGCCAACGGGGCAAGTGGCCCTAGATGCCCGGCGCCCGGTGTCGACGTAACGAGCACGCGCAGTGAGCGATCCGTGGACACGACCATCGCGCACCATACCCTCGTTCGTGCAACAGTGCAGGAACTTTATGGAACCGTTTGACACCCCGCATCCACCCGACAAACCGGTCGAACCGATGCAGCCCACAATGCCGCCTCGCATCTCGATACTTACCGGGCCACCGGCAGCATCGGTCGCGCCACCGGTGCCGGGTCAGTGGTTGCAGGACCAACCGTACGGCGCCAGCGCGCACGCCCCCTACGCGGTGGCGGGTGCCTCGCGTGGCGGGCGCTGGAAGCGCTTTGCGCTGCCAATTCTCGTCATTGCGTTGCTCGCCGGCGGCGCTGCCGTGCTCTTTCGCAACACCTTTTTTCCTCGGAACAGTGCCCCGTCGCATCCGGCCGAATGGGACCCTCGTGTCGCGCCAATCGCGGATTTCGTTCGCGCCGAACGCGGCCTGCAGTGGGTGCACCCGGTGTACGTGGACTTTCTTGCCGAGGTCGATTTCATTGCCCTCTTCGACCAACCGACCATCCAGAGGAGCGACGAGGACGAGGCAGCCGCGCGCGCCTCCTCGCTCCTGTACGACGCGTTCGGCCTGGCTGTCAACTACGACCCGACTCAGGGTGAATCCACCGTTTCAGCGGTGACCACCTTGGGGTTCTATTCACTCACCAGCGACCGCGTGTTTGTGCGCGGCGACCAACTGACGACCGCCGTGCGGGTGGTGCTCGCCCACGAACTGACCCATGCGTTGCAGGCGCAGCACTTCGACCTTGCCACCGGTGGCGAAAACGATCTTCAGCTGCGGTCAGTCGTCGAGGCCGACGCGTTGCGAGTTGAGGGTGTCTACATCGACACCCTGTCGGCTGACGAACAGGCGGCAGCCAACCAGGCCAACAGCCTGGCACCAGACGCCGAGCAAGGGCTCTCCGACGTGCCCTGGGCCGTGGTCGAGCAACGCTACGCGCCGTACGTACTGGGCCCGATGTTGGTGGGAGACGTGTTTGCCACCGAGGGCAACGAAGGCGTCAACAAACTGATCCTTACGCC
>JAYUCY010000018.1:0-60915 GCA_043740085.1 Ilumatobacteraceae bacterium
GACCAGCTCAGCGCGACAGACCGAAACATCGGACAGCACAACGCCCGAAATCAAAGGTCGCAGCGCCGCCAGATCCATACGAACAACAGTACTCAAGGGGTATGACAGAGTACCTTCAACCCGACCAGCGGAGACTGCGGCCTGTCACGGCAATCACTGCGGCCAGCGAGATGGGCGCACCGAGGATGGTCGAGATGGCAATATGCCGAGACTTACCAGCGGCCCTGCGTGGCGTGCGGCCACGACCGCTACACAGATGTGGCGCAGAAGGTGTCGCCCTGGGGCAACGACTGCATGGTGGCAACGTCGGCGGCGCCGTACAGGGCGGTCAACATGCCCTTCACCATTCCGCGGTCGACAGCGCAGATCACAGGGTGCTCGATTGCGACCGAACCAAACGGGCAGTGGTTGTTGACGATGCGTAATTGGTTGTTGCGCTGGTCGGCGTGTGCCGCGAAGCCGTGGGCGGTGAGCGCATCGGCCACTGCCTGCATCGCCGACCGCAGGCTTCGTTGCCCCACTGCAAGGTCGGCGCCGGTGAGGCCTTGCGCCATCGCGAGGCCGTACTCCTGGCCCACTTCCTCGGCCATCGCTTCGGCTTTGTCGTGCGGCAGCAGCGCGAGTGCGCGACCGAGCAGCGACAGCACCAAGTCGTCGCTGTGCACCGGCACGTCGCCAGTGAGGTCGACCTTCGCGTCGGGCGAGACGCGGTAGTGCTTGCTGGGCCGGCCAGCGCCGGCACCTTCCGCCCGCTCAACCGCGACCTCGAGGTAGCCGCCAGCTGCGAGCTTGTCGAGGTGGTGACGGGCCACATTGGGGTGCACGCCGAACCGCTCGGCAACCTGCGTGGCAGTGACGCCAGCCGACTCTTCGCGGGCAAAGAGGTAGATGCCACGACGGGTGGGATCGCCGAACGCGTCAGTGATTGCCGACACGGTGCTGGTGAAGGACGGCGAGTTCGCGGACACGCCGATATTCTACCTACGCGCGTAGTAGCAATTCGGACGCGCAGCCGGCCAGCCCCCACGGAGAGCCCGATGACCATCCCCACCACGCCCCTTCCCGGCCACGATCAGATCATTGATGCGCTGCGCCCGGTGGAGGACCCCGAGCTACGCCGCAGCATTGTCGACCTCGGCATGGTGCGCGAGGTCACGATCAGTGACACCGGTGTCGTTGGGGTGCTGATTGCGCTGACGGTTGCGGGTTGCCCGCTGCGCAACGAGATCCAGAACCGAGTGGGCGGCGCAGTCACACAGGTCCCCGGTGTCACCGGTTTCAACCTCGACTTCACGGTGATGACCGACCAGGAACGCGAAGCCGTGCGCGAGAAATTGGGCGGCGGCCACAGTCATGGTGCGCCCGCCGCGCAGGGCGGCCACGGCCACGCCGAGGGCAAGGCGGTACCGTTCAACCAGCCGGGTAACAAGACGCGCCCGCTGCTGATCTCCAGTGGCAAGGGCGGGGTGGGCAAGAGCAGCGTCACGGTCAACCTGGCCGTCGCTCTCGCCAGCCAGGGCTACAGCGTGGGCATTGTCGATGCCGATATTTACGGCTACTCGGTGCCGCGCATGCTGGGCACCGACCGCGACCCGGTGGTCATTGACGACATGCTGATTCCGCCGGAGAACCACGGCGTGCGTTGCATCTCCATCGGCTACTTCGTGCCCGAAGGCCAGGCCATCATCTGGCGTGGCCCGATGCTGCACAAGGCGCTCGAGCAGTTCCTGGCCGACGTGTTTTGGGACGAGCCCGACTTCCTGCTCATCGACATGCCACCCGGTACCGGCGACATTGCGCTCAGCCTCAGCCAGTACCTGCCGCGCGCAGAGGTCTACGTGGTCACCACCCCGCAGCCGGCAGCGCAGAAGGTTGCCGCGCTCTCCGCAGCGATGGCCGTCAAGCTGAACCTGCCCGTCAAGGGCATCATCGAGAACATGAGCTGGTTCACCGGCGACGACGGCAAGCGCTACGAAATCTTCGGCAGCGGCGGCGGCCAGGCCCTGGCCGACGATCTGGGCGTGCCGTTGTTGGGCCAGCTCCCGCTGCTGCCCGAGCTGCGTGAGGGTGGCGACAACGGTAACCCCATCACGGTTGCTCACCCCGAGAGCGAAGTCGCCCAGGCGTTCCAGGCCATCGCCGCCCGCATCGCCACCGAGCTGAAGTCGAAGAAGATCTTCAGCGCTGCTCTGAAGGTGAACTGACCTCCGCGTCGGGGTGCTTCCCGTTTCGGAAACCGGGACTGACGGCACCCAGAACTACGGCTGGCTGGGTCAGTCGCCCCAGTGGCGCTGTTCTTTGAAGGGGTCGCCATACATGTGGTAGCCGTTGCGCTCCCAGAAGCCGGCCTTGTCGTCGGCGCGTAGCTCGAGCGTGCGCACCCACTTGGCGCTCTTCCAGAAGTAGAGGTGCGGCACCACGATCCGTACGGGGCCGCCGTGAATGGGTTCGATGTCCTCGCCCTCAAACGCGTAGGCGACAATCGCCTCGTCGGTGCTGATGTCGGCCAGCGACAGGTTGGTGGTGTACCCGTGTTCGGCGTGCTCCACTACAAAGGCGGCGCCGCGCTGCACGCCAGCACGCTCGAACAGGTCGCGCACCCGCACGCCCGTCCAGGTCGTGTCGAACTTGCTCCACTTGGTGACGCAGTGGATGTCGAAGGTGAGCGTTGCAGCCGGCATTGCCTTGAGCTCGTCGAGGCTGATAGTGAACGGCAGATCAACGAGGCCGGTGATGGTCAGGTCCCATTCGCCCGGCGCGTAGGCGGGCACGTCGCCGACGTGCAGCACCGGGAAACGGTCGGTGAGGTACTGCCCCTTGGGCAGGCGAGCCGGGTCGTAGCCTTTGGCGGCCAACGCATCACGATTGCGATCGAAGAATCCCATGCACACAGTGTGCCCACACACGGCAGTACACGGCCACGCGGCGAGGTCTGCGCGTAAAGTAGACAAATGAGCGACCTGCCGCCCCCTCCCCCGCCCAACATGGGCCCGCCGCCTGGCTACGTTGCCTACGGCGGCTTCGGCGCCCTGCAAGGAACGTTCAAGAAGATCGGCGCCCTGACCAAGTGGTTGGTCGGCTTGCTCGTCGTCAGCTTCGTCATGCAGCTGTTCTCGCTGCTGGTGCAATTCACCTTGCGCAACTCGGCCAAGGATTTCATCAACAACACCATCTCGTCCTCAGCCTTCGATGACAAACTGGGCCTCTACCTCGGCGTCGCAGCGCTCGCCGGCATCGCCTCCATTGCCCAGATCGTCATCCTGATCATCTGGACGTTCCGCCTGGCCAAAAACGGGCGGGTTCTTGGCCGCCAGCCTCAGTCGTTCAGCCCTGGCGCCACGATTGCGGTCAACATTCTCGGCGGCTGCACGCTCGGCATTCTGAACTTCTTCATGTGGCGCGAGCTGTGGAGGGCGGCCGATCCTGAGACGGCGGCCGGCGACCCCAGCTGGAAGCAGCGGGCGGTCACGCCGCTCATCACGATCTATCTCGTGCTCACGCTGGCCACCATCGCCGCTGCAATCTCGCTCGGGGTGTCCGGCGCAGTTGGCCCGGTCCGCACCACTGGCTCATCGTCGGATCTGGCAGCGAACCTCAATGACAAACTCGGCTACATCGCGCTCAGCGGAGTGCTCACACTGGCCGCGGCCGGCGTGTTCATCGTGTTCGTGCGGCAGTTGGCGGCGCGCCATATGCAGGCAACGCGCGAGTCCGCACCCAGCTGATGCTGTACCTAGTCCGCCACGCAAAGGCTGGCGATCGGGCGGCGTGGAAGGGCGACGATCGGTTACGACCGCTCTCCAAGGAGGGTCGCCGGCAGGCCGACTCGCTGGCCCGTCGCCTGGCGCGCCTGACCACCGGCGAGCTGGTCAGCAGCCCCTACGAACGCTGCCTGCAAACGGTGCAGCCGCTCTCGGCCGTGCTGCGCCAACCCGTCCGCGAAGATGAACGGCTGGGTGAGGCGACCGGCTTCGAGGGCGCGCTCGCACTGATCGGTGAGCTACGCGATGGCAGTGTGCTGTGCAGCCACGGCGACGTGATCCCCGAGACGATCGATGCCCTGCAGCGCCGAGGCTGCGTCATCACCGGCGAACCAAACTGGCGCAAGGCAAGCATCTGGGTACTGACCCGCGACGGCGACGACGCCGGTCGGATCGTGGAAGCCACTGCATGGCCCCCGCCCGAGCCGTGAACGTCCTGCCTTAGGGGTGCCTTAGGGGCAGTTGTTGCTGGTGCCGAACTCGATGCAGTGGTCCGGGTCGGATGCAACGGCCGCCCACAAGGCGCCCCACAGCAGCACCACGACGATGCCGACCACTAGGCCCGCAATCGCCATTCCGCGACCGCTGCGAGCACCATCCTTGGTCTGCGACAGCCCGACGAAGCCGAAGATCACACCCAGCACGGCTGGTACTCCGCAGAAGATGATTCCCGCCAGGCTGCATACCAGTGAGGCAATGGCCATGCCCGACCTCGTTGGCTGTTGGCCAACTGGCTGAGAGCCGTACGGCTGGTAGCCCGGAGGCGACCCGTAGCCCGGCGGAGGCTGGAAGCCACCGGGGCCAGACGGCGTCGGCGGCCCAGGTGGCATCGGAGGCGGGGGTGGCGGTGAGTTCATGGCGGCACCATAGTTCGCCCGTGCAACGGCCCCTAGGATCGCCGGATGCCCACACCCGCCATCGCTCCTGCCGTGACACCAGCCGACATCGATCACGCCGCCACTCGCCTGGCCGGTCACATCCGAGTCACGCCGCTGCTCGACATTGCCGCCGCCGAGCTGGACCTGCCCGTTGATGTCGTGCTCAAGCTGGAGCTGTTGCAACACGTCGGCAGCTTCAAACCGCGTGGCGCATTCAACCGGGTGTTGGCGGCGGGCCCGATTCCCGACGCTGGACTAGTGGCTGCGTCGGGTGGCAACCATGGTGCCGCGGTCGCGTTCGTGGCCCGCTCGCTTGGCCATCGCGCCGAGGTGTTCGTGCCCTCAAGTAGTCCGACGATGAAGCGCGATCGCATTGCCTCACTGGGCGCGACGGTGCACGTCGTCGACGGCCTCTACGACGACGCACAGGCGGCGGCCACCGCCCATCAGCTGCACACCGGAGCGCTGGCGGTCCACCCGTACGACCACCCCGATGTCGTGGCCGGCCAAGGCACGATGGCTCGAGAGTTGGAGCTGCAGATGGCGGCCCATGGCAGCGAATTCGACACGGTGCTGGTGGCCAGCGGCGGGGGTGGCTTCACCGCTGGCCAGGCTGCATGGTTCGCCGGCCGCAAGCGTGTCGTTGCAGTTGAGCCCGAGACCAGCCAGTGCCTGCGCGCAGCTCGCTCGGCGGGGGAACCGGTCGACGTCAGCGTGACGGGCGTGGCCGCCGATTCGCTCGGGGCAAAGCGACTGGGTGCGGTGGCGTGGACCATCGTCGAACACTTCGTCGCCGATGCCATCACCGTCAGCGACGACGACATCCGCGCCGCACAGCGACTGCTCTGGGATCGCCTGCGCCTGGTCGCCGAGCCCGGCGGCGCGACGGCCCTCGCCGCCCTGCACAGCGGTGCGTACATCCCGTCGCCCGGCGAACGCATCGTTGTCGTGGTCTGCGGCTCGAACTGCGACCCCGCCACCGTCGTTGGGTGAAGGGCTCAGCTGAACGGCTCAGCCGAGTTCTTTGAGCAGCTTCTGGATGAGCGGGATCATGTCCGCTGGCGGGTCCAGTTTCAGGCACTCCTCGCCAGCAGTGCGGGCGGTGTCGGCGTCGGCTTCGTCGAGCAGGTAACCAGCGGCGAACGACAGCAAGCAGTGTGCATTCGCATAGTCAGGGTTGCGTTCGATTGTTGTCTGCAGCAACTCGATGCCCTGCGCCACCTGCGCCTGATTGTTGGTGTCGCGACCGTTGAGCGCAATCAGATATCCCGAATACGCCTGGGCCGTGACGTTACTCGGTTCCAGTTCCAGCACCCGCTGATAGGTGATCAGCGCTGTTGAATAGTCACCGGCGGTCAACTGTGTGTCGGCGGTTGCGAGCAGTGTCTCCACGTTGTCGCCGGCCATCGTCGTGGTGGTCTCGCCCGACACACGCGCGAGAAGGCCCTCAATCATCGGCACCATGTCCTGCGGCGGATTGAGCGCCAGACACAGTGCACCCTGGGTGGTGACCATCTCCTTGTCGATTGGGTCGAGGAAGGTGCCAGCCGAAACTGCCAGCAAACAGTGCGGATCGCCATAGGCGTTGTCAAGTAACGCTGCCGCCTCCAGCCCGACGATGCCCGCGCGCACGCCAGCCTGGTCGCCGGTCTGCTGTCCATCAATCACCAGCAGGTACGACGAGTACGTGGCGGCCTCGGCATTGTCGGGCTCGATCTTCAGTACCCGCTCGAAGGCGGCGCGGGCGCCAGCCGTTTCGGTGCCCATCAGGCGCCGGCCCTCGGCCAGTTGGATGGCCACCTCGTCGGCCGGTTGCCCGCCGGTGAGGCTCTGACCGGGCAGACGTTGCCCGGCCGAGTTGGCCACGAACAGACCCAGCGCCACGGCGACCGCGACAGTGCCGCCGATGATCCCAATCCGACGACCCCAACGAGTCGGCGACTTGGGCAGCAGCGAGCTGCGACCATCGTCGATCTCGCGCATGACCGCGGCCGCGCGAGCAACGTAACCGTCGTGCAACGCCTGGTGGTCGTCATCGCTGACGTCGCCAACCTCATGCTCGCGTTCAATGTCACGGATGCTGTTGAGCAGGAACCGCCGTTGCTCCTCCAGTTCCGCCAGCCGCTCAGGGTTCACGAGTCGGCACCGTCACCAGACGCTGCCGCCAGCGCGGCGGCGACCATGGCCCTGTCATCGTCGTCGGGCACGGTGTCGACATTGCGCTGCCATCGTCGGAACGCAAAGAACAGCCCGACCGAGGCACACACCAGTGCGACAGCGGGCAGGACCCACACCAATGATTCGAAGCCGGTGGCTTTGGGCAACAGCTGTGTTTTGGCACCGAACTGTTGCACGACGAACGCAATGATCTCGTCGTCGGTGGCGTCGGTGGTGCTGACCTGCGCTTTGATTTCCGCACGGATTGACGCCGACGCGGTGTTACGCGATTCGTACACCGTCTCACCGCCACAGATGGGGCAGGCGAGCTGCTTCGAGATCTCCTCCACCCGCTCCTCGGGTGTCTGTGCCCCCGCGTCGCGTGTGCTGCCGAACGCGAGAAAGCCCGCCACTACAAGGACGAGTAGCACCCATCCGGGCCAACGCTTCAACGAGGTCGAGAGACTCATCTCGCCCCGTACAAGTCGCGTTGTTGCTGCACCAGTTGCGACAACGTCACTGCATCGATCTGGCCGGCCCACCGAACGCGCACGACACCGCTGGGATCGATGATGAACGTCTCGGGCACCTTCGCAACACCGAAGGCGACATTTATCAGCCCGTCGTCGTCGCGGATCACCGGCCAGTCGCCGCCGCGCTCGGCGAAGAAGGCACGAATATCGTCGTCGTCGTTTGGTGGTTGCACGATGGTGTAGAACTCGGCGCCATCAGCGAAGGTGGCCTGTTGCACAACGAAGGCCAACAGGTCGGCGTGCTCCGCAATGCAGGGCACACAGGTGGAATTGAAGAAGTTGACCACCACCCAGCTGCCCTTGCGCCGCGCCAAATCGAACGGCTCGTCATCAATGGTGGTGCTGCGCACCGACGGCGCCGCCCGGCCGATGAGTGGACTATCGACCAACCCAACCTTGTCGTCGGTGCCCGACTTGCTGGCCGCAAGTATCCAAAACAGCCCCGCGATGACAGCCGCGACTGCCAGCACGATGAACGGTGCAACGCGCCTTCGCGAAGGTCCGGTCGGCGTCGCGACTTCGGCCGTTTCAGACATATCGATCTCAGGCATCGACAGGCTCCGGTTCCTGAGCGAGGTTGATGGGTTCGGATACGGCGTCGGTTGGCCGGCGGCGATGACGGCCGGGGAAGGCGGCCAGCAGCGTGCCAACCGCACACATCGACCCACCCACCCATAGCCAGACGACCATCGGCTTGATGAAGATCTTGATCTTGGCTTCGCCCGTACTCGGCTTCGAGCCGTTCTCGAGAGTGAGGTAGATGTCCTTATCCAACCCCGTCTTCACACTCGGTGTCGCAATGTCTTGCCCATTGGCAGTGAACTTGCTGATGGCCGGTGCGTACGACTGGCCACCGTCGATGGAAATGGTCGCCTTGATGCCAACCGCTCGTGCCGTTTGAAAGCCGGTGAGATCGACAAGCGTGAAGCTGTGGCCAGCGAACTCGACGGTTTCGCCCTTACCGAGCGTGAACTCCCCCGAGCGTGTGTAGCTGTTGGATGCGGTGAGCGCTACCGCGATCAGGATGATGCCGAGGTGCACGATCATGCCGCCATTGGTGCGGCCAAGCAGGCCGCGCAGGCCCTGACGGCGCGTGGCCAGCACCAACTGACGGAGTGCCGAACCGGCAGCGAAACCGGCCAGCCCAAACGCAAGGAGCGAGGCGAAACCGGTGGCACCCATCACCACGGAGAACGCGAGTGCGCCGGCACCGCACCACGCCGGCCAGAACAGCCGGGTTCGGAGCAGTTCGCCCGAGGCCTTGCGCCACGGCAGCACCGGCGCGACCGCCATCAAGAACAGCAGGACCAGGCCGATCGGCTGCGCCATGGTGTCGAAGAACGGCGAACCGACAGCGATCTTGCGGTCGTTGCGGGCCTCCACAATCAGCGGGAAGACGGTGCCGAGCAGGACGACGAAGGCGAACAGCGAGAAGATCACGTTGTTGGCCAGGAACGCCCCCTCACGCGAGATCGGCGAGTCGATCGCGCCCGGCGAACGCAGCTTGTCGCCACGCCACCCGATGAGGATCAGCGACGTCGCCACGACCACACCGAACGCGCCCAGCAGGTACGGACCGATGGTGCTGTCGCTGAACGCATGCACGCTGTTGACGACACCGCTGCGGGTGAGAAAGGTGCCAAGAATGGTGAGCGAGAAGGTGGCCACCAGCAGGCTCAGGTTCCACACGCGGAGCATGCCGCGCCGTTCCTGCACCATCACCGAGTGGATGTAGGCGGTGCCCGTCAGCCAGGGCAGGAAGCTGGCGTTCTCCACCGGGTCCCACGCCCACACGCCGCCCCAGCCGAGCACCTCGTAGCTCCACCAGCCGCCGAGGATGATGCCCAAGGTGAGGAAACCCCATGCGAACAGCGCCCAGCGCCGAGTTTCTACGAGCCATCCTTCGCCGACGCGGCCGGTGGCGAGTGCCGCGATCGCGAACGCGAACGGCACGGTGAACCCCACGTAGCCGAGGTACAGGATCGGCGGGTGGAACAGCACCAGCACGTGGTTCTGCAGGAGTGGGTTGGGCCCCTTGCAACAGCGAGTGAAGTCGGCCGGGGTGACGCCGGCCCGGAAGGCGTCGGTGGGGCCGAGCGCAAGGAAGAAGAAGAAGGCAGTGACGATGAACATCACGACCAGCGCCCACGCGACGATCGGGTCGGCGATGCGTGCGCGATAGCGGCGAGCAACGATGGCCAGATAGAGCACCAGTAGCAGCAGCCACAAAAGGATGCTGCCCTCAAGCGCACTCCAGACGGCGGTGAAGTTGAACAGCGCCGGCGTGTTGTAGCTGCCCACCTTTTGCACGTAGGCCAGCGACCAGTCGCGAGTGACCATCGCCTTGATCATCACCACGATCGCAGCCACGCCACCGGCGAGCGCAACCCACACGTACGCGTTGACAGCGCGAGCCAACCGTGGGTTCTTCAGCACCGTGGCGGTGATCAGCCCGAGGGCGCCGAACACGCAGGCTGCAAACCCGATGATCAGCGCCGAGTGGCCGAGCAGACCATTGACACCCTCAGCCAGCATCGCCATTGCCGTCATGACTGCGTCACGACTTCGCCGCGCAAGCATCCGCTTCGGCATTGGACTTGCCGATGCGATCTGCGTTTTCCTTGTCGTAGTTCTCGTCGTGCTTGACGAGCACCTCGTCGCCCTCGAAGAGGCGGGCGCCATCAGCCGTTTCGGTGGCCCGGCCGGTGACCACGACCGGAATGCACTCCTGAAAGAGCCCCGTCGGCTGGCTGCTCAAAGCCACCGGCATGGAGGCTCCGTTGAAGGTCACGACGAAGTTGGTGACTGAGCCTTCGGTGTCCACCGAGCCCTTCTGCACCACGCCTTGGATGCGGATGTTGCGATCCAGGTCGCAACCGTCCTTGACGCCGACCTCATCGACATTGCAGTAGTAGTCCAGTGAGTTGGTGAGGAACTTGGCGACGACAACGCCGCCGGCGACCAACACGAGTGCCAGCACGCCATAGGCGAACCACGGCTTCTTCTTGCCGCGAGCAGCCGTCGGCACGACCGCGCGAGGGCTCAGGTCCGCTTCGTTCAGGTCCATGGTCGGTCCTGGGGTGGCAACTGGCGCGCAGCCTTGCGCGCCTGGGCCAGCATCCGCCACGTGTACAACCCGATACCGGCGAAGGTGACGGCATAGCTGCCCAGCACGTAGGGGGCATACAGCATGCCGATCATGACGGGACCTCCTGGGCGGTGACGGCGTCGTTGCGGCGTTCGGCGATGGCCACGTCCAGGCCGTGATCATCCACCTGGTCCAGCAAGGTCAGTACCCGCTGGCGGTGGAGCACCAGCCAGACGTACAGCAGGGTGAACGCAATGAGGCCGACGAACAGGGTGAACAGCATGAGTCCACTGAGCTTGCCGCTCTCCACCGTCTCGTTCTGATGGAGCGGCCGCCACCAGGTGACGCTGAAGTGCACCAGCGGCACCTCCAGCATCGCCAAGGTTGCCAGCACGGCGCTGCGCTTCGCCCGCTGTTGGTGGGTGCCACCAAGGTCGCGCACGGCGAGGTAGCCGATGTAGGTGACGAACAAGAACGCCGTGGTGGTGAGGCGTGCGTCCCACGTCCAGTACGTACCCCATGAGATGCGGCCCCACAGGCTGCCGCTGACCAGCGTGATACCCATGAACAGCACGCCCACCTCGGCGCTGGCACCTGCGATGCGGTCCCACGTCAGGTTGCGCGTGCGCTTCCAGAGGAAGGCCACACTGCTGAGCCCGGTGACACCGAACGCCAGGTAGGCCAGCCACGCGGACGGCACGTGGATGTAGAGGATGCGCACACCCGCCTTCTGCACCCGATCGTTGGGCGAGAGGAACAGGCCGAACACGACCAGCCAACCAATGCCGACGAGCGCGGCACTACCGAGCGCGCGGCTGAAGGTGGTCGATGTCGGCGCAGTATCGCGAGGGGCGGGGGAAGTCGTTGAGGTCATGAATCCGGTCATTCGTCGATGAGCGAGCCGAAGGCAAGCGTGCCACCGACACCGAAAACTACGGCGAACAGCGCCAGCAGGCCAATCCACGGCCATCCGTCACTTGGCGTCGCATTCTCGGTACCGAGTGCTGCTTCGGTCGCCCGTGTTGCACCGATGAGAACGGGTGCCACCACCGGGAGCATCAGGAGCGGAAGCAATGTTTCGCGCCCTTTGGCCCCGGCAGCGAGACCGCCGTAGAGCGTACCGACGAATGCCAGCCCGGTGGTCGCGGCCAGGTACGTGGTGACCAACAACACGATGCCGTCGGCAACGATCTCGGTCCTGTAGAGCACCACGGCCGCGGCCAGCAGGAACAACTCCAACACGGCCAGTTGCGCGGCAAGCGCCATTGCCTTGCCAAGGAAGATGCCGCCGGGGCGCACACCGGCCACCCGCAACGCGTCGAGCGCGCCATCCGCCGTCTCCACCGCGAAAGCACGCTGCACGATCAGGAGCAGGCTGAACATCGTCGCTAGCCACACCAGACCGGGCGCCACGCGAGTGAGCACAGTGTCGTTGTCGAGCGCGAACGCGAACATCACCATCACCAGCGCCGCGAATGGCAGCACCTGGTTGATGACGACGCGGCTGCGCCACTCAACCCGCAGATCCTTGCTTGCGACCAAGCGGGCGATCCGCCATGTGTTCATTCGGCCACCTGGCGAACCTGGCCGCCGACCACTTCCACCACACGCGTGGCGAGGGCGCCCGCACGCTCCAACTCGTGGCTGGCAACGATCACCGTTGCGCCCGCGGCGGCCGCTCCACGCAACGTCACGTCGAGGTCGTCGCGACCGGTGGCATCCAGCCCCGCATGCGGTTCGTCCAGCAACCACAGCTCCGCTCGCCGAGCGACCAGGCAGGCCAGGGCGGTGCGCCGACGCTGGCCAGCGCTGAGCTTGGCGACCTGCACGTCGGCCAGCCGATCGGAGAGGCCCATTCGCGTGAGCGACACATCAATTTCGTGCTGCGAGGCGCCCACAGTCGCACCCCAGAAGCGAACGTTGTCGGCAACCGTCAGGTCGGCGTACAAACCATTTGAATGACCGAGGAGACCGACCCGATTCCGCACCGCCGTTCGGTCAGCGACAAGATCGCAGCCCAACACGGTGGCGGTTCCGCGTTCGACCGGAAGGAGGCCAGCGCACAGCCGCAGCAGCGACGTCTTGCCGGCGCCGTTGGGCCCGCGCAGCAACAGGATCTCACCACGGTTCACCGTCAGCGAGGCGCCCGCCAGGGCCGGAAAACTGCCCAGCACCGCCACCACGTCGACGAGGGCGACGACCGGCTCAACAACCGGCTGAACCACACGCTGAACGACAGAGTCCATGACGGCGCAAACGCTAACGCTCCACTCTCGATCTTCGGCGCTCGACGTTCCGGTGCCGTGCCGTGCCGCGTGCGAAAGACTTGAGTAGGCGACCACAGCGAGTCGAACCGTGCCCTGGGCAGGAGAGCGTGTGGGACCATCCGCGCCCGCCGGAGGTGGTGCCGTTCAACGGGCGCGTGCGAATCAACTTCTGTGGCGGCTGGATCACGTCCACAGTGGTCGGGCCATTCAAGGGTGCGCCATGCGCGCTCGGCTGGTAGTAGCGGCTGCTGACCGCCGTAGCCCTGCCCTGCGAGATAGCGTCATCGCCCGTGACGAGCGGCGCTGACGATTCCATTCCGAACGGCGCCGCGCCCCCGTCGCGACGGAAACGACCACGGAGAGTGCCGTACTTCGAGCGACCCCAGCAGCCACGTGATTGGCGCTGGGTGGTCGGGGGTATCGGCAAGACACTGATCACGCTTGGACTGCTGATGTTCGCGTTCGTTGGCTATCAGCTCTGGGGCACCGGCATTCAAACAGCGCGTGCGCAGAACAGCCTGGAGTCGCAGTTCGAAGCCAAGATGCAGTCGACAACCACCGTGACGACCACGACAACCACCACAACGGTCACTGCCGATTCGCAGCCGCAGCCGCCCGGGCCCACGGCTGCCTCCACCAGCACCGTGCCGGTGGCACCTGACGGACCTCCGATTGCCAACGGCGAGGTCATCGCCAAGTTACTGATCCCTAAGATCGACCTCGACTGGTACGTCGTGCAAGGGGTCGGCAAGGACGACCTCGCGAAGGGCCCGGGGCACTTCCGTGAGACACCAATGCCAGGTCAACTGGGTAACGCCGCCATCGCCGGCCACCGCACCACCCACGGTGCACCCTTCGGTGACCTCAACGAACTCGCACCGGGCGACTTGATCACGGTCATCATGGCCAACGGGTCGGGTACGTTCACGTACTCCGTCACGGGCACCGTCATCGTCAGCCCGAGCGAATACGCGGCCGTGATTCCCACGGTCGATTTCACCGTGGCCACGCTGACACTGGCAACCTGCCACCCTGAGTACACGTCGAAGCAGCGAATGATCGTGCAGGCTGTGCTGGCTCCCGAACAGAGCGGCCAGGTCATGGCGCCGCCTGCCAATGCCCTGCCACCCGAGCCTGAGCTGACGCTGCCGCCGGAAGACCCTGCGACGACCCTGCCAACCACTACCGGCGCCGCAGGCCAGACCACGGAGACCTCGGTGACCTCAATTGTCGACCCGGCCGAGTCAACGACAACAACCGTCGGCGATGTCGCCGTCAACAACACGATCACCGAGGATGGGCTGAGCGGCGGCTGGTTCGATGACTCGGCGGGCATTCCGCATGCACTCGCGTGGGGCCTGTTACTGCTGGCCGTCGGCATCGGCTCGTTCTACGTGGGCAAGGCCAGTAAGCGCCTGTATGTCAGCTTCATCGTCGGTTTCATCCCGTTCGCGGTCGTGCTCTACTTCTTCTTCGAGAACGTCAACCGATTGCTTCCCCCAGGCTTGTGAGCACCATGTCCGATATGTCCAAATCCGCGTTTCCCAAGCCCGTGGACCCCGTACGAAGGCGTCGGCAGAAGATTGCCAAGTACACGTTGCTGGCCAATCGCGTGGGCTACCTGTTCTACGCGCTGGCCATCGCGACGTTCATCATCGGGTTCGCCATCAGCTTCAATGCCACTGTCTCGGCTGTCGTCATCGGCTCGCTGATCATCGGTTCCGTCTTGCTGGCACCCGCCATCGTGTTGGGCTACGCAGTCAAGGCCGCCGAACGCGACGACCGCGAACGCGGTCTCTGAGCAGGGTTTCGGGCACTCAAAAAGCTTGTTACCCTCTAGTAACTACTATGAGCATGCGCCTGCCCGCCTCGGCCCGTCGAGAGCAAATCCTTGACGTCTCGGTGCAGGTTTTTGCCCGCAACGGATTCCATTCCACTTCGATGAACGACGTGGCCGATGCCGCTGGCGTCACCAAGCCCGTGCTGTATCAGCACTTCGACAGCAAGCAGGACCTGTACCTGGCGCTGCTCGAGGAAGCCGGCAACCGGCTGCGTACCGCCGTCAGCAAGGCCGTCGTCAGCGCTGCCAATGGCAAGGAGCAGACGGAGATGGGCTTTCGCGCCTACTTCCGCTGGGTCGCCGACGACCACGACGCGTTCCTGCTGCTGTTCGGCTCCCGCGCCAACCGCGATGAGCAAAGCACCACCACCATTCGCCGCATCACGGCCGAAACCGCGAAGGCCATCGCCCCGCTGATCGCCGCCGACATCGAGCCCGAGCATCAGCGCACCCTCGCGCAGGGCCTGGTCGGCCTCGCCGAAGGTGTCAGCCGCTACCTCGTCGAGCGTGGCGACACCTTCGACCCCGAGGTCCTCGGCCAGCAAGTCGCCGACATGGCCTGGGCCGGCCTTCGCGCTGTCCACCGCAACGGGTGAGCAGGGTCGACCATGCTGACACTGCACCGGCCTGACGAATCCGCACTCGCTGCACTCGTCGCGCGCGACCACGATGCGCCGCTCTCGTATACGGCGGGACTGTTGGAGCGAATCGACAGCGAACGCGGTTGGTTCGTCGACCGACACTGCGAAGTAGTCGGCTACGGCGCCCCCGACTTCGAGCTGGCCAAGGAAGCACTGCGGCAATGGACGCAGTTCCGCATGCCCTGGACAGTGCCCGCACATCCTTTGGCCACCATCACGGTCGGGGCGACGGCGGGGTACAGCGCTCACGCGGCCGGGCTCTGGTGGAGCTACTGCTGCCAAATCCTGGAGACCATCGAGGACACCCACGAAGGGCAACATCGGTTCGGATTCGTGTACGGCACTGTGCGCGGCCACGCCGAACGCGGCGAGGAACGCTTCCTGGTCACTCACGACCCGGCGACCGACGAGGTGACCTACCAGCTCTTCGCGATGTCGCGACCGGGCCGCTGGTTCACCTGGTGCGGTCTACCCATCGGCCGACGCACGCAAGCCAAGTTCCGGCGCGGCTCAACCGAGGCGATGCACGCCTTCATCGCCGCCGCCAGGTAGCACACTCCCCGACACCAGCTCCGGCGGTCATACACCCTCCTGGGCGCCGCAGCGCCGATGCTGCTGACAGCACTAAGCGCGGACTGACCAGCCTTTGTAGCCCTCGGTGAAGCCGGCCGATTGCAGCGCGACGGCGACGGGCATGGCGGGGGTGATGGGCTCGCCATTGACTTTGCGGACTTCCACGCTGCGAGAACGACCGTCCTTGACCAGGCTGGCCAGGGCGTCAGCCCAGCCGAGATCGGCGGCGGCGGCAACAAAGGTGACGATGTGATGCGACCGACGATCGAACCACACCAACGGCACACCCGAACGAGACACCACCAGCGCGCCGGCGGAACGCGCGGGGCGACCAGGCGACTGTGGCCAAGCCAGAGACGCCCCATACGGCTGGGCCGGGTCGGTGGCGGCCAGCACCACCGGCGGCGGCGCACCGGCCGGATGCAGCTCGAGGTCGGGTACGTCGCGCAGACTGCGCAAACGATCCACTGCCCCCGGCAGGCTGAACTGCGCGGCACCGAGCCCGGTGACGAAGTAGCCACGACGGGTCTGACCGCGCTCCTCCAGCACCTTCAGTACGCCATAGACGCTGGCGTAGCCACCGCGAACACCCTCGGCCAGCACCGCCTCGCGAGTGACCACCCCGTAACGATCGAGCAGTTGCAACGCACTGGTATGCGCAGCCTCCGTCGACGACGGCACGGGCAGCAGCAACGGCGCGACCACACTCCACCGACCGGCCCCCAGCGGCGGACCGATTCGGGTCAGGCGGCCAGGCCGTGGCCGACCGCGCACCGGCCCAGCAGGCCGGCCGCCCTTCGACCCCTTGGCGTTGAGCAGCGAACGCAACGGCGCCAACGAGTCGTTGGTGACCTCCCCCGCCCACACCAGGTCCCACAACGCCGCCAGCAGCTCCGTGTCGGTGACACCGGCCGCGGCGGCACGCAGACCACCCCAGAAACTGGCCCCATGATCGGCGAGATACGCACGCAACAACTCATGCAGCGGCCCCGACGGCGGTTCGATGGTCTCCCAGCTCTGTACTAACACGGGCAGTTGGTCGGCGAAGCACAGGCGAATGCGACCGTCGTTGCCACCCAACGCACCTGCCCCCACCCACACCAACTCGCCCGCCGTGCACAGCTCGTCGAGATCCGCGGCCCGATACGAACGCAGCCGCGCCGGCAGCACTTCGCTTTCCAACGAGCTGGCCACCAGGGCCGCGCCCTGCAATTGACCCAGCGCTTCCACCAGCCCGTCGAGCCCGCGGCGATCACCGGGAATGCTGTGCCAGCCCAACAGGAACCGCGCGTACGCGTCCTGCTCGACCGGCTCGACCTCGCGCCGCAATGCCGCCAGCGAACGACGACGTAGCTGCCGCAGCACATCGACATCGCTGAACTCGCGACCGCTACCATTGGGCCGGAACTCGCCGCGCACGACACGGCCCTCGGCCTCCAACGCGGTGAGCGCACCCATGGCCCTGACGACCGAAATGCCGAAGCGGGCGGCCAGGTCGTCCACCGGGAACGGCCCATTGGTGCGCGCGTATCTGCCAACCAAAGCTTCCAGCGGGTGCGGCACCGGCTCGGTGAACGCACGCGGCAGACCCAGCGGCACGTTGCACCCCAACGCGTCGCGGTAACGGGCAGCGTCCTCGGCCGCGATGAATCGGTCGACCTGCGCCACCGACACCGTGATTGCCCGCCGGTCGTGCAGCAACGACGCCAGCCAAGCCTCACTGTCCTGCCCTTCGCAGCGCAGGTCGATCTCCGCCGCGGACAGATCGCCGACCTTGCGCAACACATCGTGCAGTTCGTCGGCACTACGCGCCCGACGACCGTCGGCCAGTAGCTGCAGCTCCAGCTCGATGTCGGCCAGAGCGCCGGGGTCGAGTAGCTCGCGCAGCTCCTCGGCACCCAGGAGATCGCGCAGCAGGTCGCGATCCAACGACAGCGCCGCCGCCCGACGCTCGGCCAGCGGACTGTCGCCCTCGTACATGAAAGCGGCGATCCAGTTGAACAGCAGGCTTTGCGCGAACGGCGATGCCCTCGCCGTGTCGACGCTGACTACTCGGATGGCTCGACTGCGCAACTGACCCAGCACCTCGCGCAGCGCCGGCAGATCGAACACGTCTTGCAGACACTCGCGCGACGTCTCGAGCAGGATCGGAAACGTCGGATACTTGGAAGCCACCGCCAGCAGATCGGCAGCACGCTGACGTTGCTGCCACAGCGGAGTGCGCTGGCCGGGGCGGCGGCGTGGCAGCAGCAACGCCCGCGCGGAACACTCGCGGAAGCGAGCCGAGAACAGCGACGTCTGCGGCAACGACGCCATCACCAACTCATCAATGTCGTCCGGGTCGATGATCAGATCTTCCAACAGCAGCTGGTCGGCGGCCTCGGGGAGGCGCAGCACGATGCCATCGTCGGTGTACATCGTCTCCACCGGAATGCCGTAGCGCTCCATCAATCGACGTTCGATGGCCATCGCCCACGGCGCGTGCACAGGCACACCGAACGCGCTGAGAATACAGACTCGCCAGTCGCCGATCTCGTCACGGAAACGCTCGACCACAATGGTGCGGTCGTCGGGGACGACGCCGGTGGCCTGTGCTTGCTCGTCGAGATACAACAGCACGTTGTGGGCCGCCAACGCATCCAGCGAATAGTCGGCCATCAGCTGCGGCAACGCCGTCTCGGCGGTAGCGCTGCTGGTTGCCAACGCCCGCGTCTCGCGCTGGAACGCACCCAACGCTCTCCCCAGTTCCAATGGGCGACCAGGCCGGTCGCCATGCCAGAACGGCATCTTGCCTGGCTGCCCGGGAGCCGGTGTGACGATGACACGCTCGAAGGTGATGTCTTCGATGCGCCATGTGCTGGCGCCCAGCAGGAACGTCTCGCCGGGCCGGCTCTCGTAGACCATCTCCTCGTCCAGCTCACCAACGCGGGTGCCGTCGGGCAAGAACACCCCGAACAGCCCACGATCAGGGATGGTGCCGCCGCTCATGATGGCCAGCCGCTTACTGCCATCGCGGGCACGTAGGGAACCCGCCACGCGGTCCCACACCAGGCGCGGGCGCAGCTCGTTGAACTCCTCGCTGGGGTAGCGGCCCGACAGCAGGTCGAGCACGTTGGCCAGCAGGTCGTCGCTGAGCTCGGCGAAGCACGCACAGCCGCGAACCATGGTGGCCAACGATTCGACCGAGATGTCCGGGTGCATTGCCACGTGCGCCACGATCTGTTGCGCCAGCACATCAAGCGGGTTGCGCAGAAAGCGACTCGATTCGATGAGCCCCTCGCGCATACGGCGGACCACCACCGCCGCTTCCAGCAGGTCGCCTCGATGCTTTGGGTACAGCGTGCCCTTGCTGGGCTCGCCAACGCTATGGCCCGCACGACCGATGCGCTGCAGCCCACGCGACACGGCGCCGGGCGACTCGACCTGAATCACGAGATCGACCGCACCCATGTCGATACCCAGCTCGAGGCTGCTGGTGGCGACGATGGCGCGCAGCTCACCGCGCTTGAGCTGGTCCTCGATCATCACCCGCTGCTCGCGAGCCAGCGAACCGTGATGCGCCTTGACCAGCTCGCCCTCGATTCCCTCCTGCTCGGCCAGCTCGTTGAGACGCGCGGCGAGGCGCTCGGTGAGACGGCGGCCGTTGCAGAAGATGATGGTGCTGCGGTGCGCCAAGACCTGTTGCAGGATGCGCGGGTAGATGCTGGGCCAGATACTGCTGCGCTGACCCTGCATGGCCCGATCGGCGGGACCACTGGCGATGGGGTCGACCACCTGGCCGAGCGCACCCATGTCCTCCACTGGCACCACCACGTCGACTTCCAATGGCTTGCGAATGCCCGCGTCGATGATGGCCACCTGTCGGCGACTGCGATCCGCCGCCTGACCGCCCAGGAAGTGCGCAATTTCCTCCAACGGGCGCTGCGTGGCACTGAGGCCGATGCGTTGCGGTGGTCGCGTGGTGATGGCCTCCAACCGCTCGAGGCTGAGCATCAGGTGGGCCCCACGCTTCGTCGTGGCCATGGCATGGATCTCGTCGATGATGATGGTGTGGACGTTGACGAGCGTGCTGCGGACCTCACTGGTCAGCATCAGGTAGAGGCTCTCGGGAGTGGTGATGAGCAGATCGACAGGGCGTCGCAACAGCGCCTGACGATCCTTGGCCGACGTGTCCCCCGTGCGCATCGCTACCGTCGGCTCCACGAACGGCACGCCCAGCCGTTCGGCGGCCAGCCGGATGCCCATCAGCGGTGAGCGCAGGTTCTTCTCCACGTCGAATGCCAGCGCTCGCAGTGGGGAGATGTACAACACCTGTGTGCGTGCCTTGGGGTCGACCGGGGTCGCCGACGGAGTGACGAGCGTGTCGAGGCTGGACAGGAATGCGGTCAGCGTCTTACCGCTGCCGGTGGGCGCACACACCAGCGTGTGCTGTCCGCTGCGAATGGCCGGCCACCCTTGAATCTGAGGCGGCGTGGGCGAGGGAAACGAAGCCGCGAACCACTCGCGCACCGCAGGCGAAAAGCCCTCCAGCACCGAGTGATCAGCCATGGGTGAAGGCTACGCCAGCGGTGTGACGAGGCTGCATGCCCCCGCCCAACCCGTGCGAGTGCCACGCAGGCAGTCCGAGTACCAGCGGCCATGCGAGTGGGTACTCGCATACCGGGGTGCGAGTGAGCACTCGAATGGTCTCGTGTCACTCGCATCGGTGACGTGGCACTCGCACTGCTGCCGTGGCACTCGCAGCTTGCGTGTCGGTGGCTGCGGGACATCGTGAACTGGCACTTCTCGTCGACGAGCAGCACTTTCACGACGGCGACGACACCCCTGACGACGCACGTCACGACTACTCGTTGACGAAGTGGTCGTGTGTGCGCTTGTGCGCCGCCAGACTCATGAGTCCTCATGAACGACCGTGTCCAACTCCGTCCGTGGCAGCGTGCCGCGTTCGAAAAGTTCGCCGCCAGCGAGCGCTCTGACTTTCTGGCCGTCGCCACGCCGGGCGCCGGCAAGACCACGTTCGCCCTCGCCTGCGCTCGTTGGGCGTTGGCGCAGGAACGGCGGCGCATCGTCGTCGTGGCCCCCACGACCCACTTGAAGACGCAGTGGGTGCAGGCGGCGCACCGCATGGGTTTGCATCTCGACCACACGTGGTCACCGGCCGACGGTGTGGCGAGGGACGTGCACGGCATCGTCACCACCTACCAGCAGGTCAGCACGGCCGACACGGCGAAGAAGCTGCGCGGCCTCTCCAACGATGCGTTTGTGATCCTCGATGAAGTGCACCACGCCGGCGATGAAAGGGCGTGGGGCGACGGTGTGCGCACCGCGTTCGAGCTGGCCAACCGTCGCCTCAGCCTCAGCGGTACCCCCTTCCGCAGCGACACCGCCAGTATCCCGTTCGTCCGCTACGAGGAGACCGGTGTCGGCGGCGAGGCCCAGCCCGACTTCACCTATGGCTACGCCGATGCGCTTCGTGATGGCGGCGTCGTGCGGCCCGTCTACTTCCCGCGCTTCGACGGGTTGATGGAGTGGAGTGCACCCGACGGCAGCATCGTCAGCGCAAACTTCCACGACGAACTGGACCGCACCGGTTCGTCGCATCGCCTGCGCGCGGCGCTCAGCCTTGAAGGCGACTGGCTTGCTGTCGTCATGGGTCAGGCCAACGCGCGGCTGATGGAGATTCGCCGCACGCAACCCGACGCCGGCGCGCTCGCGATCTGTATGGACCAAGAGCACGCACGCGACATCGTGCGCTTCATCCGCACGCGCTTCCAGGTGGAAGCCGAGGTCGTTGTCAGCGACGACCCCGACGCCAGCGGCAAGATCTCCGCATTCGCCACCAGCACCCGCCCATGGTTGGTCGCTGTGCGAATGGTCAGCGAGGGCGTCGACATTCCACGCCTGCGCGTTGGCGTGTACGCCAGCACGGTGGTGACCGAGCTGTTCTTCCGCCAGGCCGTCGGCCGATTCGTGCGCTGGACCCGCGGGCTCACCAGCCAGAAGGCATACGTCTACCTTCCCGACGACCCACGCCTGCGACAGCACGCCTTCCAGATCGCCGAAGCGCGCCGACACGTGCTCAAGCCACCCCCCAGCAACGACGACGAGTTCACGCAGGCCGACCTGGACAGAGAGGCCACGCAGGAGCTGGACATGATGCCCGAGCAGCTCTCGCTGTTCAGCGTGCTGTCGTCCACCGCGACGGGCATGAGCGTGCACGCCTTCACCGAGGCCGGGCTGACCATGTTCGACGACGAACCCGAGATTCCCGAGCCCGACGACGCCAGCCTGGCCGACGACGCCATCGAGTTGCCGGAGATTCCGACCGACGCCGGCTTCCCGCTGGCTGGGGCCAAGGGCATCGCCGAGCGCAAGGAAGAGCTGCGCATACAGAACATGGACCTGGCCAAACGGCTGGTCGACAACACCGGTTTCGGCCATGCGAAGGTCCAGGTCGAGCTGAACCGCCTGGTCGGCATCATGTCGGTGGGCAGTGCCACCAACAGCGAGCTGGAACGACGCCTGCGCTATGGCGAAGCCTGGCTCAAGCGGCGGTAAGTGCGCGATCCAACACGGCGCACGGCAGGACAGGTAGCGCCCATCCCGCTAGCCTGACGACATGCCTGCCATCGGAGAGCACCATCCTGCCTTCGAGGAATACTGCGAGTGCATTTTCGAGCTTGATGAGGACGACGTTGCCGTCATCCAAGCCCGTATGGCTGAGCGTTTGCAGGTCAGTCGTCCGGCTGTCAGCGAGATGATTCGCCGATTGGAAACCGAGGGCCTCATCACCACCGACGGGGCTATTCGACTCACGACCGCGGGCCAGATACTTGCGCAACGCGTGGTGCGCCGGCATCGTCTGGCCGAGCGCTTCCTCACCGACATGTTGGGTCTCTCTTGGGCCGACGCCCACCATGAAGCGGGCAAGTGGGAACACATCATGAGCTCCGCCGTCGAGGACGCGATGGACCGTGTGCTGGGCAACCCGACTACCTGCCCGCACGGCAACCCCATTCCCGGGTCGCTGTACAACGCACCCACAATGGTGCCGCTGTCGGACATTCCAGTCGGCAATTCCTTCACCGTCGTGCGTATCCCGGAAGAGCTGGAATTCGCCCCGGGAGTGCTCGACTTTCTCGAAGGGGCCAGCATCCTGCCGGGCCACACTGGCGTGCTCACCGGCACCGCCCCCGACGGCACCGTCACCATCTTGATCGACGGTCATGCAGTCGGCGTTGGCTCATTCGCCAGTAGCCGCATCCTCGTCGCCGTCTGAGCTGCCGCACCATGCGAACACCACTTCTCGTTGCCGCCTGCGCCCTGGTGGTCGTTACCGCGTGCAGCCCCACCACCTACGACTCGTCCGCTGAGACTGTGCCGCCCGCCGACGCCACCACCACCACGCTGCCATCGGGCACCGCCGCCGAGCTGTTGCCGCTGATGTTGGCCGAAGTGCAAGGCCTGCCGCTGAAGGTCATGAACGCCGAGGGCGATGGCACGGCTGCCACACGAATCGAACAACTGTGGGCCGCTGTGCGACCCGAGATTGAAGCCAACCGCCCCGAGTTGGTGGAGGACTTCGAGTTCGTGGTGCGCCGTAGTAGAGCTGCGGCAGACCGCAACCGCCCGGCCGACGCCGACCGCGCGTTCAAAAACCTGACCAGCCTCGTAGAGGCCTACCTCGGCTGACGGTGTCGCCGCGGACTAGAGCATTGCCGCGGGCAGCGGCTTGGAGTGCACGATCGATAGTCGCTTGGTGCTGCGGGTGAGCGCGACATACAGCGCCCGCAGGCCCTGCTGCTCGCCGGCAACAATGTCGGCCGGTTCCACCACCACCACACCGTCCAGCTCGAGGCCCTTGACAACGCTGACCGGCACCACGGTGATGCCCATCTCCAACCCGGAGCGAGTGGCCTTACCGTGCTCGATGCCGGCAGCCGCCAGTGCGTTCGACACGGCCTCAAACATCGCGTCGGGCACGACGACGGCAATGTTGCCTTCGCCCACGTCGGCGTCAAGATCCTTGGTGGCCGCGACCACCGCGGTCAGCAGTTCGCTGGCAGCAACGTGCGAGAACTCGGGGTGCTCGTCGCCGGCACGAACGCTCGTGGGCGCACGCAGCGACGGCGTCGCCGCCATCATCACCCTGTTGGCCAGCTCCATGATCTGCGCCGGAATGCGATAGCCGACGCTGAGCCCAATGACTCGAGAGCCACGCGCGATGGGCAGGTGCGTGAGGATGTCGTCCCAGTCGTTGGGCGCCAACGCGCCCGTGGCCTGCGCAATGTCGCCCACCACCGTCATGCTGCCGTTCAGCGAACGCCGCGAGACCATGCGGAGCTGCATGGGGGTGAGGTCCTGCACTTCGTCGACCACGATGTGGCCGTAGGTGCGGATCTCGTCGGCTTCGTCGGGCTTGAGCGTGCCCTTCGCCGGGCGGGCGCCCAGGTAGCTACGTGCTTCATCGAGGATTGAGACGTCGTGTTCGGTAAAGCGCACATCGGCCACATCGGCCTTGCGCTCGCGGTACAGCGAGAGGTACTCGGCCTCGGTGAGATGCTTCGAGCCAGCCAACTTGAGCAGCGCCTTACTGCCGTAGAGGTCGTGCAGTAGCTGCGCCGGCGAGAGCACCGGCCACATCCGCTCGAGCGCGGCGCGCACCTCGGGAAGGTGGCGAACGGCTTCCTTTACTTGTGCAACGGTGGTTTCCTCGTCGCGCCAGCCGGCGGTCATCGCTGCCCATACTTCGCCTTCCAACCAGCGGCGGGCGGAGTTGTGCTTGCGGAAACGACGCTGCGCTGCGCGCACGATGCGGGCCGACTCCTCGGCACGCAAACGCACGTAGCCGGTACGGAACGGCACCTTCAGGTCGTCGCGCAGCGGACGCTCGCGGTCGGTGACTGCCTTGTCGATGACCAGGCTGATGCGCAGGTCGCCTTTGACGCGCGCGGCCAGGTGGTTGTCGGGAGGGTCGATGGCGTACCGGGCCCACTGCACATCGTGCACCAGATCGGCCAAGACGACCTGCTCGACGCCCGCTTCGCCCAGGGACGGCAGGACCCGCTCGATGTAGCGGAGGAACACGCGGTTGGGGCCGATGACCAACACACCCTGGTCTTCCAGCGGGAAGCGGTAGGTATACAGCAGGTAGGCGGCACGGTGCAGTGCCACCACGGTCTTGCCGGTGCCAGGCCCACCCTGCACGACCAGCACGCCGGTTTGTGGGCTGCGAATGATCTCGTCCTGCTCACCTTGAATGGTGGCCACGATGTCGCCCAGCTGACCGGTGCGGCCACGCTCGAGCGCCGCCAGCAGTGTGCTGTAGCCACGAATGCCATCGGCCCGGTCGGCGGTTTGTGTGCCGGCAATAGCCAGTTCGTCGTCCTCGGCGCCGATACCCAGGTGACCCTCGCCAAACAGTTCGTCTTCCAAGCCCAGCAGCTGACGGCCGTGCACGTGGAAGTGGCGACGACGAACCAGACCCAACGGGTCGCGGCCCGTTGCGCGGTAGAACGGTTCGGCGACCGGTGCACGCCAGTCGACCACGACTGGGTCGCTGTTCTCGTCGGCCACGGCCAGGCGGCCGATGTGGAAGCTTTCGACACCGTTCACGCCATCATCGACCTCCAGCTCCCCCGAGCGGTCAATGCGGCCAAAGACGAGGGCGGCATCGCCGAGGTCGAGCTGGGTCAGCCGGTTGAAGACAGCTTCGTCGAACACGTCGCGCTCATAGCGAGCCTGGAAGGTGCCGCCCAACGTGCCCTCATGTAGCCCCCGCAACTTCCACGCGTCGACCTTGCTCTGCTCTAGGCAGTGATAGGCGTGATCAATGAACGCCTGCTCAGTAGCGAGATCGGGGTGATGTTGCGACATGGGTGTGTGTGGTGGCCACGTCCGGACGGGCCGGAAACGTGGTCTAGAACTCTATCGCCAGCAGGTCGCGCCCCAACCGTCTCCGCAGCACTGAGTCAGGCGGTGGTAGCGATGCCCCCGTCGACCGCGATCACCGAACCGGTGATGTACGAACCGGCGCGGCTGGCGAGGAACACGGTGACGCCGGCCATGTCGTCGGGGCGGCCGATGCGACCAAGCGGCGACGACTTCGCAATCGAGTCGCCAAACGCCTGCAGCGTGGCGGCCATCATCTTGCTCTCGAACGGGCCGGGAGCGACTGCGTTGACCGTGATGTGCTGCGGCCCCAATTTCTTCGCCAGCGCGCGGGTGAGATGGTGCACCCCCGCCTTGCTGGCTGCGTAGCTGTAGGTGTCCATCGGGTTCACATGCAAACCATCGATCGAGCCGATGTTGATGACCCGACCGGGGTCGTCCATGGTGGCGCCAGCGCGCAGGTTGGGTAGCAGTCGCTGTGTGAGGAAGAACACACCCTTCACGTTGGTGTCCATCACCTTGTCCCATGCGTGTTCGCTGAAGTCGTCCAGCGGCATGCCCCAGGTGGCGCCCGCGTTGTTGACGAGAATGTTCAGCGTCGGGAAGTGGGCGGCCACCTCGCTCGCCAGATGCTCGACACCCTCCAGCGTGCTCACGTCGGCACGAATCGCGTGCACGTCACCGAACTTGGAGAGCGCCAGCCGCGCTTCGTCCAGCTCGTTCTGCTTGCGCGAACTGATCACCACACTGGCCCCCGCAGCGAGCAGACCGCGAGCAATCATGGCGCCAATGCCACGGCTGCCACCGGTGACTACGGCGGTCTTGCCGGCGAGCGAAAAGAGCGAGGAATGGGAGTGGACGTCAGTTGCCATTCCGCGATCCTGCTACACGACGGACAGGCGCAACAGCATCGGACCGAGGAACTCGTCCATCACCCGTAACGCTCCGGTCGGGGTGAGGTGCAGCCCGTCGTCGCGCATGGCCGGGTCGAGATCGGCACCGGTGTCCACGAACCACTCATCAAGCCGGGCAACCTTCACGACCTTCGGATTCTCACGTTCCATTGTGTCCAAGGCAGCCAAAAGACCGACCCACGCGTCGGCACTGTAATGGGTGTCGGACTCCCAACCCAGCCAAAACTCGGCGGGCGGCGGGGGCAGCACCCACGCGATGTGGCGAACGCCGCCAGCGATCAGGGTGGCCGCCATCGCCCGATAGTCAGTCAGCATCCGTTGCGCATACCGCTCGTCGTTCCAGGCCAACATGCCCTCATCGCCAGACCACTGCCGCATCGTCACATCCGGGATGGTGATCATGATCAGCGCAGTGTCTGGGTGCTGTGCTCCCAGGAGCTCGGGCAAGGTCGTACCCAGCGCGTAGTTGCAGCCTTTGGTGAAGAAGTCATTGATGTCGCCGGCCATGACGGTGCCCGTGATCAACCCGCAGCCCGACTTCGCGACCGAGCCAACGGTGCGATTGGTCGCCTGTGTCGCCCAGAGGTTGAGACCGTCGGCAAGGGCATCGGCCGTTGAGTCACCAATCAGAACCACGTTCACCGGGCCCGCGGGCAGTGTCGTGGTGGTGGTGCTTGTCGACGTGGTCGAGACGCCCGGCTGCATCGGCGAGGACGCCGAAGCAACCATGGTCGTGGTGGTGACCGCCGGTACCGCGACTACCCGACGGCGATCTGGCTCTGCTGGGACCACGAGCAGAGCCAGTGCGACAACCATCGCCGACACCGGAACTGCCAACGACATCGCCAACCGTGGGCGACGACGACTGCGACGCACCGGCTGCTCGACCAGCCAGTACGACGCCACCGCGACAACCAATGTGATCGTGATTCGAACGACGAACAGTGGCCAGCCGCGAAGGTTCAGGGACCTACCGGTTGCCAACACAAACACCGGCCAATGGAACACGTACACGCCATAGCTGATTCGCCCCAACCAGACGAGCGGGCCGAGCGAGAAAATCGTGCGCAGCGGGCCTGGTGCCTGCAGCCCCAGGATCAGCGCTGCCGACGCACAGCTGAACACTCCAAACCAGCCCCCGTACGCGGGCCCACCACGAGTTGGCCACTCCACGGCCGTCCACACGACCACGCCAAGTCCCGCCACGCCGACGACACCAAGCCAGCGCGACCGCTGGCGCCACAACAGGCAGCCGCCGGCGAGTGCGGCGCCAACCAGGATCTCGCCAAGACGGGCTGGCGTCGCCCAATACGCGGCATCGGGGCCCCAATACACCGCAATCAGCCGAGCTGCCACCACACTTGCGACCGCCAGCAGCGCCAGGTTGACGAACAATCGACCCCGACCCTTCGACACGCGAAGCAGCAGCAGAAAGGCAAACGGCCACACCCAATAGAACTGCTCCTCCACCGCCAGCGACCAATAGTGGTCTACCGGGCTGGAGACGCCGGCGGCACGGCTGAGCAGATCCGCGTACGAGCCCGAACCATTGAGCGCATTCCAGTTCGCTACCTGCAGCGCCGAGGCGATCACATCGCGCCGAAGATGCGGCACCGTTGCGAACTCGCCAGCCCACGCCAACAGCGAGATGGCCACCAGACACAGCAAGCTGGCGGGCAGCAGCCGCTTCGCTCGTCGCGCCACAAACCCGGACCACGACACAGAACCGGTGCGCTGGTGCTCAAGAATCAGCAATGACGTGATGAGAAATCCGGACAGGGTGAAGAACACCGACACGCCGACGTAGCCACCGGCCATCCAGGTAAACCCGCCGTGAAAAAACAGCACGAGCGTGACCGCCACCCCGCGCAGACCGTCGAGCGCGGGCTGATAGCCGAACTGGTCGCCGGGCACCGAGGGTTGATGCACGGGGCGCAACACGGGGCAAGACGGTAACGTGCCCAGGCGATGGCGTCTACTCCTTTCCTTGACGCGGCGTGTGGCCGCCCGGCGGCGCACACCCCGGTGTGGTTCATGCGCCAAGCCGGCCGCAGCCTGCCCGAGTACCGCGCACTGCGCGGTGAGGGCAGCATCCTCGACGCCATCAAGGTGCCCGAGCTGGCCACCGAGCTCACGTTGCAGCCAGTCACTCGCTACGGCGTCGACGCCGCCGTGCTCTACAGCGATATCGTCGTTCCAGCCCATGCGGTTGGGTTCGGCATCGACGTGGCGCCCGGCACCGGCCCCGTATGCAACACCCCATTCCGCAGCGCCACCGACTTGACGCGGCTGCGCGAATTCGAGCCGGAGGCCGACACTCCCTACGTGCTGGAGACGGTGCGCCAGATGGTGGCCGCACTGCCGGCGGAGGTGCCCCTGCTCGCATTTGCCGGCGCTCCGTTCACCGTGGCCAGTTACCTTGTCGAGGGTCGACCGAGCCGCACCTACGAGCACACCAAGCAGCTGATGCACACCGACCCGGTGCTCTGGCATTCCCTGATGGGCCGACTGGTGCAGCATTCGGTGGCGTCCATCAGCAGCCAGCTGACCAATGGTGCA
Source organism: Ilumatobacteraceae bacterium (assembly GCA_043740085.1). GTDB lineage: Bacteria > Actinomycetota > Acidimicrobiia > Acidimicrobiales > Ilumatobacteraceae > UBA668. The sequence continues at coordinate 29,103 of JAYUCY010000018.1, forward strand.
CGCGCATTTCAGCTGTTCGATTCATGGGCCGGCGCACTGAGCGCGCTCGACTACGAACGGTTCGTGCTGCCCCACTCGCGCTCCGTATTTGGACAGCTAAAGGCTCTCCACCCCGGTGCACCCGGCATTCACTTCGGCATCGGCTGCGACCATCTGTTGGAGCACATGCTCGCCGCCGGAGCGACGATCATCGGCCTGGATTGGCGCACGTCCATTCTCGCGGCCCGGGTCCGTATGGGACCACAACTGATCGTGCAGGGCAATCTCGACCCCGCCCTGGTGCTGGCAGGTACCGAGGTTGCGCTTGAGGGCACCGAGGCGGTGCTGGCCGACAACCGATTGGCAGACGGCACACAGCATCCTGGCCACATCTTCAATCTTGGCCATGGCGTGCAACCCAACACCGACCCCGACGTCCTCGCCGTCGTCGCCAATCGAGTGCACGAAGCGACGCAGCGATGAACCTCGCACGACGATGAGCGCGATGGATACTGGAAACAAAATCGCCGTGCTGCTGATGGCCTACGGCACCCCGCGCACTCGTGAGGAAATCGAGCCGTACTACACCGACATTCGTCGAGGTCGTGTGCCCACCCCCGAGCAGCTTGCCGACCTGACGGCGCGCTACGAAGCGCTCGGTGGCACCAGTCCGCTTGCCGCTCGCACAGAGGCTCAGCGCGCTGGGCTGCAACTCGCCCTCGACCACGCGGCTCCCGGTCGCTACCACGTCGTCCTCGGTCTGAAGCACGCCGAGCCAAAAGTGGAAGCCGCTGTCGACCAGCTGGCGGCCGAGGGTTTTCGACAGATCGTCGGGCTCGTCCTGGCGCCCCACTACTCGGCCTTCTCGATCGGCCAGTACCTCGACCGGGCCAACACTGCCGCAGAGCCACATGGCATTGTCGTACGCGGCATCGAGAGCTGGGCAACGGAGCCGGCGTTCATCGAGTTCGTGGCGCACGACCTGCGCGCCAAGTTGTCCACGTTGCCCGCGGACACCAAGGTCTTGTTCACCGCCCACTCGCTCCCGCAGCGCATCATCTCCGCCGGCGACCGCTACCCCGACGAACTACTCGCCACGGCCCAGGCCGTCGCCGCCCGCGTCAACCTGTTGGAGAATCGGTGGTCCCTCGCCTGGCAGAGTGCCGGCCGGACCCCCGAGCCATGGCTTGGCCCCGACATCTTGCAGGTCATCGACGAGTTGGCAGCGCAGGGCACCACCGGGGTGCTCGTCAGCGCAGTCGGTTTTGTCGCCGACCACCTCGAGGTGCTGTACGACCTCGACATCGAGGCAGCGCGCCGGTCCGCCGAGCGCGGCATGGCGTTCGCGCGTACCGCGTGCGTCAACGACAACCCCGCAGTAATGGCAGCGCTGGCCCAACGAGTCATCGAGATCGGGTCGTCGTGACCTCGGGCCAGCAGCGGGTTGCGGTGATCGGCGGCGGCATCGCCGGCCTTGCTGCTGCCCACGCGCTGGTCAGGCCTCACGAAACTGGCGGGGTCCCCGAAGTAGTCGTCTTCGAGCGCGACGACCGCTTCGGCGGCAAGCTGCGCACCACCCCGTTCGCCGGACACCCAGCCATTGATGAAGGCGCCGACGCGTTTCTCGCCCGCATCCCGTGGGCAACTGACCTGGCGCAATCAGTCGGTCTTGGCGACCGGCTGGTCTCCCCCGATGCTCGCTCCGCAGCCGTCTGGTGGGACGCTCTCCACACCATCCCCGAGGGCCTCCTCCTCGGTATGCCCACCGACATCGTCGCACTTGCTCGCTCGGGGCTGTTGTCGTGGCCCGGCAAACTACGCGCCGCCACCGAGCCATTTCGTCGTCGCACCTCCCTCGCTCCGGATTCGCTCGGCCGGTTCGTGCGCGCTCGCTTCGGCAGCGAGGTGCACTTTCGCCTCGTGGACCCGTTGATCGGCAGCATCTACGCCGCCGACACCGACCACTTCAGTTTGGCCGCGGTGCCTCAAATCGCGGACCTGGCCGCACGGGGCCGCAGCGTGTTGATCACTGGCCGCCGCATGCCCAAGCCGTCTCCAACAGCAGGCCCGGTCTTCAGCGCGCCAACCGATGGCATGGGCGCGCTCGCCGCCGCGACGGCTGCCGCGGTTGCAGCAGCCGGCGGAGACCTGCGCACCAACATCTCGGTCGACACCTTGGCACGCGACGGCAGCGGGTGGCGGGTGAACGACGAGCAGTTCGACGCCGTTGTTGTCGCAGCTCCAGCTGCGACGGCCACGCGCCTGCTCAGCAGCGAGGCACCCAACGCGGCCGCCGTGCTTGCCGCCATTCCCACTGCCGATGTAGCGATCGTGACGGTCGCGCTGGATGCTCGCGATTGGCCCGCTCGTCTCGCCGGCATGAGCGGGTACCTTGTGCCCAAGCCCGTGCAGCGTTTGGTGACGGCGGTGTCGTTCGGTTCACAGAAATGGGCTCACTGGGCAACTCCGGGGTCCGTCGTGCTACGAATCTCCTTGGGTCGCGACGGACTCGCCGTACTACACCTCTCCGACGAACAGCTACTCACTGCCGCGCTCGACGAGGTCGGCCGGCATCTTGGTTTCACGCTGCAACCGCTCACACTGGAACGGCCGACTGTCCGAATCAGCCGTTGGCCGGCGGCGTTTCCGCAATACCGCCCCCATCATGCGGTACATGTCGCCGCCGCGCAGCAGATGCTGCCCGCGGGTCTCGAGCTGGCTGGTGCCAGCTACCACGGCATCGGCGTCCCCGCCTGCATTCGTTCGGGTCAACAAGCGGCCGCGCTGATGCATACGTTCCTGCACCCGGTGGCACAATGATCGGCATGCGCCGCCGCAGCATCGCCCTTCTGTTGATCACCGTGTTCCTCATCGGCTGTGGCAACGACGCTGTCGAGCAGGCGGCCCCCACCACAACGCTGCTCGCCAGCACCACCACTCGTGCGCTCAGTTCGACCACCACCACGTCAGCGCCGTCGACCACCACCAGCACCACCGAGGCGCCGGCCACCACCACCACCACGATGGCGGCCACCACCACGTCCGAAGCGCTGCCGGTGCCGGTGGCTGCGCCGGCCCCGCGTGCCAAGGAGCCCATCGTCGAGTTGGGCACCCTCGAAATGCCCTCGCTGGGCGTGACGAAGCCCCTGCTGGAGGGCGTCAGCCTGACAGTGCTTGACCATGGCCCTGGCCACTGGCCGGGCACAGCGCTGCCAGGACATGTTGGCAACGTCGTCATCGGTGGTCACCGCACCAGCCACGACCGGCCGTTCCGCAATATCGATCGGCTGGTCATCGGTGACGACGTCATTCTCTCCACCAGCGAAGGACGATTCGTCTACAAGGTCACGTCCACCGAGATCGTCACCCCCGATGCAATCCGAATCATCGATCAAACGGCAGCCTTCACCGCCACATTGTTTGCCTGCCACCCTGTGGGTTCCACCAGGGAACGCTTCGTGGTCCACCTCGAGCTCTCCACCCCGTAACTCGCACTGTTGTCCAGTGGCGGCGGATGGAAGGCACTAGCGTCGGACAACGATGTCTCGCCGCCTACGTCGCCCCTCACGCCCTGCTCTGCAAGCGATCTTGGGCGGGCTGCTTGTTGCCGCTGCGCTGCCTCCCTGGGGGTTCTGGCCGCTGGCATTCGTCGGGGTCGCGGTCTACGAAACCGCCGTTCAGCAGGCCACCACTGGCCGTCAGCGACTGGCCCGTGGTTGGTTGTTCGGTGCGGCTTGGTTGTTCCCGGGGATGGTCTGGATGTGGTTCCTCACGGCACCCGGGTACCTCGTCGCCGCAGCGATGTTTGCCGGCTTTCACGCGGTCGCAGCCTGGGTCGCACCTCGCGGACCGTGGCGCATCATCGGCCGGCCAGCGGCCCACACGCTCGCCGAAGCCTTGAGGTTCTGTTTCCCGTTCGGCGGCGTGCCGCTGGCCAGTCTGGCCATCGGCCAAGCTGCCGGCCCATTTGCCGATGTTGTGCGCGTCGGCGGCGCGTTGCTCCTGACCTGGTTCGTTTTTCAAGTGGGGTTCGCGCTCGCTGGCCCGTCGCCGGTGGTTCCTGCGCTGGCCCGTCAGCGCGGCATCACCGCCCATGGCGAATGGCATGGGGTGCTGGCCTTCCTGGCGGCGATGATCGTCTGGCTGGTGCTGCCGATGCTGGCCGACGGCAAGAACGGCGAGTACAGGTTGTCGGGCATCACCATCGCCGCCGTACAGGGTGGCGGGCCGCAGGGCACCCACGCCAACGAGACCTCCGCGGAGGACGTGCTGCAACGTCACCTTGCCGCCACCAACAGCATTGAACCCGGCTCGGTGGACCTTGTGGTCTGGCCAGAGAATGTGATCGACGTCGCAACATTCGCGGGCAGCCGCGAACTGGAACTGGTTGCGGCCGAGGCGAAGCGCATCGATGCCCCGTTCGCCGTGGGCATCACCGAGGACACCGCCGACGGCGAAAGGTTTCTCAACGCACAGGTCGTCGTCACTACCGAGGGTGAGATTTACAGCCGCTACGAAAAGGTTCGGCGCGTGCCGTTCGGAGAGTACATGCCATTGCGCGGCGTGCTCCATGCCCTCGGGGCACCCACCGACCTGGTGCCGCGCGACGCAGTCGCGGGCACCGGGCCAGCGGTATTGGAACTTCCCGACGGCACGCGCATGGCCACGGTGATCTCGTGGGAGGTGTTCTTCGGCGGTCGCGCCAACGAGGGTGTCGAGGCCGGCGGTTCCTTCATCATCAACCCGACCAACGGCAGTAGCTACACCTGGACGGTGCTGCAGAGCCAACAGATTGCGGCGTCGCGACTGCGGGCGATTGAGCAGAACCGCTGGCTCGTCCAAGTCTCGCCGACCGGTTTCAGTGCGTTCATCTCACCGAGCGGCGAAGTGTTCGACCGAACATCGGTCAGCGAGCAAAAGGTGATCACGCGCTCGATCGAACTCCACGGCATTCGCACCTGGTATTCACACACCGGCGACCTTCCGTGGGTCGCCCTGATGGGCGTGCTGCTGGCCGTGGCGCTGTGGCGAGCACGTGAGCCGCGTGCCGCCAGCGCCCCTGGACAGCACGAGCCGGATGTCAGCCCTGCGGAACCGGAATCGGAGTAGGCGGCTCGACACCGGCCAACACGTTGACGGCGTTGTGCGCCGCCAACCGGGCCATCGCCGCGCGGGTCTCCTGCGTGGCAGAGCCGAGGTGTGGAATCACGACCGCGTTCTCGCACTCCAGGAGGCCTGGGTGCACCACCGGCTCGTTCTCAAAGACGTCGAGACCGGCGCCTGCGATCTGACCCGACTTCAAGGCCTCAACCAATGCCGCTTCGTCGACGATCGGGCCGCGAGCCGTGTTGACCAGGAACGCGCTATGCCGCATCACTTCGAACTGTGCCGTGCTCATCAAGTGGTGCGTCGCCGGGCTGTACGGGCAGTTGAGGCTGACCACGTCGCTGGTGCTCAGCAGCTCCTCCATGCTCATCAATTGCGCACCCAGTTCTGCTTCGATCGGCGGTGAAACCGGGCGGCGGTTGCTATACGCAATCTTCATGCCGAACGCCTTCGCGCGACGTGCCAGCGCCTGGCCAATGTCGCCCATCCCGATGATGCCCAACTGGTTGCCTTGGATGCCAGAGCCCAGCATGTAGAACATTCCCCACTGCCACGGCTGCTGGCTGCGGATGACCCGCTCGCCTTCGCCGAGACGGCGGGTGGTCATCAGGATCAGTGCCATCGCAATGTCGGCGGTGGCATCAGTGAGCACGCCCGGCGTGTTGGTGCAGACCACGTCACGACGAGCACACGCGGCCACGTCGATGTTGTTGTACCCGACCGCAACGTTGGCGACGACCTTCAACTGCGGACCCGCGGCATCAAGGAACGCGTCGTCGACCTTCGTGGTCAGCAGCGTCAGCGCCGCGTCGGCGCCCCTGACCAGCGCATGCACCTGCTCGATGGTGGGAACGTCGAGCGAGTCCCATGCCATCACCTCGCCGGCCTCCTCCAACATTTCCAAACCTGCGGCCGGGATGCGGCCGGTGACAGCGATGCGGAGGCTCACGAGTTCACCCAGGCGCGCAGGCCGGCAAGGCCTTCGTGAATGTCGTCGACGGACAACCCTGAGTAGGCGAAGCGGACGTAGTGGTCCTGCTCGCCTGGCTGCGGACGGCCGAAGTGCTTCCGAGTGCAGAACGACACCCCGGTGTTGTGGAGTGCAGCTGTTGCAAATGCACCAACTTCGTCGTAGCCCAAGCGGGCCATCAGGTCGCTGACCTTCGGGAAGAGGTAGAACGTTGACTCGGGCTTCGGACAGACCAATCCGTCGATCTGCGCCAGTTCGCTCCACGCGGCATCGCGTCGGCGCTGCAGCTCGGCAAGGATCGCAAGCGGCCCTTCCTGCGAACCGGTGATCCCTTCGACTCCGGCTGCCTGCACGAAGTGAGTGGTGCAGCTCTCATCGTTGGTGTTCAACTTCGCAATGCTCTCCGCAATCGCAACGGGGCCAACGGCTGCGCCGAGGCGCCAGCCAGTCATCGCAAACTTCTTGGAGAACGTATAGAGGATGACGGTGCGCTCGAACATGCCGGGCAGCGACGCGATCGACGTGCTCTCCCCCGAATAGCGCATCTCGAAGTAGGCCTCGTCGGCCAATACGATGAGGTCGTGTTCGATCGCGATGTCGGCGATGGCCTGCATTTCTTCCGGCGTGCTCTCGCAGCCGAGCGGGTTCTGCAGATTGTTGTAGATGATCGCAGCGACTCGACCGTTGGCGGCGGCGATCTGGCCGCGCAGATGGTCGAGGTCGATGGCGAAGCCGGTGTCGGTCTGCACGTATCGGTAAGCCAGGCTGTGGCCGCCGTAGTACTCGATCATGCTCTCGTAGATCGGATATCCGGGGTTGGGGTACAGCACGCCGTCACCGGGGTTCATCACCGTCTGGATGAACTTGCCGATGACCGGCTTACCACCGGGCTGCACGACAACGTTGGCTGCCGAGTAGGTGAGGCCACGACGGGCGCCGACGTCGTGCGCCAGCGCCTCGCGGAGGGGCGCGATTCCGGCGGCGGCGCAGTAGCCCGTCTTCCCATCAGCAATTGCGGCATTCATCGCCACCGCAATGTTCGCGGGAGTGGCCAGGTTGATGTCGCCGAGGTGGAACGGGTACACCCGGTTCCCCTTCGACGCCCAGTCGGCGGCCGCCGATGACACCGCAAACGCGGTCTCCGTGCCGAGGTTGCTGAGTCGTTCTGCAAGCGCCATTCGCAGACTTTAGCCGATCACGGAGGAGCTGTTCCACCTACCGGACCGGGTCCACATCGTGGAACGAATCGTCCGACTACACGTCGATGATGACCGTGACGGGGCCGTCGTTGACGATTGAGACGAGCATCTCGGTTCGAAAGCGGCCGGTAGCGACCGTTGCCCCGAGCGAGCGGAGATGATCGACCACCGTCTGCACCAGGGGCTCGGCGTGCTCAGGTCGCGCAGCCGCAATCCAGCTCGGGCGCCGCCCGGCAGTGGTGTCGCCGTACAGGGTGAACTGGCTGACGATCAGGACTTCGCGGCTTGTGTCGGCGACGCTGAGGTTCATCACTCCGTCGGCGTCGTCCATCACTCGTAGATGCCAGATCTTCTCGGCCAGCTTGCGAGCCTGATCCGGCCCATCCTCGTGTGTGACTCCGACGAGTACACACAAGCCTTGCCCAATTTCGCCAACGAGCTCAGAGTCGTCATCAGTCACGACGACCGTCACACTTGCCGATTGCACTCTTTGGACAACTCCGCGCATGGCACATCAGCGTACGGATTTCGGTCGCCATGAGGAAGAATGGCGAGATGATCGAACTGGTGGCGGGCGATGCGTGGATGACGGTGCATCCCGACGAGGGCGGTCGTATTGGCCGACTGCAGGTGAATGGCGAAGCGCTCCTCAACGACAACCCTGCTGAGATGCCGTTCACCTGGGGCTGCTACCCAATGGTGCCGTGGGCCGGGCGGGTGCGCCGCGGACAATTCAGCTTCGAAGGGCGCGACTACCAGCTGCCTATCAACATGGCACCACATGCCATTCATGGCACCGGGTTCGTCAGTCGCTGGGAAGTGCTGGACGCTGGGCTGGACTATTGCGACATGGCCACCGATCTGCCGTGGGCGTTCGGCGGTCGTGCCACTCAACACCTGCAACTCGATGAGCACGGTCTCGCCGCCGTGCTGTCTGTGTATGCCACCGCACACACCATGCCGGCGGTCATCGGCTGGCATCCATGCTTCACCAAGCCACAGTCAGTGGACCTTGAGTTCGCCAACATGTACCCCCGCGACGACGACTACATGCCACTGGCCGAACTGGTCACGCCCCCGCCGAAACCGTGGGACGACTGCTTCACCCAGCCGCGCGGACCACTTCGATTGCACTACCCGCGGCTGACGGTCACCGTCGACAGCGACTGCGACCATTGGGTGGCGTACGACATGCCCGAACACATCACATGCGTCGAGCCGCAGAGCGGTCCGCCCGATGCGTTCAATATCGGCGGCGCGACTCGCCTTGAGCCTGGCGACCTGCTGCAGCGCCACATGAGCATCCGCTGGAGCCGCCACCCGTGACAAAATCCCCAAAGCCCACCGTGTAGGTGAAAGGAATGTCGTTGTCCCAGCAGCGCCTCCGCCTCGTTCACCGTCACCAAACCGGCGACCGCTCCATCATCTGGTCCAACAACGGCAGTACGTTCCCGTTCGTACTTGATAGTGCACGAATTGATTTGACAACATACGTCACACCGCGTTGCACTCGCGTGACAGCTACCGGCGGGTAACCCTGCCCCGGTAGCCTTGTAACCCATGTCTGCAGTACCCCTGGCCGGGGCTCAGGGCCTCGACCCCGACGCTTCGCTGAAGATCGCCTATCTCACCTACCGCGGCAAGCCGCATGTCGGTGGCCAGGGCGTCTACACCCGTCACCTCACCAAGGCACTGGTCGATCTCGGCCACACCGTTGAGGTCTACAGCGGCCAGCCGTACCCGGTGCTCGACGAGCGGGTCACGCTGCACAAGCTGCCCAGCCTCGATCTATGGAACGACCACTTCCCTGGTCGCTTCCCCGGCTACTGGGAGATCAAGAGCAAGGGCGATGCCGCAGAGGTGTTCACGCACCTGAAGGGCACGTTTGGCGAGCCACTGGGGTTCAGCGTGCGCGTGTACGAAGCGTTGAAGAAGCGCACCGGCGACTTCGATCTGGTGCACGACAACCAATGCCTCGGCTACGGCATTCTCGGCATCGAGAAGATGATGCCCACCATTGTCACCCTGCATCACCCCATCACGCGCGACCGCGCGTTGGAGATGGCGCACACCAAGGGTCGTCGCAAGCGCTGGAGCATCGGCCGCTGGTACAACTTCGTGAAGATGCAGGGCCGCGTGGCCAGCCGTATGCCCCGGGTTGTGGTGGTCAGTGAGAACAGCATCAAGGACATCCACAGCGACATGAACGTCAGCCTTGACCGCATGCGGCTGGTGCCGGTGGGTGTCGACCCCGAGTTGTTCACTCCGCTCCCCGGCGTGCCTCGTCAGCCCGGTCGCCTCATCACCACCGCATCGGCCGACGTTGCACTGAAGGGTTTGTCCTACCTGCTGGAAGCCATGGCCAAGCTGCGCACCGAGCGCGACGATATTCGCCTCACCATCATCGGCAAGCCCCGCGAGGGCGCCAGCAATGACCTGATCGACAAGCTGGGGCTGCGCCCGCACATCGACTTCGTATCGGGTGTGCCCGACGAGCGCATCGTCGAGCTCTACGCCGAGGCCGAGTTGGCCGTGGTACCCAGCCTGTACGAGGGTTTCAGCCTGCCGGCCATCGAGGCCATGGCCACCGGTATCTGCCTGGTCGCTACCGACGGTGGCGCGCTGCCCGAGGTCACCGGCCGCGATGGCGACACCGTGCTGCAGTGCAAGGCCGGCGACGTTGAAGCACTGGCGGCCACCATCCGCCGCGGTCTCGACGATGCCGAGCTGCGCTCACGAGTCGGCCTCGCTGGCCGCGCTCGCGTCGTCGATCGGTGGACGTGGAAGCACTGTGCACAGATGACCGTCGATCAGTACCGCGAGGTGCTGGCCATGCCGGCCAACGTCGCCAAGCTGGAGAAGAACGGTCGACTGCCCAAGAACGGTCGGAAGTAGCTCTTGCTCACGATTCGATTCGACCGGCTCGGCCTGCAGGCTGGAGACCTCGTGCTCGACGCGGGTGCCGGCTTTGGCCGCCATGCGTTTGAGATTGCGCGGCGTGGCGCCAACATCGTGGCGCTCGACTACATGGCCGACGAAGTGATCGCCACACGCGGCACGTTCGGGGCGATGGTCGAGGTCGGCGAGATCCCCGAGGCGCGCTACGTCGGCGCGCTGCAGGGCGACGCCACCCACCTGCCATTCGCCACCGGTTCCTTCGACCGGGTGATCACCAGCGAAGTGCTGGAGCACATCCAAGACGACGTCGCGGCCATCACCGAACTGGTGCGAGTACTGAAGCCTGGCGGCACTTTCGCCGCCACTGTGCCCACGTGGTACCCGGAGAAAATCAACTGGTTGCTCAGCGACGAGTACCACGCCCCCAAGTCGGTAGGCGGGCACGTTCGCATCTACAGCGCCACCGAGTTGAAGGCCAAGCTACGCACGGCCGGCCTCGCAGTGTTGGGCAGCCATCACGCGCACGCATTGCACTCACCGTATTGGTGGTTGAAGTGCGCCGTCGGCCCACGCGACAACGACAACCCGCTGGTCACTCGCTATCGCAAGCTGCTGGAGTGGGAGATCACTGACCAGCCGAGGTCGATGGCGCTACTCGAGCGCGGTCTGGCCCCCGTGATGGGCAAGAGCTTCATCGTGTACGGGCAGAAGCTGTCCGCAGGGATGGCGGACCAGTGAGCCGCGTCCCGGATCTGGGGGGCGTGCTCAGCGCCGACGAAGTCGTGCAGACCGCCGAGTCGATTGCTGCACTGCAGCTCGACACCGGCATGATCCCGTGGTTCCCCGGTGGCCACTGCGACCCCTGGAATCACGTCGAAACAGCGATGGCGCTCGACGTCGCCGGCCTGCACGCTCCCGCCGAGCGGGCCTACGAATGGCTGGTCGACATTCAGCTTCCCAACGGCAGCTGGTGGAACTACTACCTGCCCGACGGGTCGGTGGAGGAAGCCAAGCTGGACACCAACGTGTGCGCCTACATCGCCACCGGCGTATGGCATCACTGGCTGTGCACGTGGGATCGTGGCTTCGTCGACCACCTGTGGCCCACCGTGCAGCGCTCGCTCGACTGGGTGCTGGGAATGCGTCAGCCAAACGGCACGCCCTTGTGGGCATGCACCGAAAGTGAACGGCCGTGGGACTATGCCTTGCTGACGGGTTCGTCCAGCATCTCGCACGCGCTGCGCTGCGGTGCACAGTTGGCCGAGCTGATCAACGAGCCACGCCCAGACTGGCGCGCGGCCGGCAGTTGGCTGGCGGACGCAGTTGCCAACCAGCCCGAGGCGTTCGAACCCAAGGAACGCTGGGCGATGGACTGGTATTACCCGGTGCTGGCCGGTTGCATGACGGGGGAGCAGGCCAAGGCTCGCCTCACTGACGGCTGGTCCACATTCGCGATGGAGGGCATGGGCATCCGTTGCGTCAGCGACGAGCCGTGGGTCACCGCCAGCGAGACAGCGGAGGCGTCGATCGCGCACGCGGCCATCGGCGACCTGTCGACCGCAACGGATCTGCTGTCGTGGACGCGGCCACACCGCCGCGACGACGGCGCGTACGACACGGGCATCGTGTACCCGTCGCTCGAGCGCTTCCCGCCCGACGAGACCAGTGCCTACACGGGCGCCGCAGTCATCCTCGCCGCCGACGCCATCACCGGCGCCAGCGCCGCCGCCAACGTCTTCGTCCCCCGCCCCACCGACTGATCGTCGGGTGCTTCGTGGGCATGTTCCAACGGAGCAACAACGACCACCGTGTGTGCACTTTCAGTCGCTCGGCGAGCGAAAGTGCTCAAACGCGATCCGCAAAGCTGGTTCGACAGTGGAAGTGACGCGGTTGTTTGTCTGTGAGGCAGGTCACTGACGCAACAACGCGTCAGTTGCTGGGTCAGGATCGCGGCGTGGCAGAGTTGTCCCCGTGACTGAGCGATTGCGGATGGGGTTGGTGGGGGCTGGGCCATGGGCGCATCTCTTCACGGGGCCGATGTTGGCGGCGTCTGCAGATGTCGAGTTCGTGGGCATCTGGTCGCGACGGCCCGAGCCGGCGGCTGAGTTGGCGCAACATCACGGTGTGCGCGCCTTCACGGAACTTGACGACCTGTTCGCGGCGTGCGATGCAGTCACGTTCAGCGTGCCGCCGTCGGTGCAGGCAACATTGGCTGCGCAAGCAGCGACCGCAGGTCTGGCCGTGCTACTCGACAAGCCGGTGGGTGGCAATCTCGCCGAGGCAGAAGCGCTGGCCAGCGCGATCGATGCCGCCGGCGTCGTTTCGCAGGTCATCCTCACCAACCGCTACTTCGACTCGACCCGAGAGTTCATCGCCCGGGCCCGCAGCTTCGATTCCTATGGCGGTCGAGCTGCATTCTTCGGCGACGGATGCGTGCCCGGCACCTACTTCGCCACGCCCTGGCGCGTCGCCGAAGGTGGACTGCTGGATCTCGGGCCGCATGTGCTCGACAGCCTTGATGCCGCCCTGGGCACCATCATCGGCATCAAGGCCACGGGCGACCCTCAACGGCTGGTGCTCTTGGAGTGCGAGCACGACAACGGCCGCATCAGCCAGGCCGCACTCTCGGCTACCACCAAGCAGGCCGGAGGTTTGATCGTCGAGGTGCACGGCTTGGAGGGGCGGCTCTCACTTGATGTCAGTGCGTTCACGCCAGAGCAGTCGGCCGCAGAATTTACGACTGCGCAGCGCACCATCCTCAGCGAGTTCGCGGCCGCCATTCGCACCGGCATCAGCCACGAACTGGATGTGCATCGGGGTGTTCACCTGCAACGCCTCATCGCCGACGCCGCCCGTCAACTCGCCGGGCGCTGAGCCGCGTAGGGCGGTAACTCCAGCACACGCGCAACCCGCGGGTCGTCCAGGCCAAGGTATTCGGCGAGCACGCCGACTACCCGTTGACGGTCAAGCGTCTCTGCCTCTGCCATCTCCTCTAGGTCCGCCCAGTCCTTGGTGCGGTTGAAGAATGCCTTGAACACAGCGAGGTCGGTGCATGCGATGAACGGCACATCGCGCTCGTGGAACCGTTCGCGTCGTGCTCGCAACGCCACGTCTGCATGAAACGCCGTGGTGTTGAGGAAGACATCGACCGGTGTGGTGCCCCACCACAGTCGCACTTGTCCATCGCGGACGAGCACCACGCGGTCGGCAGCCGAGTGCACCACTCCGTCGGGCAATGCGGCGAGCAAGTCGTCGACCCGATCGACCCCGACGAACACGTTGACGTCGATGTCGATGGTGCCACGGGCGCGCTGCGTGCACCATGCGAGCGCAAGAGCACCGCCAAACGCGTGCGGCAGCCGGCCCGTTGTCAACGCGTCGTGCAGCGCGACGATCTTGTCGGCCAACAAGCTCATGTGTGCCCGAAGAGCGGGAAGCGCAGGGTGGCCGCGTGGCGGGCGGGAAACTGCTCGGCCAGTTCGAGGACGTCGAATAGTTCTTCTCCGCGAGATTCCAACTCGGGCAGAACCCGAACGAACGACGGTTCCATCTCGAACCCGGCTGCTCGCAGAACCCGCTCAAGCGTGTCGGTGGTGGGCGCCACGCGTCCCGACTCGTACGCGGCAAGCGTGGCGTGCGACGTCTCGGCCCGTCGACCCAGCGCGCGCAACGACCAGGCGCCACGGGCCCTGCCACCGCGAAGCACAACGTCGACATCCATGGTTTCATGGTATCTTATTCGATACCATTACTCAACACCCACCACCAGGTGGGGCGCGGCGTGGCACGATGAAGGGGTGAGCTTTCCGACGACTGACGACCTCTCCCCACTGGCCAACGACGCGCTGCAGGCATGCGGCGCACAGCCGATGGGCGCTGGCCCACACGGCGCACGCACGCCAATCACCGGCGCAACGCTTGGCTTTCTCGCCGCCACCGACGATGTCGCCACGATGGTTGCCAAGTCGACCGAGGCCTTCGCCGTATGGCGAACCGCACCTGGGCCGCTGCGTGGGGAGCTGGTTCGCAAACTGGGCGAGCAGCTTCGTCTCCACAAGGCCGACCTTGCCCGCATCGTCACACTGGAGGCCGGCAAGATCGAAAGCGAAGCACTCGGCGAGGTACAGGAGATGATCGATATCTGCGACTTCGCCGTCGGTATCAGCCGCCAGTTGCACGGTCTCACCATTGCGAGCGAGCGCCCGGGCCACCGGCTGATGGAGCAGTGGCATCCGCTTGGCCCAGTCGCCGTCATCACCGCCTTCAACTTTCCGGTCGCGGTGTGGAGTTGGAACGCTGCGCTCGCCCTGGTGTGCGGCAATCCGGTCATCTGGAAGCCCAGCGAGCTGACGCCGCTGACGGCGATGGCCACGCACGCGTTGTTCGAACGTGCCACCGCCGGCATGGACGTGCCCGCCAACTTGAACCAGGTGCTGCTGGGCGATGGCACCGTTGGCGCAGAACTAGTGGCGCACGAGGGCGTGCCAGTTGTCAGTGCAACGGGAAGCACTGCGATGGGTCGCAGGGTGGCGCCGGTGGTGGCTGGTCGTTTCGGCCGCAGCATCTTGGAATTGGGCGGCAACAACGCAGCCATCATCGCTCCCAGCGCCGATATGGAGCTGGTTGTGCGCGGCGTCACGTTCTCGGCTGCCGGCACCGCTGGCCAGCGGTGCACCAGCCTGCGTCGCCTCATCGTCCACCAGTCGCGCCTCGACGAGGTGACCGGCCGCCTTACAACTGCGTTTGGCAGCCTGCCCGTCGGCAATCCGTTCGACGCCGGCACCCTGGTCGGCCCGCTGGTCAACATGACGGCATTCGACCGCATGAAAGCTGCGCTCGCAACCGCGCAGGCCGACGGCGGCAGCGTGTTGGTCGGCGGCGAACGCCATCTTGCCGAGGAAGCACCAGCGGCCGCGTATGTGCGGCCGGCAATTGCAGTGATGCCCGGCCAGACCGAAATCGTGGCGACGGAAACGTTCGCACCGATCCTGTACGTGATGGCCTACGACACCTTTGAGGAGGCCGTGCACCTGCAGAACGACGTTCCCCAGGGCCTGGCCAGCAGCATCTTCACCACCGACGTTCGCGAGGCCGAGCGCTTCTGCAGCGCGGCCGGGAGCGACTGCGGCATCGCGAATGTCAACATCGGCCCCAGTGGTGCCGAGATCGGTGGCGCGTTCGGCGGCGAGAAGACCACCGGTGGTGGCCGCGAAAGCGGCAGCGATTCGTGGAAGGGCTACATGCGCCGGGCCACCAACACCGTCAACTACAGCAACGAACTACCACTCGCCCAAGGCGTGCAATTCGGCTGACCCGGCCCGTCAGCGCCGTCTCAGCTGACTCGACGGAGAACTCGCAGGCTGCCGGTGGCGCTGGTCTCTTCGAACACACCGCTGTCCACCGCGGGGCGCAAGATGCGTTCGTACGGTGCGCGGCCGCCATCGGCGGGGTCGGGGAACACGTCGTGGATGGCCAAGGTACCACCGAGTGCGACGTGGGGCGTCCAGCCTTCGTAGTCCAACCGCGCCGGCTCGTCGCCATGCCCACCGTCGATGAACAGGAACGCAAGCGGCGAGGCCCAATGGGCCGCGACCGCAGGTGACTGGCCGACGACGGCGAACACCACATCCTCCAAGCCGGCGTCGTAGATCGTGTCGCGAAACGTCGGCAGCGTGTCCATCCTGCCGGTTCGTGGGTCGACCACTGACGTGTCGTGATGGTCCCAACCGGCCTGATTTTCTTCGCTGCCGCGATGATGGTCGACGGCAAAGACTACGGTGGCCGACGCGCGCGCAGCACCGCCCAACCACACCGTCGAGCGACCGCAGTACGAGCCGACTTCGAGGAACGGCAGGCCGGGTGCAGCAGCACCCGCAGCAACGGCTGCGGCGTACAACGCGTCGCCTTCATCGGGTGGCATGAAGCCCTTAGCGGCGAGGGCGTGAGCACGCAGCACGGGGGCGAGGCTCACCACTGATCCCAGTGGATGATGCTGTCAGCGGGTGGGCGAGCAGCCGGCTTGAAGTCAGTTCCGACGGTGTACGCCAGCGGGCTGAGGCACACTTGCTGCACGCTGTCGAACGGGATGCCCACCACCTCGGCGACCTGCTGCTCCATCATCAGATGGATCGTTGTCCAGCAGGTTCCCAACCCGCGGGCGCGCGCGGCGAGCATGAAGCTCCACATGGCCGGCAGCGCGTTGCCGAGGAGCGACGAAGCCATCATCGCCGGCAGCGCATCGGCGCGACCGCCTGTGCACGCGATCACGAGAGCGGGCGCGTCGCCCATCCGCTCACCGAGGAAATCGGCGGAGGTGGCGCTGCGCTGCTGCTGCGCGTTTGCATCGTCCGCGCCCTTGTCGATCGAGCCGATGTAGATACCCTCCATCTGGCTGTAGATGGCGTAGCACTGCCGATAGATTTCGCCGATCGCAGCCCTTTTGGCGGCGTCGCGCACCACCACGAATTGCATCGTCATGTTGTTCGAGCCGCTGGGCGATTGCATCGCGAGGCCGACGCACTCGCGGATGAGCTCGTCGGGCACTGGCCGCTCAAAGTCCAGCCGCTTGCGTACCGCGCGGGTGGTGGACAGCAACTCATCTGGGGTGAGCGGGAGAAGGGTCATGGGGGCACCATAATCGCAAGCATGAATTCGCACGTAGGGCGGGCGCGGGCGCTGACAATTCTTCGCGTGCATTGGCCGATGATCGTGCTCAGCGCAGTGGTCGCGTGGGCGGCCATTGGGCTGCACCGAACGGGCCACACGTGGGGCGACGACTTCACGCTGTACCTGCGCCAAGCGCGCAGCCTGATCGACGGCAATGTCGGCGAGGTCATTGCTGACAACCACTTCAATGTCAACAACGCGGCCAAGCCGGGCTTCAGCCCGTATGTGTACCCGTGGGGCTTCCCGATCCTGTTGGCACCGTTCTACCGACTCTTCGGGCTGAACTACGCCGTGCTCAAACTGGTCGAGGTGGCCAGCCTGATTGCCTTCCTGTGGGGTTTCCACGCAATCGTCCGCCGGCGGATGGCCCGCTGGCTTGCGTTCGCCACCGTCGCGGCGGTCGGCACCACGTTGGCCTATCTCGTCCACACCGACAAGGTGGTCAGCGAGTTCCCGTATGCGGCCGCGGTAGCGACGACGCTGTGGTGGCTGGACCGTCTACGGCGTACCCACCAGCCGCTCGACGCCGCCAGCCGACGGCAGCTGGTGATACTCGGCCTGATGGCCATGTGCGTGTTCAATGTGCGTCGCGAGGGCCTTGCCATCGTGGCCGCCATCGCGGTCGCGCAGTTGCTGGACCTACGCGGCCGGTGGCGCACCGCCGATCGCTCACAGGTGGCGACGCCCTACGTGGCATTCCTCAGCAGCGTCATCCTGCTCCAATTGATGCTGCCCAGCGCGCTGGCACCCGAGTACGAGGGGTCGGGTCTGCACCAGACCTGGTCGAAGTTGCAGGGGCCATTCCGCACGGCCTTTGCCCATCAACTTGGCTTCCCCGATCTCGCCGGCGCGGGCCTGCTGCTCGTCTTTCTGCTGGTGGTCGCGGGGGTGGCGATTCGGCTGCGGAAGGCGCCGTCGACCGACGCACCGCTCGCCACCTTCGCGGTGGGCTCGATGGTGATCGTTGGAATGATCCCTGCAGTGGCCGACCGGTACCTCCTCGCCATCACGCCCTTCGCGGTCTACTTCGCGGCCCAGGCGATCGCGGCCATCCCGCTCCCCCACCGTCTGAGCGCACGCAAGCTGAGCGCTGGGCTTGCGACACTGCTGCTCGCCGCCGTCACCCTCTGGCACGTCAGCGACATTCCCTCGGCGGTCAGCGAGTCACAGAGGTTCAACAATGCGGGCAAGGTGCTGGACGGACCGGAGGCACCCTACGTGCAGGCTGCGTTCGGTGCCATCCGAACATTCACGCAGCAGGACGATGTGGTCGCGTTCTTCAAGGTGCGCGCGCTCACCTTCTACACCGATCGTCGTGGCGTGCAGTCCGACGTGTTGGAGATTGTGCGCCAGCGCGCCGACTACTTCATGATGCGGCGCAGCAGTGCCTCCAGTCAGCCGTTGGTCGACCCCTCCGAGGCTGCAGACATGGGTTGGGTCGAGGTATGGAACGACAGCGACTGGGTGCTGTGGCGCCTGCCTGTGTACGAATCCAGCTGACGCCTGCGAGACTCGTGCGCAATGACAGCGCTCGACGAACTCGTACAACTGCTCGACTTGGAAGCGATCGAGGTGAACCTGTTTCGCGGCGTCTCGCCCGACGAGAACCGACAGCGAGTCTTTGGCGGTCAGGTGGCCGGCCAGGCCCTGGTAGCGGCCACGCGCACCGTGCAGCCCGACCGGCATGTGCACTCGCTCCACGCCTACTTCCTGCGCCCAGGCGACCCCAACGTGCCCATCCTGTACGAGGTCGACCGCATTCGCGACGGCCGCAGCTTCACCACTCGCCGCGTCGTCGCCATCCAACATGGCAAGGCGATCTTCAACCTGCAGACCAGTTTTCATGTCGCCGAATCGGGGCTCGACTATCAGGTGCCGATGCCGTTGAACGTGCCGACCGCGGAGACGCTGCCGGACTTCAAGACTCGCATGGCACCGTTCAAGGATCGGATGGGCGAAATGTACGACCGCCCGCGCCCCATCGACCTACGGCACCTGGGCACCGACCCGTTCAGCCGCAATGGGCAGACCGCCGAAGGCCAGCAGGTATGGCTACGAGCCGACGGCACGCTGCCCGATGACCCCACGCTGCACGCGTGCATCGTCACCTATGCCAGCGACATGACGCTGCTCGACACCACGATCTTGCCGTTCGGCCTTTCGTGGGAAACGCCTGGCATGCAGATGGCCAGTCTCGACCATGCGATGTGGTTCCACCGCCCGTTCCGTGCCGACGATTGGTTGCTCTACGACCAACGCCCCATTTCCACCAGCAGTGCCCGTGGCCTGGCGGGTGGCAACATCTTCACGGCCGACGGCGCGCTGGCCATCACTGTGGTGCAGGAGGGCCTCGTTCGGGTGCCGCACGTATGAAACGCTCAAGCACTGCGCTACTGAGCGTCACCCTGTCGTTGGGGGTGTTGTTGCTGGCGGCGTGCAGCAGCGATGGCGCCGATTCGCAGTCGGTCGACAGCGCACCGGAGGTCACCTTCTCGACGACGCCGGCGACTGCCAGGCCCGATACCACCGCTGCGGCGACCGACACGGCGCAGACGGTGCCGGCGGTCGGCACCATTCCCGCAACCACCGTTGCCGCACTCGCCGCCGAGCAGGTGTCGTTTGCCCCGTTCGCCAGTGATCTCGCCAGCCCCGTCGACTTGGCCTGGCGCGCCGGCGACAGCGCCCTCTACGTGGTGCTGCAGGGCGGCACTATCGTGCCGGTGCGCGATGGCGCCGCTGGCTCACCGGTGCTGGACGTCAGCGGCATCATCGTCAGCGGTGGCGAGCAAGGTCTGCTCGGCCTCACCTTTCACCCCACCAAGCCCTTGGCCTATGTCAACTATACGAATGGTGATGGCGACACCGTCATCGCCGAGTACGCGGTGAGCAGCGACGGCACGTTCGACCCGGCGAGCGCACGTGACCTGTTGACCATCGATCAGCCATACGCCAACCACAACGGCGGCAATCTTGAGTTCGGACCCGACGGTTACCTCTACATCGGCATGGGCGACGGTGGTTCCGGCGGCGACCCGGAGCGGCGCGCGCTCAACGTCAGCGAGCTGCTGGGCAAGATGCTGCGGATTGACCCGACTCCTGATGGCGACCAGCCTTACACCATTCCCGCCGACAACCCGTTCGTCGGCGTCGACGGGGCCAGGCCGGAGATCTGGTCAGTCGGTGTGCGCAACCCGTGGCGCTTCACGTTCGACTCGGCCACCGGCGATCTCTGGATCGGCGACGTCGGCCAAGGCGAGTGGGAGGAGATCGACCTCGCCCGCAGGGTCGACGGTGGTGGTCGAGGCTTGAACTTCGGGTGGAGTGCCTTTGAAGGCACCCACCGGTTCAACGACGACCAGGCGGCAGATGCTGTCACCATGCCGATCTTCGAATACGAGCACGGCGAGGCCGGCTGTTCAGTGAGTGGCGGCGACGTCTACCACGGCAGCGAGGTGCCGTCGCTGGCCGGCTGGTACGTGTTCAGCGACTACTGCAGCGGCATCGTGACCGCGTTACAGCAGACCGACGGTGCGCTGACTGGCCGGCTCGAGCTGGGCACGGTCAGCGGCGTCAGCGCCATCTGCTCTGGGCCCGATGGCCAGCTCTACGTGCTCTCAATGAACGACAACGCGGTTTACCGCATCGCGGCCGCGTAGCGATGCGTTCACTCATCGATCAATCAAATGTGTTGCAGGCTGGGCTGGCGTCGATTCGACAGCAGTACTCGGTGCCGCTGTCGTTTCCGCCGGAAGTGCTTGCCGCTGCCGACGTAGCTGCTCGTCGTGAGCCGATGGAGCACGTCGACCGTACGGACTGGGAGTTCATCACGCTCGACCCGGCCACCAGCACCGACCTCGACCAGGCCTTCACCATCGAGCGCTCCGCCGACGACCTGCTGCTGCACTACGCCATCGCGGATGTCGCCTGGTTCGTGCGAGCCGGCGATGCCCTGGACCGTGAGGCGTGGAAGCGGGGCGCCACCCTGTACCTGCCCGACGGCAAGGCAGGGTTGTACCCGCCCGTGCTTGCCGAGGATGCGGCCAGCCTGCTTCCTGACGGACCGCGGCCGGCGGTGGTCTTCCACGTGCGCGTGGGTACCGACGGTGCAGCAGCGCTCGACGGTGCCGAGCGGGCAATCATTCGCAGCCGCGCCAAATTGGCGTACGACTCCGTCACCGCCGCCCAGTTGCCGACCGACTTCGAGGAGTTCGCCCGCCGAGTGCAGGCCGCTGCGGCAGCTCGCGGTGCGGGCACCATCGAGCCGCCCGAGCAGCAGGTCGAGCGTGTCGGTGGCAATCAGTATCAACTGGTGTTTCGGCCGCGGCTGCCGTCGGAAGACCAGAACGCGGCGATGTCGCTGGCCTGCAACCTCGCGGTCGCGCAAGCGATGTTCCATGCGAGCACCGGCCTGTTTCGTGTGATGCCAGAACCCGACGAGCGGGCACTGAAGCGCTTGCGTCACACCGCACGCGGTTTGGGGATGAACTGGCCGGCCGAGCACTCGTTGGCGACGTTCTCCCGCACGCTCAACGCGCGTGACCCGAAGCAGGCGGCGTTCATGTTGGCAGCACGACGTGCCGGTGGCGGCGCCGACTATCAGCAGTTCATTCCAGGCGTGACTCCATGGCATTCGGCGATGGCCGCTACCTACGCCCACGCGACCGCACCGTTGCGTCGCCTAGCCGACCGGTACGTCGTGCAGGTTGCATTGGCAATCGCCAACGGCAACGCCGTGCCAGACGACGTCGCCGAAGCGCTGCCCCTAATGCCCGAACCGATGGACCGCGCCGACTCGGCTGGCAGCCGCATCGAGCGCGCCGTGCTCGACCTGGCCGAGGCAGTCATCATGCGAGGTCACGAGGGCGAGTCGTTCGACGCCGTCGTCGTGGACGATGACGACGACGGCACGCGCATCCAGTTGTTGGAGATCGCCGTGGTCGCCAAGGTGAAAGCGCACAGTGTTGAGCCGGGCGACCAGCTGCGAGTGAAGTTGGTGGCCACCGATGTCGAGAAGCGCACTGTGCAGTTCGAACGAGTCTCGTAGCCGCAATCGAGGGTTACGGTGACCTGAGGTGCGGTCGAAACCCTCGGTTGGAGGACTAGCGGCGAGCGCCCATGAACATGCCTTTGAGGGCGTCGTAGTGCTCGATGCAGTGACCCGCACCCATCACGACGGCTTCCAACGGCATGTTGGACATTCTCACGGGGACTTGCGTTTCCTTCTCAATTCGCTGCGCCAGGCCGCGTAGCAAACCCCCGCCACCGACGAGGTACATCCCGCGGACCAGGAAGTCTTGCGCCAGCTCAGGCGGGGCCTTGGCCAGGCAACGCACGACTGATGCAATGATGCTGCTGATCACATCGTCAATCGCGAACCGGATTTCCTCCGGCGTGAGCACCACCGTCTTCGGCAGCCCGGTCATCAGGTCGCGACCGCGAACTTCAGCCTGGCTTTCATCTTCCGTCTCGGAAGCGGAGCCGATGGCCACCTTCACCTCTTCCGCGGTGCGCTCGCCGATCGCGATGCCGTGTTCGCGCCGCACGTACGCCTGGATCGACGCGTCGATGTCGAAGCTGCCAACCCGCACGGCCTCCAGCGCCACGATGCCGCCAAGACTGATAACGGCGGTCTCGCTGGTGCCACCACCGATGTCGATGACCATGTTGCCGATGGGTTCGTCGATGGGCAGGTCGGCGCCGATGGCGGCTGCCATTGGCTGCTCGATGAGCTGTGCGTCGGCCGCGCCCGCACGACGCGCCGCATCCGTGACCGCGCGCCGCTCGACTTCGGTGATGGCCGAGGGCACACAGATGACCACCTTTGGTCGCGTGAAACGGCTGACACCAACGCGCTGCAGCAGCAGGCGAATCATGCGCTCAGTGATCTCGAAGTCGGTGATGGCACCGCCGCGCAGCGGGCGCACGGCCACGATGTAGCCGGGTGTGCGGCCAATCATCTGCCACGCCTCGCGGCCCGTCGCCAACACCTCACCGGTTTGACGGTTGAGCGCAATCACGGAGGGCTCGTTGAGCACGATGCCCTTGCCCTTCATGTACACGAGTGTGTTGGCCGTGCCCAGGTCGATCGCGAGGTCGCGTGCCATTCGTCAGCCCTTCGGCCCTTCTTCGTCGCGTGGTTGGGGGCGCACGCGGTCCATCACTTCACGACGAGCTTCTGGCGATAGCGCATCAATGTGCTTGCGGAAGCTGACCACACCCGGCTCCTGGCGCGACCCGCCCCTCGACAGGGTCACACCGATGACCAACACGATGATGACGGCAACGGCGACGACGACGTAGATCACGAGTTGACCTCGCCGGGGGCCACCAGGTCGTGTGCGCCGGCGCCCCAGTCGGCACCTTCGGACCAGACTTCGTGCTTCCAGATGGGGGCGCTGGCCTTCAACGCATCGATGGCAAATCGCGCGGCCTCGAACGCCTCCGGCCGATGCGGCGAACTGACGGCGGCAAGCACCGAACTTTCCATCAACTCCAATCGACCGGTGCGGTGCAACAAGGCGACGCGCCCGGTCTGCGGCCAGCGCTGGCGCATCTCGGAAACGATGGCCTCAAACGCCGGCACGACCTGCTCGTCGTACGCCTCGTAGGTGAGATGGCTGACGCCTTCGCGTAGCTGACCCTCTTCGTCGACAGCGTGATCGCGCACGGTGCCGCTGAACAGCACCACCGCGCCGCAGTCGGGCTGCAGACACCACTCGTACACGGCGCCCACGGGCAACACCTGGTCAGTGAGACCCAACCATGAGTTGCCAGTTACAGGAGAGCGCACAACCCGGCATGGTAGCCGTGATCGCGGTCGCAGCCACCGAGTGCAGCGACGGCATGCAACGGCATGCAACGCACGTCCGCAGCGCCGCGCGATCCCACATGCTCTGCGATGGTCACTAACCTCACCGATTCGTGAGCCGGAGCGAGTGGAACGATGACGAGCAGGACGATCCTGCGCCATTGCCCGCCCACGAGCGCGCCTGGCGGCACCCCAGCGAAATCGGTGAGCAGGTGTGGGTGTACTCGGAACCGCCGCTCACCATTGGGCGCGGCCTGACTGCGGCCACCGGCGCCATCGGTGGCCTGCTGGCGATGGCCGTGCTGTGGACGATGCTGCCCACTCAGGCTGGCCGCAACGTTGTCGCCACAGCCCGATCGACCATCGTTGAACTCACCGGCACCGGCCTCGTGACCACTCGCACGACGGTGCCCGCTGCCATAGCTGCCAACTCACCGCTGAGCACCACCCCCATCGCCGCCGTGACCACCTCCATTCGTCCTGTCGCCGTCCTCGACCCGACGCCGACATCGGTGGCAACAACCATCCAACGTCCGGTGCCCACCTACCAGATCACCGTTGACTCCGCCCTCTTCCCGGGGGCGGTTGCAGTCTCCGTCAACGGTGGCAGCCTGGTGATCACCACGGCACAGGCGGTCACCGCTGATCTGATGGTCCATCTGCTGCTCTCGGATGGCACCACTAGCTCTGCCCGCGTCCTCTTCGTCGATCATCGCAGCGGCCTGGCCGTGCTGGCGCCGATGGCTGGCGATGATGGCGCCGTTCCCAGTGGCATCGAATCCTTCACCGTGTCGGCCACGGTGTCTGCTGGAGATGAGCTGACGTTCTTCGGTGACCACCATCTGACGTTGACTGTCACCGACGAGAACACGATCGACAGTGTGTGGGCAACTGACGAATCTATTCGCGAGGGCACACCGGTCGTCAACCAGCGCGGCGAACTGGTCGCGCTGTGCTCGCAACGTGACGGCGTGGGCCGACTGGTGCAGCTGGGTGATCTCGACGAACTCCAGCAGGCCATCGCGGGCTTCTCCCTGTCCGCCACAGCGTGGTTGGGCATTACACGCTCGCCACGCTCAACGTGACGATCGCCGACCCCACGACAACCCTGTACGACTCGGCCCACTCAGCGGCGGCGGGCGCTGGCGCGACGGACGGCGACGACTACTACCACTGCCACTGTCATCAGCACTACACCAAGGCCGCCGAGCGCGATTTCCTGACGGCGCTTGGGGGACACCATCGTCCACCACTTGGCTTCGGTGCCCTCCACGTACGCCTGCTCGTTGGTCACCACCGGCCGCCAACCAGCGGCCTTCAAACGATCGTTTGCTACCAGCCAGGGCCAGCGCGTGTAGCTGCGCAGACCGGGCGGGATCGGGCCGCGTTGGAAGCGCCACCGGAGATTGGTGATGACTTCGGTTATTCGGTCGGGCAGTTTCACGCGTGGCACGGCGCCGGCCAAGGCACGTACGCGCTCTCCCGCGACCCAGCCATCGGGGGCGACGTTGTACACACCATCCAGTCGCTGCTCCACGGCCAGCAGCACCGCGCTGGCCAGGTCGTCGAGGTGCAGGAATTGGGCCGGAGGGTCGGCCTCGCCTGGCCGTTGGCCCATGCCCGCGGCCAGCGCACTGGCCAGGCGACTGGTGCCGTCGGCCGCCATTGCAACGGCCGGGCGTAGCACCGTGACCGAACGACCGGGCACCGCCAAGCGCCACTCGTCGACCAGTTGCTCGGCCGCGCCGAGCTGGCGAGCGAAGGGAAACTCGACGTCGGGCCGCAGCAACGCGTCCTCGGTGATCGGCACCGGGTTGTTGGCCCACGCGCCATAGACCATCGCCGACGAGACCAACACCACATGGCGAACCTGCGGGTGATCGTGCAGCGCCGAGGTGAGCCCGGCAAGTGCACTCTCGCGCCGCACGGCTCGAGCGTCGGCGTCGGTGGCGGCCAACCACACCAGCACGTTGCACTGGTTCGGTTCGGCGGCGTCGGCAAGGTCGCTGGCGGCCAGCAACCGCAGCACGCGGGCGCCCAGCCCACCGGTGCCATCGCTCACCCACACCGGGGTGGCCGTGGCGGTGCTGCCCATCACGCTCATCGCGACGACGCTACCGCTGCACGCGCCGTCCCCGGTGAGGGCCGAACGGCGACCCGCCAGGGTGCGGCCGGCAATGCACCCTAGGCTTGGCTCATGGCTGACGATCTCACTCCGCCCGAGTTCGGCGACAACCCGTTCGCCAACCTTCCGATGTTCGGCGATTTGGCGAAAGCCATGGCCGGCCAAGGTCCGCTCAACTGGGACGCGGCCCGCCAGTTCGCAGGCATCGCCAGCAACAGCGGCGCCAGTGAAGCCAACGTCGACCCCGCTGTTCGAATCGCGCTCGCCGATCTGGCGCGCATCATCGAGATGCATGTGCGCGACCTCACCGCGATCGACACGCAGTTCCCCGAGATCACCCCGGTGACGAAGGGCGCGTGGGCACAGCGCACGCTGGAGGCGTACCGGCCGCTGTTCACCGAGCTCGCGACCTCCCTGGGTCGACGCCCGGAGAGCACCGACGTGGAAGCGCTCGCTGAGAGCGATCCGATGATGGCGATGATGGCCAACCTCAGCCAGATGATGGCGCCGGCGATGATGGGCATGGCCGTCGGCTCGATGGTGGGGCGGATGGCCGGGCGCACGTTTGGTCAGTACGACCTGCCCATTCCGCGCAGCGACCACGCCCTGCTGGTGGTGCCGACAACGATCGACCAGTTCGCCAACGAGTGGGCGCTGCCCATCGACGAGATGCGCCTGTGGGTGCTGGCCCAGGAGATGATCGGTCACACGCTGTTCAACATTCCGGCGCTGCGCGATCAGTTCACCGCACTCGTGCGTCAACACGTCGGCGCCTTCCGCGCGGACCCGTCCGCCGTTGCCGAGAAGCTGTCGTCGCTGGATATGGAGGACGGTGGTGACCCGATGCAGGCGATGCAACGGATGCTCTCCGACCCGGCGTTGCTGTTGGGCGCGGTGCAGTCACCCGAGCAAGCACTGCATGCACCACAGCTCGACGCGGCAGTTGCCGCCGTCGTGGGCACGGTCGACTACCTCGTCGACGCCGTTGCCGCACGCGTCATCGGTGGCGACGCGCTACACATAGCCGAGGCCGTTCGTCGTCGTCGGTTGGAAACGTCGCCCGACGACCTCTTCGTCGAGCGGCTGCTTGGTCTACAGCTGACGCAGGATCAGGTGCAGCGTGGCAAGACGTTTACCGCCGGCGTGGTCGACCGCGTTGGCGAGGGCCGCCTCACCGAGCTACTCGGTAAGGCGAACCCGCTGCCCACACCGGCCGAGCTGGAAGCGCCCGGCCTGTGGATTGCTCGTCTCGAGCTGTAGAGCTCGGGAAACCCACCGGCCGTTCCGGCGAGACCAACTCTTCACACGCGACGGAGGGAGCGCGGACAGATGCCCTAGCCTCTCCCTATGCGGCGAGCCCACCACCTTCCGCTGCTGGCGCTGGCAGCGCTGGCACCGGCTTGGTTGCTCGTCAACGCGGGTCCGTCAGCCACACCGCGCATCGCCGCCATGCGCGTGGCGGGCGAGGTCTCCGCCAACGGCGAGTACCTGATTCAGTTCGCACCCCGAGCCGCCCAGCGTTCGGTGGCGACACAGCGCCTCGACGCGGAAGGGATCCAGCTGACAACCATCGCCGCCAACCTGCCGATCTCGTTGGCAACGCTGACGCCCGAGGAGGCGGCCACCGTGGCCAATACTCCCGGCGTCGTTGCCATCAGCCCCAACAGTGAATTTCGCGCCACGAGCACCCAGCCAATCCCGCCATGGGGACTCGACCGCAGCGACCAGACCGACCTACCTCTTGACCAGCGCTTCACCTACGACGACAGTGCCGGCGCCGGTACCACCATCTACATCATCGACTCCGGCATCAATGCGGCACACGTCGAGTTCGCCGGCCGTCTGCTTCCCGGTTTCGTCGACCCGGCGCTGTCCGGCGGCACCGACGATTGCTATGGCCACGGCACACACGTTGCCGGTACCGCCGGCGGCACCACCTATGGCATCGCCAAACTGGCAACTCTGGTACCGGTCCGAGTGCTCAACTGCTTTGGCGATGGCTCGGCGTCAACGGTGGTCCCCGGTATCGACTGGGTGATCAGCGATCACACCAGCGGCCGGGCGGTGGCCAATATGAGTTTCGGCGGCCCCGGAAACTCAGTGGTCGACGACGCTGTGAAGGCCCTCATCGCCGACGGCGTGGCCGTGACGATTGCGGCCGGTAATGATGGGCAGGACGCCTGCAATGTCACACCCGCCCGCGTTCCCGACGCCCTCACGGTCGGTGCCACCACGGCACAGGACAGCCGGTCGGCCTTCTCGAATGTCGGTTCGTGCCTCGACCTGTTCGCGCCTGGCTCGAACGTTCTCTCCGCATGGAAGGACTCCGCCACCGCCACCAACACAGTGAGCGGCACGTCGATGGCAGCGCCGCATGTCGCCGGCGCGTTGGCAGTGTTGTGGGCCGACAACCCCGGGCTGACCGCCGCGCAGGTCCAGCAAATGTTGCTGGTCCAAGCAACGCCGAACCGACTCAGCAACGTCGGAGCGAGCTCACCAAACCTGCTGTTGCATCTCTCGCCTCCGCTGCGAACCGTCAGCGGCCCAGCCGAAGCGGGCGCGCCGGCAGAGCGCTGCGCGATGAGCCTCGTTTGCTAGCGCAGTGCCCGCATCACAGCGAGCGAATTGCGCGTTCCATGTGGGTGGGGTCGTGGGCATCGAGGAGCAGGTGGGTCGCACCCACGTGGTCGGCGAGGTCGTGGGCCAAGCCCAGCCGCGTGTGACCGGCCTCGGTGTCCAGCACCACGATGCGGGCACCGGTGCGCGCCAGGCGTTCCATCGCCAGCCACGCTTCGCCAACGGGGTCTGGCCCGCCCGCAGTTGCCCGCCCATCGGTGACGACGACGACAGTGCACTCCAACGCCGCATCGCCGGTGGCGCCGCCGACCACACCGGCCGCGGCGTCGAGCCCGGCAGCCAACGGTGTGCCGCCACCGGAGCGCAGGTCGGCAAGTCGGGCGCGGGCGATCTCGATGGAGGCTGTCGGACGCAGCACCACCTCGGAACCTTCGCCGCGAAACGTCACCAGCGCGACGCGACCGCGACGTCGGTACGCGTCGCCCAGCAAGCCCAAGACCGCCGCCTTGGTGGTGGCCATGCGATGCTCGACACCCATCGAGGCCGACGCATCTACGACGAACACCAGCAGCGTGCCGATGCGCTGCTCGTGCGTCGCGGCGCGCAGGTCGACAGGCGCCACCTCGGCTGTTGGCATCCGTTCATCGTGCCGCCGAGACGCCAACGCGACGGTAGTGGCACGCGCATCGATTGCACCGCCGGACGACGCGTCGTAGGCCCTCTCTCGAAGAAACCGGCCTCGTGGCCCCGCCGCCGTTGCGTCGCGACCCGGGGCTGCGGACGGCTTCGAAGTGGAGGGCTTCCGCTCGTCGGGAAGCCGCATCGACCGACCGCTCGCAGGTGAGTCCAGCTGATCATCACCGGTGCGAGGATCACCAGCCGAGTCGTCGTCGCGATCACTCAACGCCTGCTGCCAGGCCTGCTCCAACTCGTCGGGTGCGATACCCGGCTCGTCGAACGGACGCCGCCGGCGCCGGTGGCCGAGCACGAGGCAGGCAATCGCTCGAACGTCATCGGCGGTAGCGATCGGACGACTCTCCAGGGCGGCCTTCGCCACCGCCGCTCGACACAGCATCAGGTCGGCACGCATACCCTCGGCGCCCACCTCCAGCGCGAGCCGGCTGGCAATCTCGATCACGTCGTCACCGAGTAGTACACCGGCCCCCACTGCTACCTGCACCATCCGGCGCAGCGCTTCATCGGCGGCGGCGAACGCGTCGGTGGTTTCGTTGGCGTCGACACTGCGCTCGGCCGTCAGCTGACGGCGAATGACTTCCGTGCGGTGTGCGACCGCTTGCGGCGCGGTGACGTCCACCGAGAGACCGAAGCGGTCGAGTAGCTGCGGGCGTAGCTCACCTTCCTCCGGGTTCATCGAGGCGATCAGCACGAAGCGGGCGGCGTGCGTGTGCGAGAGCCCGTCGCGCTCGATGCGGTTGATGCCCGAGACCGACACGTCGAGCAAGGTGTCCACCAGGTGGTCGGCCAGCAGGTTGATCTCGTCGACGTACAGCACGCCGCCGTGCGCCGCCGCAAGCAGCCCCGGCCGGAAGCGTGCCTCGCCCTCGGTGAGCAGCGCGGCCAGATCGAGCGAGCCGATCACGCGCTCCTCGGTTGCGCCCAGCGGCAGCTCCACAAACGGGGCATCCCCGGGCAGCAGTGCCGCCAGCCCGCGCGCCAACGTG
Organism: Ilumatobacteraceae bacterium; assembly: GCA_043740085.1. Classification (GTDB taxonomy): domain Bacteria; phylum Actinomycetota; class Acidimicrobiia; order Acidimicrobiales; family Ilumatobacteraceae; genus UBA668. The sequence continues at coordinate 59,113 of JAYUCY010000018.1, forward strand.
GTCTTGCCCGAGCCCTTGTCACCGCGCAGCAACACGCCACCCAGTAGCGGGCTGGTCGCCGCCATCAGCAAGGCCAGCTTGGCGTCGTCTTGGCCGACGACCGCGGAGAAACGCAGGCGGCTCATCGGTTCTCCTCCCAGCCCTCGGCTTCGAGGATCGCTTGGTGCAGCGTTGCGATCGATTCGTCGCTGGCGGCCCACATCTTGCGATCGACTGCCTCCAACAGTTTCTCGGCGATCGACTTCAATGCCCACGGGTTCGACTGTTCGAAGAACTTGCGTACCTGTGGGTCGGCCACGTACGCATCGGTGACCTTGTCGTACATCCAGTCGTCCACGACTCGGGCAGTGGCGTCATAGCCGAACAGGTAGTCCACGGTGGCAGCCATCTCGAAAGCGCCTTTGTACCCGTGGCGTTGCATCGCCTCGATCCAGCGCGGGTTGATCACTCGGGTGCGCACGACGCGGGCCGCCTCTTCGGCGAGGGAACGAACCAAGGGCCGGGCCGGGTCGGCGGAGTCACCGAACCAGGCCTTGGGGTCAGCGCCGGTGAGGGAACGAATCGTGGCGATCATGCCGCCGTGGTCCTGGAGGTAGTCGTCGCTGTCGAAGATGTCGTGCTCGCGGTTGTCCTGGTTCTTGACGGCGACGTCGATGGCGGCGAAGCGGCGCCGCATGGCGTCCTCGTTGGCCACCCCGTAGCCGCTGCGCCCGTAGGACCATCCCGACCATGCGATGTAGATGGCGGCCAGGTCGTCATCGGAACGCCACGACCGCTGCTCGAGGGCAGCGAGGATGCCCACCCCATAGCTACCCGGCGTCGGTCCGTAGACGCGGGGGTCATCGCCGCCATGGGCCCGCACGAAATTCTGCGTGAGATCCTCGTCGAGGGACGCCGCCAGTTCAACGGCATCGTCCACCAGGTGCACGAGGTTGGGGAACGCGTCGCGGAAGAAGCCGCTGATGCGCAATGTGACATCAATGCGGGGACGGCCGAGCTCCTCGAGCGGGATCGCTTCCAAGCCGGTGACCCGCCGCGACTCCGCTTCCCAGACCGGCCGGATACCGAGCAGGGCAAGGGCCTCGGCCACATCGTCGCCCTGGGTGCGCATCAGCGCGGTGCCCCACAACACGAGCCCGACCGTCTGGGGGTAGGTGCCCTCCTCGGCCAGGTGCCGTTCGATGATGGCGTCCGCCAGCCTGTTGCCGACCTCCCAACTGAGCTCGGTGGGCAGCGCCTTTGGGTCGAGGGAATAGAAGTTGCGTCCGGTGGGCAGTACGTGGGCGCCGCCGCGGGTGAGGGTGCCGCTCGGCCCCGCCGGCACGTAGCGTCCGCGCAGTCCGGCGAGCAGGTTGTCGATCTCATCAGTGGCCCGGCGCAGGTTTGGCACCAGCCAGGAACACACCCACTGCAAGGTCGCCAGCTCGGAGTGCTCGACCCGCCAGCCACGAGAGGCGGCGCCCTCCACCAGAGCTCGGCAGCGTGCTTCGATCGCATCGAGCGACGCTGGATCTTGGTGATCGAGACCGAGTTCAGCCGCCACGCAGGTGCGCAGCGACGCGACCCGCCCGTTGCCGAGCCGGGTGATGGCCAGCACCAGATCAACGAGACCCTCGCCCGCCGGCGGGTCGCCAAGGGTGTGCAAACCTCCTCGGATCTGGGCGTCCTTCAGGCCGCAGAGATAGCCGTCGACGTTGAGGATCACATCGTCGAACTCGTCACCTTCCGGAGCCTCGGCCAAGCCGAGGTCTTGGTCAATGGCAGCCTCGGTGAGCGTGGCCCAGATCCGCTGGCGTAGGGCAG
>JAYUCY010000019.1:0-12055 GCA_043740085.1 Ilumatobacteraceae bacterium
GCGAACAGCAGCCACGGCGAGTCGAACGTTGTCGGGGTTGTGCGTGCGCCCAAGCGCAGCGAGTACCGACGGCACCATCGACTGCACCCCGATGCTGACCCGGTTGACGCCCGCTGCCCGAAAGATTCGGTACATCTCCACCGTCACGTCATCGGGGTTGCACTCGACGGTGACCTCGGCGCCGGGAGCCGTCGGGATCGCCCGTAGCACTTCACCCAACGCTGTCGGGTCGACGAGGGTGGGCGTACCGCCCCCAACAAAGACGCTGCTGACCGGCGCAAGCTCGGCACGCGTGATGTCGGCGGTGAGGGCGGCGAGGTACTGATCCTGCAGGTGCCCGCGATCCGTCCAGGTTGCAAACGCGCAATAGTCACAGCGCTTCGCGCAGAACGGAATATGGAGATACACCCCACACAGTTCAACGGCACACAGTTCAACGGCACACAGATCAACGGCACACAGATCAACGGCACTCGGGTTGACAGGTGGCTGGCTCACGACCAGCGCATCGTACCGCTGGCGCTCAGGGCGACCTCTTCCGACGGCGCTCCGGCCGAGCCGCCTGAGCCCGAGGGTTTCGGCTGCACCCCTGGTCACTGAAACCCTCGGAATGGGCGTTCACTGCCGACTTGAATGGCTAGGGGCGAAAGAGGAGATCGAGCGCATCGAGGCGCTGGCCGACCTGATCGACCGGCACATCGAGCATCGCTGCGATGGCACGCGTGTCGTCACCGCGGACGGTGATGACCTTGCCGTTGAAGTCTTGGCGCTGCACCTGGATCATCTTCAGGAAGCGGACCAGCATCTCGAACGGCTGGCCGCTGAGTTGCGTCAGCTTGAGCAGGTCGACAGCCAACTTCTTGTTATTCGACAACTCTGCTTCGTTGGAGGGCGTGACGTCTTCACGAGGCAGTAACTGGTCGACGGGCACGTTGTAGAACTTTGCCAGACGCTCAAGACGCGGCACGGAGATGGCCCGCTCGCCGCGCTCGTAGGCGCCCAGGACGGACGCTTTGAACTCTTCGTTGGACGATGCTTCGACTTCTTGCAGCGAGAACCGCTTCTGGCGCCGGATGACACGGAGACGCTCGCCCACCTTGCGGCTGTATGGAGAGGCAACCACATCGTCTTCATCGAACTCACGCATGCTCACTCGTTCCTCTTCCTGTGGCTGGTCCGCCCACCGCACCCTCAGTGGCCATGGCGCCCACCGCAGTGACCAGCATGGCACATCGGCCACGAAAAAACAACGGATAGTGATCGTGAATCACTGAGCGAGGGAATGTGCAGCTCTACGTCAAAAATTGAACTGCCGCCACCAAGGCTGCGGTTTCGATGCGGAGCACGTTGGGGCCAAGCGCCACAAGTACCGGCGCGACGGCGAGTTCACCGGCCGAAAAGCCACCCTCAGGCCCGATCACCACACCTCTCGGCATCCACCCAAGAGCGCCCGCCGGCACACCCGACGGCTCCGCAACCACCACCTCGTCGAGGGACAGGACATCCGCAACGGGCGCCGGGCCACTGACCGTCGGTAACCACACACGGCGACTCTGCATCGCAGCTTCCTTCGCGACCCTACGGGCACGCGACAGTTGCCGCTCTGCGCGGTCGCCCTCCCAGCGCACGACGCTGCGCTCGCAATGCAGCAGCACAATCTCGGTGACGCCAACTTCCGTCAGCTTTTGCACCATCCACTCGGCCCGGTCGCCCTTGGGGATCGCGCTCGCAATCGTCAACTGTGGTGCGGCCAGCTCGCACGTCGGTTCGCCGACGGGTCGTACCGCCTGCCCGACAACTTCCGTCGCCTGCCAGCTGCCGCGCCCGTCGCTCACCGTCACAGACTCGCCTTCCCTGAGGCGCAGGACGCGGAACAGGTGGTGGGCGTCGTCGGGGTGCAGCGTGAGGTCGGCCAGCGACTCCACGAACACATGCGCCGCGCTGGAACGCAGCGCCGGGTTCACTGGAACGCCGACTTGATGCGCGAGAAGAGCCCGTGCTCGGAGTGCACTTCCTCACCACGCAACTCGGCCAACTTTTTGAGCAGCTCGACCTCGGGCTCGGTGAGCTTCGTGGGCACCTGCACCTGCACTCGCACGCGTAAGTCGCCACGACCACGACCCTGCAGTCGGGGGACGCCACGCTGACGGAGCACGAACTCGCGACCGGGCTGTGTGCCAGCCGGCACCAGGATTTCCTCATCACCATCGAGCGTGGGCAACAAATACTTGGCACCCAATGCAGCCTGTGCGATCGACACCGGCAGGTCGGTGATGAGATCGTCGTTCTCGCGGCGGTAACGCTCGTGGGCTGCCACTCGAATGTGCACATACAGGTCGCCCGTGGTTCCGCCGCGGGTTCCAACTGCGCCGCGCCCCGTGAGTCGCAGCGTGGACCCGGTGTCGACGCCCGCGGGAACATCGACCTGGTAGGTCTTCTCGCTGACAATGCGACCGTCGCCGGCGCACTTCGGGCAGGGAGTGACGATGACCTGGCCAAGCCCGCTGCACTTGGGGCAGGCCGACGAGGTGACCATCTGCCCCAACATGCTTTGACGAACCCGCTGTACCTGGCCGCGACCGCTGCACTCGCTGCACATCACCGGCTTGGTGCCCTCGCCCGCGCCGGTGCCACTGCAGTCGTCGCAACGCAGTGCGGTGCGCAGCGTGACCGGCACGGTGGCACCAAACACGGCCTGTTCGAACGCAACGTCGGCAACGACCTCAAGGTCTTGACCACGCGGCGGGCCTGCCGGACCGCGACCGCCGCCGCCGCCGCCGAACGGGCTCCCATTGCCACCAAAGAACGCATCGAAGAGGTCGCCCAGGCCGCCGCCAGCGCCCCCGCCGAACATGTCGCCGACGTTCGGGCCGTTGGCGCCGCCAACACCCTTCTCGCCGAAGCGGTCGTAGCGGGCACGGGCATCGCCGTCGCTGAGCACCTCATAGGCGCGAGCAACCTTCTTGAACTGGTCCTCCGCAGCAGCATCGCCCGGATTTGCATCGGGATGCAGCTCGCGGGCGCGCTTGCGATACGCCTTCTTCAGTTCGTCGCTGCTGGCTGTGCGGGGCACACCAAGCAGTGCGTAATAGTCGTCAGCCATTCGTGCTCCCACCGTCGCTGAGGTGCCGGCCCAATCGATCGCTCACCGCTTCGACGGTAGCGAGGGCCTGCGGATAATCCATTCGAGTCGGGCCAAGCACCCCGATGGTGCCCACCTGCTCGCCATCGACGACCACCGGCCTGACCACGACGGAGCACGCCAAAAGCGGCTCTACGCCATGCTCGGCACCGATAGCAACTGAGAGGCCGCGATGTAACACGTCGCGCACCAGGGTGACCATCACGTACTGTTGCTCCAAGGTACGCAGTACCGAGCGGACCGTGTCGACCGCGTCGAAGGCATGCGCCATTGAGGCTGCACCCTGCACGAACACATGCTCGTCGGCAACTGACCCGTCCAGCGCTGCTGCGGCGGTTGCGCACACCGAGTCCAGTTCGCGGTCGCCCGTCAGCGGAATGTGCACGCCACTGTCCAGCGAACGCCCCACCATGTGCGCCTGCAGGTGTGCGGTGGCCGCCGACAGACGCACTTCGGACACTTCGTTCGTTAGCTCTACGGCCTGGTTCTCGACCACGCCATTGGACAGCACTGCAACCACCGTTGCGTGGCGGCCCACTAGCCCGACAACCTGCACCGACCGCACGACCGCGATCTCGGCGCGTGGCCCGACGACGACCGCGGCGTGATGCGAGACCTGCGCAAGAAGGTTGGTGGTCTGATGCAACAGCTCTTCGAGGCGCCCGTGGGCCGTGTCGAAAAAGGCCCCAACACGCTGTGAGGACTGAGTGTCGAGGCGACCAGGTTGAGCCATGTGGTCGACGAAGAAGCGGTAGCCCTTATCGGTGGGTATGCGCCCAGCGGAGGTGTGCGGCTGAGCGAGGTAGCCCTCTTGTTCGAGCACGGCCATTTCGTTGCGAACGGTTGCCGAACTGACCCGCACACCAGGTGCATTGGCAATGTGGGTGGACCCGACCGGTTGCGCGGTGGCGATGTACTCCTGCACCACTGCTCTCAAGATTGCTGTCTTGCGTTCGTCGAGCATGGCTCCTCCGCCTTTCACCGACTCGGCGCACCGGATGCGATTGGCAGTCAAGGCTACCGACTGCTAGCGGTCACCTGGCGGTACCGATGCAGGGCCTCGTCGCGCTCAACGGCGTGGTCAACCATCGGCGGGGGGTACCCATCAGGCCGCAGCAGACCGAGTTCGTGCACACCGCTTGCGCTGATGCCCGCCAGCTCCGGCACCCATTGGCGGACATAGTCACCATCGGGGTCGAAGCGCAGGGCCTGCGTCGTGGGGTTGAAGATCCGAAAATACGGCGACGCGTCGGTGCCGGTGCCCGCCGTCCACTGCCAGCCGTGACTGTTGGACGCCAGGTCGCCGTCGATGAGATGGCGCATGAAGTGACGGGCACCCCACTGCCATGGCACGTGCAGATCCTTGACCAGGAAGCTGGCCACCAGCATGCGAACTCGGTTGTGCATCCATCCGGAAGCGAGCAGTTGGCGCATTCCAGCATCGATGATTGGGTAGCCGGTCTGGCCCGTCGCCCACCGCTCAAAGTGCACCTGCGCTGCCGCACCGGTGTCGGATGTCATGGTGTTCATCCGCTGGTTGAGGTTCTCGCGGGCGGTCGCCGGCTGTCTGAAGAGTACGTCGGCGTAGAACTCGCGCCACGCCAATTCGCTGGCGAACGTGTCAGCGCCGGCACTTGGCTCAAGGTCGGCCAGCAGTTGTCGTGGATGCACCAGGCCCCAGCGCAGCGCGGCGGAAAGCCTGCTGGTGCCCTCCTCGCCCGGCAGATTGCGCTGGTCGCGGTAGTGAGCCACGGCCGGCAGAAACCGTTGCCACTGCTGATGCGCGCCAGCCTCACTCGCCCCTTCCCACCGGGTCTGTTCACGTTCGCGCGCTCGTTGAGCGGAAGTACGCACCCCCGGGTCGACGTCGGTGGTCGGGCGTGGTGGCGCGCTGTCGCCGGGTACATTCGGCGCGCCGAACCACCGCACGTCGGGCACGTCCAGCGGCGCATCCCAGCCAACCGCCCGCCACGCTTTCGAGAACGGCGTGAAGACCGCATACGGCGTGCCGTCACCCTTGTTCACCTCACCAGGTGCCACCGCGTACGGGCTGCCCACACCGTGCAGCCGAACCCCCAGCGAACCCAATGCGGCCGTCACTGCCGCGTCACGGACGCGACCGTACGGCGCGTAGTCGCGCGACACGTAGACCGCCTGTGCGCCCAGCTCAGCGGCGAGCGCAGGAACCACCTCTGCCGGGTCGCCGTGGCGGTAGACCAACGCCCCACCCATCGAGTCGTCCAACGCCTGTAGCGCATCGGCCATGAAGGCCCGGCGCGGCGCCCCCGCCACCGCGAACGTGGGGTCGACAACGAATAACGGTACGACGCGTGCGCCGTCGGCTGCTGCGGCATGCAGCGCAGGAAGGTCGGCCACGCGCAGATCCCTACGGAACCACATGATCGTCGTTGAGAGCTGGCCGGCAGGCATGGTGACGTCAGTGTCGCCTACCCTGTGCGTCTGTGCCACATTCTGCGTCGCTGCCCGCGCTCGTCCTACTTGTTCGTCACGGCGCCACCGAATGGTCGGTCTCTGGACAGCACACAGGTCGCACCGATCTGTCGCTCACCGAGGAAGGTGTTGCGCAGGCGCTGGCTGCCGGCCCGCTGATTGAGGAGCTGCTGGAGGGCCGCGATCCGCTGGTCTTCACCAGTCCCCTCGAGCGTGCGGCCCGAACCGCCGAGCTGGCCCTCCCCCATCGACCGGCGGAACCGTTGGATGCGTTGCTGGAGTTCGACTACGGCGACTACGAAGGGCTGACCAGTTCGCAGATCATGGAAAGGGACCCCGAGTGGAACCTCTTCACTACCGGCTGCCCCGGCGGCGAGAGCATCATGCAAGTGTCGGCTCGGTGCGATGCCTTCGTCGCCAAGGTCGAGCGAGTGGGTGCCGGCCGCGCTGTCGTCGCCTTCACCCACGGCCACCTCAGCCGCATCCTCACGGCGCGCATGCTGAACCTGCCAGCCGCCGGGGGGGCGTCACTCTGGAACGACACCGCCAGCGTCGGAGTAATCAACGAACACCGCGGCAAGCTGGTGTTGGTCGGTTGGAACCTCTGCGCGTACTGACCGCCACCGCAGCGTGAAACCGATCGTGACTGAGACGAGCGCAATCACGCTGCCGTAGGCAAGACTCCATTCGGCACCGACGTGGTCAGCAATCCAACCGGTGATCGGTGCGCCAATCGGCGTGGTACCCAAGAAAGCGACTGCGGACAACGCGAGCAGCCGACCGCGCATGTCAGGTGGTGACTCCTGCTGCACGATTGCGTTCAACGCAGCGATGAAGGCAGCGCCACCAAACCCAACCGGCAAGGCAAGCAGCAGCGCGGACCAGGCATTCGGTGCCCAGGCAAAAGTGATGCCACTGACGCCGAGCAGCAGGCCATTGCCGAAGAACCAATAGGTGGTGACCCGGGCGCGTGCACCGGTGAACAACGAGCCGATCATGCTGCCCAGCCCGGTGGCCGCCAGTAGGACCCCGAAGAATGCCTTGCTGTCGTACCGCACGTCGGCGATCTTGAGCAGTGACACGCTGTAATTGAAGGCGAACGTTCCAACGACGGTGAAGGTGACGAACACCACGAGCAATCGCCGGTCGTGGAGGATGAAGCGGAACGCGTCGCGCACCGGAGTGCCACCACGTTTCGCCGGTGCCGGGGTGCGCAGCTGCGTGCGATCAATCGCCACCAGCGGCCACAGCATGGCGACGAACGAGACACCGTTCATAATGAACAACCAACCGGCTCCGAGCGGACCCTTCAGAGCAGCGGCGAGTGCCGGGCCGACAATGCGCGAACCAGTCATCACCGCCGTATTGAGCGAGATCGCATTCGTGATTTCCTGCGGCTCGACAAGCTCGATCACAAACCCCCGGCGCGCCGGGTTGTCGAACGCACCGATGACGCCCAGCAGCAGCGACAGGCCGTACACGACCGGCAGGTTGACAAGGTCGAGGAGGTAGAGCACGCCGAGTGTCAACGCCTGCACAGCCAACAAGCCTTGTGTGAGCAGCGCCATCGTGCGCTTGTCGCGACGGTCGGCCACGGCACCCGCCCACACCCCCAACAGCAGCATCGGCAAGAACTGACAGAACAGCGTGATGCCCACATCGGCGGCGCTGCCGGTGAGCTCGTACACCAGCAGCGACATGGCGGTCATCTGCATCCAGGTGCCGATGTTGCTGACCAGCAGACCGATGAAGAACAGCCGCGCGTTGCGATGTCTCAGCGAGCTGAACATCGGTGCACGTGCCATCACCATCCTTTCTACTGCGCCGAGTCGCCCGGCAGCGCACCAAGATGGCGCCGTGCATCTCGACTTCGACAATCCCGACGCACTGTACGCAGCGTTGATCGAGGAGGGGGTGGTGAGAGGAAGTCGCGTGGGCCTGACGGTGAGCCCGGCTGGCGACATCGGTTTCGCCGTGCGCACTGCGAGGTTGTCGATCACCGGGCCCTTGGCGGCGCTCGCCGTTGGTCGCCTGGACGAGCAACTTCGGCCACGCTGGGTGTGCTGGTCGAATACGACCGCCACCGCACTCTTGTCACGCGGTGTCCGGTTGGCCACTTGCTGGGACATTGTGGCGGTGCATCGGTTGCTGCGTGGCGGCTGGCGGGCCGATTCCGGCAGAGTGTGGGCGCAGCTACAGGGTCTGGACCACCACACGATGCCGGCGATGGGCCAACTCAATCTGCTGGGTGGCGAAGGCGACGATGGTGGCGACAGCGAGGACCCGGTGCGCCCCGACGGCTACCTTCGCCCAGAGTGGCTGGCCGGTGGATGGGCAGCTACAGCACAGCGCGCCGCGCAGTGGGCAGGGGTCGCCTGGAGTGTGGCAGAGATGCAGCAGGACCTGCTGGACGCCCTGATGGCGGCCGGCCAGGTGCAGGGCGATGCGTCGGCAACCGCCCGCTCGGAGTCCGCTGCCGAGTTGCTGTGTGCTGAACTGGCAGCAGACGGATTGCCGATCGACGTGGCAGCGGCAGAGGCGCTGATTGCATCGATGATCGGTCCCCGAGCGGCGAACGAGACAGAGGCTGCTGACGGGCGTGCCCGCCGTGACGAACAGGTGCTGCGGCACCTGCCACCGGGCAGCGGCACCGACCTGCGCAGCCCAGCCGACGTCAAAAACATGCTCCGCCGACTGGGTATCGACGTGCCCGACACCCGTGCGTGGCGGCTGGAGCAGATGCGCGACGTCCACCCTGCGATTGCGGCGCTGTTGCAGTGGCGCAAGGCCGAGCGGGTGGCGACAACCTTTGGCTACGGCTGGCTGGACACCAATGTGGGCGCCGATGGGCGACTACGCGGCGAGTGGTCCGGCAGCGATGGCGCGGCCGGTCGTATGACAGCGGGCGCCGGGCTGCACAATCTGCCCGCCGAGTTGCGCCCCGTCGTGCTCGCCGATGACGGGTGCGTCTTTGTGCGCGCCGACCTTGGCCAGATTGAGCCACGTGTACTGGCGGCTGTGAGCGGCGATCAGGCGCTCGGTCGCGCCACTCAGGACGACGACCTGTACGCCCCTGTGGCGAAGCGCTTGGGAGTGGAACGGCCAGTTGCCAAGATCGCCGTGTTGGCGGCAATGTACGGGCAAACCAGCGGAACGGCCGGGCAGGCGTTGCGGGGAATGGAGACTGGCTATCCGGTGGCGATGAAATACCTCAGCGATGCCGCCGAGGCCGGCTTTGATGGGCGTGAGCTGCGGACCTACGGCGGGCGCCTGATTCGGATGTTCGAGATCGCCGACGGTGCCGATCATCGGGCTGTCGCCAATGGCCGCGGCCGCTATGCGCGCAACGCAATGGTGCAGGGTGCAGCGGCAGAGCTGTTCAAGGTGTGGGCCGTGACCGTGCGGGCCCGCGCCGCTGGCCGGGGAGCGCGCATCGTGCTGTGCCTGCATGACGAACTGCTCGTGCACGTGCCCGCGCCGCAGGCCGAGGCAACGGTGCAGTTGTTACACGACTGCCTGGCCGAAGCCGCCTTTCGCTGGCAGCCCGTCGGGGGCGACGTGCGGTTCGTCGCCGACATCAGCACAGTCCGCAGCTGGGCCGACGCCAAGGACTGACGAACCTACCGAGCGGCGACGGGCGCGGAGGTGAACTGCATCGCGCCGTCCTCCAACTGCCCGGTGCGGAACATCTTCCTGTCGCGGGTGTAGCTCTGCGGGTTGATCCACGGTTCATGGTCGCCCTGGCGCGGGAACATGTGCATCATCCGCTGCATGTAGCCGGCGGTGAAGCTGTCGATCCACGGGCGCTCGGGCATGTTGGCGTCCGCGGCACGCAACCGCGGCGTGCACTCAACGGTGCCGGTGGTCTCCATATGGTTCAGCAACCGGCAGACGTACTCACACGTAAGGTCGGCCCGCAGCGTCCACGACGCATTCACGTAACCGAACGATGAGGCCAGGTTGGGCACCCCGGAGTAGGCGAAGCCCTTGTACGTCCAGGTTTTGGCGAAGTCGACCGGCTCGCCATCGACTATGAACGTCATCTCGCCGAGCGTCACCATGTTGAGGCCGGTGGCGGTGACGATGATGTCCGCCGCCAGAACCTCACCCGACTGCAGACGAATGCCAGACTCCGTGAAGGTGTCGATCTGGTCCGTCACCACCGATGCCTTCCCCGACGTGATAGCCGTGAACAGGTCGCCGTTGGGCACCAGGCACAGGCGCTGATCCCACGGGTTGTAGGTGGGAGTGAAGTGCTGCGCCACGTCGTACTCGGGGCCCAGCGCCTTGCTCACGCGGCCAATCAGGTTGGCCCTTACCTTGTCGGGCTGGGTGCGCGTGCGTTTGTAGATCATCTGCTGGAAGGCGACGTTCTTCTTGCGCGTCAGCTTGTATGCCAGCTTCTTGGGCAGCACCTTGCGCATCGCGTTGGCTACTGCGTCGCGGTCGGGTGCGGCCACCACGTATGTGGGTGAACGCTGCAGCATGGTGACATGCGCGGCAGTGTCGGCCATCGCGGGAATGAGCGTCATTGCGGTCGCGCCAGAGCCGATGACCACAACCCGCTTGCCCGCGTAGTCGAGGTTTTCCGGCCATGCCTGCGGGTGCACAATCTCGCCGTTGAAGTGATCGACGCCCGCGAACTCGGGCGTGTAGCCACCCTTGTAGCTGTAGTACCCCGAGCACATGAACAGGTAGCCGCAGGTGAAGGTGACCGCCTCACCCGTGTCCCTACGTTGGCCGTTCACTGTCCACTGCGAATTCTCGGTCGACCACTCCGCGCGTGCGATCTGATGGCCGAACCGAATGTGACGGCCAATGCCGAACTCGCGCACCGTGTCGCGAAGGTATTGCAGAATCGATGGGCCGTCGGCGATCGACTTCTCCGCGGTCCACGGCTTGAAGCTGTAGCCCAGCGTGTGCATGTCACTGTCGCTGCGGACGCCCGGGTAACGGAACAGGTCCCACGTACCGCCAATGTCGTCGCGACCTTCGAGGATCACGTATGAACGGTTCGGGCTCATGGTCTGTAGGTGGTACCCCGCGCCGATGCCGGAGATGCCGGCGCCCACTACCACCACATCGAAATGCTCAACTGTCATCCGGCGGACGGTAGTCGCCAGCGCTCGCCGATCAGTCGTCGAACTTGTCGCCGAGTAGCTCGGCGATCACTCGTCGAGCTACTCGTCCAGCGTAGTGAGACTCCGACCGATGGCGCAGAACCTGCCGAGTGGCACTGTGACCTTTCTGTTCACCGACATCGAGGGTTCGACGCGTCTGCTTGGCAGACTGGGATCCGAGGATTATGCCGCTTCGCTCGCTGAGCATCGGCGGATCATCCGTGAGGCGTTTGCCGCCCAGGGCGGGGTGGAAGTGGACACCCAGGGCGACTCGTTCTTCGTCGCCTTTCCGACGGCGACCGGTGCACTCGCCGCCGCAATCAACGCACAATCGGCCCTCGCCCCCGCCGCCATTCGGGTGCGGATGGGCATCCACACGGGAACTCCTCTCCTGACCTCCGACGAGGGCTACGTCGGAGCCGATGTGAATCGCGCTGCCCGGATCGCTGCTGCCGGCCATGGCGGTCAGATCCTCCTCTCGTCGTCCACGACTGCACTCGTCACAAACGATCACCTGCTCGGATCGAGGTCTTGGGTGACCTCAGCCGCTTCGCCCGAGCCCTCGCAGGGGCCGGACGTCAACAGGAGTCAGCACGACTGCTCGGTCGGTCGGCCGCGATCGCAGCCGAGCTCGGTGTCGAGCGCATCTATGAGCGCGACCGCGACGGGGAGAGCCTCTCGATCCTGCGGGACACGATGGACGTTGCAGAACTCGACGCGGCGATGGATGCCGGCCGGGCGATGACCACCGAGGACGCCGTCGCCCTGGCAATCGGCGCAACCGGCGCAACCGGCTCCGAACGACCGTAGCTGAGTCGCCATCAGCTGTTGGCCCAGGGTTAGTCGTCCAGTTTGAGGGCGGAGATGAAAACGTCGCCGGGCACTTCCACGCGGCCGATCGACTTCATCTTCTTCTTGCCTTCCTTCTGCTTTTCGAGCAGCTTGCGCTTGCGCGTGATGTCGCCGCCGTAGCACTTGGCCAGCACGTCCTTGCGCTTTGCCTTCACCGTTTCGCGAGCAATGATCTTGCCGCCGATGGCTGCCTGGATGGGCACATCGAACATCTGCCGCGGGATCAGTTCCTTCAACTTCTCGCACATGCGGTTGCCGTACGCAAAGGCCTTGTCGCGATGAACGATGGTGCTGAACGCGTCGGCGGCAATGCCGTTGAGCAGCAGATCCACCTTCACCAAGTTGCTGCGGTGGTAACCGCTGAGCTCGTAGTCGAGGCTGGCGTAGCCCTGCGTGCGCGACTTCATCTGGTCGAAGAAGTCGACCACCACTTCCGCGAGCGGGATGAGGTAATGCAGCTCGACGCGCTCGGGTGACAGGTACTCCAGCT
>JAYUCY010000020.1:0-11953 GCA_043740085.1 Ilumatobacteraceae bacterium
TTCACCGGCAAGAGCCATAAGATCGGCGAAGTCCACGAAGGCGCCGCGACCATGGATTACATGGTCCTGGAGCAGGAAAAGGGCATCACCATCACGTCGGCCGCGACGACGACGTTCTGGCTCGGCAAGCGCCTGAACATCATCGACACGCCCGGCCACGTGGACTTCACCATCGAGGTCGAGCGCTCGCTGCGCGTCCTCGACGGCGCCGTCACCGTGTTCGACTCTGTTGCCGGCGTCGAGCCGCAGACCGAGACCGTGTGGCGCCAGGCCAACAAGTACAAAGTGCCGCGTATGTGTTTCGTCAACAAGATGGACCGCATCGGCGCCGACTTCTACCGCACAGTCGAGATGGTCAAGTCCCGCCTGTCCGCAGTGCCGGCCGTACTGCACCTCCCCATTGGTTCCGGCGGCCCGGAGAGCAACAAGCCCTTCACTGGCCTCATCGACCTGGTGAAGATGAAGGCCCTCGTCTGGCACGACGAAGAGTTGGGCGCCAACTGGGACGAGCTGGACATTCCGGCCGACATGGCCGAGCAGGCCGCCGAGTACCGCGAAGCGCTGCTTGAGACCATCGCCACCAGCGACGACGAAGTGATGGAGAAGTACCTCGCCGGCGAGGACCTCACCGAAGCCGAAGTGAAGCGCGCCATCCGTAAGGGCACGTTGGCATTCGACTTCGTGCCGATCCTGTGCGGTTCTGCCTTCAAGAACAAGGGCGTGCAGCCCATGCTCGACGCGGTCATCGATTTCCTGCCCAGCCCGGTGGACATCCCGCCGACGAAGGGCACCAAGCCCAACCACGAAGAAGAGATCCTTACCCGCAAGGCCTCCGAGGACGAGCCGTTCGCGGCGCTGGCCTTCAAGATCGTGGCCGACCCGTTCGGCAAGCTCACCTACTTCCGGGTGTACTCGGGCCAGATCAGCAAGGGTGAAGAGGTCTACAACTCCACCAAGGAGCGCCGCGAGCGCCTTGGCCGCATTCTGCTCATGCACGCGAACCAGCGTGAAGATCTCGATGTAGCCATGGCTGGCGACATCGTGGCTGGCCTTGGTTTCAAGGACACCACCACCGGCGACACGCTCTGCGATCGCAACAACCCCATCATTCTCGAGCGGATGATCTTCCCCGAGCCCGTCATCCACGTGGCCATCGAGCCCAAGACCAAGGACGACTCGGACAAGTTGGGCAAGGCCCTCAAGAGCCTGTCCGACGAAGACCCGACGTTTCGTGTTCGCACCGACGAAGAGACCGGCCAAACCGTCATCTCCGGCATGGGCGAGCTCCACCTGGAAATCCTCGTTGACCGCATGATGCGCGAGTTCGGCGTGGTCGCCACCGTCGGCAAGCCGCAGGTGGCCTACCGTGAGACCATCACCAAGACGGTCGAGTCGGTCGAGTATCGCCACATCAAGCAGTCGGGTGGCTCCGGCCAGTTCGCCGTCGTCAAGATCACCCTCGAGCCGAACCCCGGCAAGGGCTACGAGTTCGTCGACAAGATCAGCGGTGGCCGTATCCCGCGTGAGTACATCAACCCGACTAACCAGGGCATGCAGCAAGCCCTGGACTCGGGTGTGCTCGCCGGCTACCCCACGGTCGACGTCAAAGCCAGCCTGGTTGACGGTCAGTACCACGATGTTGACTCCTCGGAAATGGCCTTCAAGATCGCCGGTCAAATGGCATTCAAGAAGGCTGCCGAAATGGCCAAGCCGGTCATCCTCGAGCCGATCATGTCCGTCGAAGTAGTCACCCCCGAGGACTACATGGGCGACGTCATGGGCGACTTGTCCAGCCGTCGTGGCCGCATCGAAGGCATGGAAGCCCAGGGCAACGCCCAGGTCATTCGCGCCCAGATCCCGCTGTCGGAAATGTTCGGCTACTCCACCGACCTGCGCTCGCGCACCCAGGGTCGCGCCACCTACACCATGCAGTTTGCGCTGTACATGGAAGTACCGCCCAACATTGCCAGCGACATCATCAAGCGCGTCCGCGGCGAATAGACGCCCTCGCTCGTTTCGAGCTCAATCGAGTTCGAGGACGAGTCGTAGCCCGTCATTGAGCGCGGCCAGCTCCTCGTATGTGACGCGTCCGACGAATTCGCCGAGTCGTTCCTGCGCGACGGCCAACGTTTGCTCGATCAAGACCTGCGTCTGCTCATCGTTGACCATGATCGTCGGACGAAAAATGCGTGGCGGTGCAGAGCGGGATGTGGGCGCCACAAGCACGGTCGATAACATCAGATCAGCCGACTGCAGGATGACGGCGTACCGTCCGCCTTGCTGTTCGCTGCCTCGTGCTCCACGCGGAGCGCTCAGCCGATGGATGTCACCACGCACGAAGCCCATCCATCTCCGAGAGGACTTGGCGGCTCTCCGCGCGGTCGGCCTCGTCGTTCATCAGTGCCAGTGACTCGATGCGCATCTGTTCGCGCCGACGAAACCGCACGGCGTCAACGAGTGCTTGGCGAATTGCGTCTGACGCAGTCGACCCGCCTGCCATCAGTTCGGCGAGGGCTCGTTCGGAGCGTTCGTCGGTTCGAAAGTTGAGCACTGGCATACGACAATTGTACTACGCAGCGTAAGACAATTCACCCACGCCGAATACTTGGCGGTGTCAGGTCCGCAGAACTTCGATTGTGCACTGAATGCCTGGCGCTCTCGCGAGCCTGGCATCGGCAGTGATAAGGGTGCACGCCAACCCCTCAGCGAGCGCGACATATGCAGCGTCGTACGCAGTGACGTTCGCTCTGAGTTCGTATGCCCGAGGCATCAGCGGGCCGGTCGGAAATCGCACCAACGGAAGTGCAAGCAAGTCGTCGATTGCCGAGCGGAAGCGGCGAGCGGTGAGGTCGCCGGCCATCCAGCGCTTGCGGAGCACCGATACCGTCTCCACGTCGACCAGGTCAGGCGCCGAGGTGCCACCTGCGGCGACGAGCCTGGCGCGAGCAATGCTGCCAGCCTGAGCATCATCGCCGACGGCGTTTGCCAAGATCGACGCGTCGACGACGATCAACGCTGGCGCTCGTCATCCAGGTCGCTGACAGCCATGTCGAAGCCGATGCTGCCTCCACGACGTCGACCAATCCGCTCCAACACGTCGTTCATCGTCGGCGTGGTAGCCAGCCGGGTTAGTTCACCTGCAAGGAACTGCTGAAGTGACTGGCCGGCAGCCTCTGCTCGCCGCTGCAGCCCAGCGTGAATCTCATCGGGAAGGTCGCGTACCAGCACATTCGGCATGCTTGCATTGTGCTATCAAAGCGAGACCGCCGCAACCGGGTCTTCCATGTAGCTAGCAATTCGACGAGCTGGTCGGAGATTTGCAAGGTGCTCCGTGGATGTGATTGAGCGAGCGGGCTCGCGGATCACCGTGCTGCCGATGTCGATGCTCGCCGGTAAACCCGACTACCTCCTGTAGTCGCCTGCTAGTAGATCGGTGCCCAGCCTCTACTCGGTGGCCTTGGGGTGGCTCAGCGAGGCGAGTACGACCCACACGGTGCGTTGTTCGTCGTCGGGTGCGAACCAGATTCTGCCGCCACCGGTCAGCTCGTATTGCCATTGCTCCAATGGTTTGCCTTTGACGCCGACGGTACCCAACGAACCTTTGAGTCGACCTTGGCGATCAGGGTTGGTGACCTTCGCAGCGCCCGAGCGCATGGTGTTGGCCAGCACATCTCTCGTCGGCTTCTTGGAAGATGGTCCTACTGAACCCGGGCAGAGCCGAGGTTGGCTGGGTGCACCAGCCCTGTGAGCACTCCCTCGCTTTGCATCTCCGCCAGCACCGGAAAGATTCCGAGAGAGAGGTTGCATATCGAACGTATGTTCGATATGGTGTCGGGATGGATGGGTCGACTGCGTTCTATGGGGCCTCTGTGGCTGCCGAGGTGGGGTCGTTGCCCTATGTCGACCAGGTGGCGCGGCTCCGTGAGCTCGAGGCCGCACATCGCCGTCTGGAAGCCGAGCTGTCATTGACGGTCGTCGCGCTGGCCGAATCGGCCGGGTTCAAGGCCGACGGTCACTCGTCGGTCCGGGCCTTGCTGCGTGCCGAACTGCGTTGGTCCGAGGGTGAGGTCACGCACCGGTTGCGCACCGGTCGTCTGCTGGCGGACTTTCCCGACGTGGTCGACGCCTTGGGCAATGGTGAGGTGGGCGTCGCCCAGGTGCGCGATCTCGCTCGTGTACGGGCCAACCCGCTGCGGCAGTGACCTTGCAGTGCACGCCGACTTGCTACTGGGGTTCGCCCGCCAGCTGCAGTACTCCGACTTCCACCGTTGCGTGCGCCGCTGGGAACTGCTGGCCGACGCCGACGGTGCGCATCGCGACGCCGAGGCCGCGCGCGAGTCGCGGCATGCGTCGTTGAGCGAGCGCGATGGGGTCGGCTACCTCAGCGGGCAGGGTGGTGCGCTCGACACTGCCGAGCTGCAGGAGATCTGGGATGCGTTCGCTCAAGCCGAGTTCATGAACGACGTCGACGACGCGACCGCCCGAGTGGCTGCCGGCGCGCCCTCGGCCCCGCTGCCTCGCACCGAGGGTCAGCGCCGCTGGGACGCACTGATGGCCATCTTCCGCACCGCGGCCGGTCAGCCGGTCGACGCGAAGCTGCCCGAGCCCACCCTGAACATCGTGATGGACGTCACCACCTTCGAAGCTGCTCTTGCCGCGCTGCACCTCGTTCCCCAGCCCGGCGACATGGCGACACCATTCGAGCACCGGCGCAGCGAGACATCGTCAGGTGTGCTGGTCGACCCGGTGCTTGCGGTGCAGTCGGCATTGCTCGGGCATGTTCGCCGGGTGGTGGTCGACGGGGCAGGCAACGTGGTCGACCTTGGGCGTCGCCGACGGCTGTTCACCGGGGCTGCTCGGGAGGCGGTGATGTTGCACTCGCCCCGATGTATCTGGCCGGGGTGCTCCACCCCGGCTGGGCGCTCCGACGCCGACCACACCCAAGACTGGCAACACGGCGGGGCCACCGCCCCAGCGAACGGCGCCCCCATGTGCCCACGGCACGACCGACACAAGAATGGCGGCTATAGCGTCCGCCGCGAAGGTGCCGGCTTCTGGCACACCTACCGTGCCGACGGCACCGAAATCGGCGTTGCAGCCTGACTCACCGCGAGAGGCGCGCTAGCATCAAAGTATGGCTTCAACTCGCACCACTGTCACGATTGACGAGGTACTTCTCGACGAGGCGCGGCGACTCGACGTGAATGTGTCGTCGGCGGCGCGTGCCGGTGTGGTCGAGGCGGTCCGGTCGGCGCGAGCTGCGCGCGACCGTGCTGCGTACTTGCGTCACCCCGAAGGGATTGATCCGGAATGGGACAGTGTCGAGGCCTGGGCAGCCGAGTGATTCGGGGTGATGTATGGCTCGCTCAGGTGGGCCGAAAGCGTCGCCCGGTGCTGGTGCTCACCAGGTCGGCGGTGATGGACGTGCGGACCATCGTCACCGTTGCCGAGATCACCACGACCATCAGAGGGTTATCGGTGGAAGTTGCTGTCGACCATTCGAGCATCGGCCTGGATCGAGCGTGCGTGATCAACTGTGACGGGCTGCACACGGTGAGTCAGTCGTTGCTCACCGAGTTCGTCGGTGCCGTCGACGAGGTAACGCTCCAGCGGGTGTGCGCCGCGGTCGCCGCCGCACTGGGTTGCTGACGGCGACTACTCGCGGATGAGGCGGTCCATGGTTGCGTGGTAATGAGCAAGCTTGCATTCACGCTCGGAGAGAATGTGCTGCGTGTAGCCGCTCGAGCGCTTGGTGCGGGCCAGTTGTTCGTACACCGAAATGTCCTCGGCGACCACGGCCTGCAGCGTGATCCAGTGCGCCTCCATCCGAGTGAAGTAGGCGTCGTACACCGGGTCGTTGCGGTCGCCCGGGTAGATGAGTTGCCAGCACAGGAACTTGGTGCGGTCGACATCGATCGGGATGGGGTTGAACACCTGGATGTGCTCGGGGTTGCAGTTGTAGATCGTGTTGGGGAACACGACGTAGTGGCAGATGGCGTACTTGTGATGGTCCCAATCGTCGGCCAGCGCGTCGCGGTGCTCGGCACGGGGGACGAAGCACATGTAGTTCTTGTCAAGGATGTGGAACGAAGAATCGCGTGCGGACTTGGTGAACTCAGGCTTCACATGGTGCAGCGCGGTGACGTGGTAGATCTCGTTGAATCCGTCGACGATGGCCTTGTAGCTGACCGGCACATCCCATTCGAGGACATCGAGCACGACCATGTCCTCCATCCGAAAGTTGCCGAGGTCGGCGATGATCTCCGGGCCGATCCACTCGGCCAGCGGCGGCGCCTGCGCTGGACCAGCGAGGTTGACCCACACGAAACCGCCCCACTCTTCGGCCGCGACCGCCGGCGCGCGCACGTCGCGGAGGTGCTCCTCGGCGAAGTCTTCCCGCTCGGGCACGCCGACCAACTTGCCGGTGGTGTCGTACACCCAACCGTGGTACTGGCAGCTGAACCGGCGAGCGCCGCAGCCCTTCCAATCGGCGACGAGCGCGATGCCACGGTGTTGACACACGTTGTGAAATGCGGCGAGCGAACCATCGGGCTGGCGAGTGATGACCACGGTCTCCCCGTGGCTTTCGAAGCTCGTCCAGTCGCCGGAGTTCGCCACATCGGTGCTGCGGGCCGCGAGCAGCCATCCACGCCCCAGCACTCGCTCGCGCTCCAGCTCGAACCGCACCGGGTCGGTGTACGGGTTGCGTGACATGACACTCGGACCGAATTCGGGAACACTACGCACGCCAGGCCCAAGCCGCACCGGTACGTCACCTCGAGCTGCTGCGTACACCATGTGAGGGGCCTCTCGCTCAGGAAGACGCCGCTCTCACGAGCGGCGATCTTTGTAGAACACTTGTTATATTCAACACGACGAGTAATGTTCGGGTCAATGCCCAAGATCGTCGATAGTGACGTGCGCCGACTGCAACTCGCCGACGCTACGGCGCGCCTGATCGCCCGTGGCGGGCTGGGCGCCGCCACGATGCGCGACGTCGCCGCCGAGGCGGGGCTCACCACCGGCAGCGTCACTCACTACTTCGCCGACAAGCGCGAGCTGCTGCTGTTCACTCTCAACGCGTCGCTGCAGCGCCGCCGCGGTAGGCGCCAAAGCTCAGCGGTTGTCAGTCCGGCGGCGGCCCTGCACGCGTCCTTGGAGGGTGCGTTGCCGCTGGACGACGACCGCTACCGCCACTGGATGGTCACCATCGCGTTCTGTGCCCTTGCCGCCGGCGACGCCGAGCTGGCGGCGGTGCAGCGCCGCGCATATCGCGAGTTCCGTGAGACGGTGACGGAACAGCTCGTGCAGTGCGGTTTCGCCGAGAAGCGAGCCCGTCGCGAGGCCGAGTGGTTGATCGCGGTGGTCGACGGTGTTGCCGTGCAGGCGCTGTTCGACCAGGAGAGCTGGCCTGCAACGCGCCAATCGGCAATGCTCCAGCAGGCATTGGCGAGCATTCAGTGTGACGGCGCTGCAAGAAGCCCAGAAGTTCATCGAAAGGAGTCGACATGAGCCGTGACCAATTGGTCACCGCAATGAAGCGGAACATCGTGCACAGCCAGAACGCAACGGTCCCGTTGGACGACGACATCAAACGGGTGCCCGCCAAGAACTACTACGACCCCGAACGTTGGCAGCTGGAGATGGATCGCGTCTTCCGTCGCCTACCACTGGTGTTGGGCTTCTCGTGCGAGATCGGCGACCCGCATTCGTACAAGGCGCTCGACGTCATGGGCACACCGGTGTTGCTCACCCGCGGCGACGACGGTGTCTTGCGATCATTCGTCAATATGTGCAGCCACCGCGGTGCCATCGTCGTCGAGGAGGGCACTGGCACTGGGCGGCGCTTCTCCTGCCCCTATCACGCGTGGACCTATGACCCGCGTGGCGATCTTGTCGGCATCCTCGACAAGGCGAACTTCGGCGACATCGACATGTCGTGTCACGGGCTGACTCCGCTCCCAGTGGCCGAACGCGCAGGCATCATCTTCGGCGGCATCACGCCAGGGATGGCGTTCGATCTTGATGGCTTCCTCTGCGGTTACGACTCGATGCTCGAACACATCGGCCTTGCCGACTGCACGTATGTGGGTAGCCAGGCGGCAGAGGGACCGAACTGGAAGCTCGCGTACGACGGCTACCTCGACTTTTACCACCTGCCGATTCTGCACAAGAACACGTTTGGGCCGACCTACAACAACAAGACGATCAACGACGCCTGGGGCCCACACCAGCGAAACGTGCAACCCGACGAACGCATTCTGGCGCTCGCCGATGTGCCCGAGGACGAGTGGCCGATGAGCAAACTCACCGGCGGGGTGTGGACGATCTTTCCGCACGTGTCAATCGCCGCCTTCGATGCCGGTGGACGGCTGTTCATGGTCTCGCAGCTGTTCCCCGGGTCCACCCCCGAGACGTCAATCACCATCCAGCACTTCCTGGCCACCTTCGACCCCAACGACGAGCAGCGCTCGGTCATCGACAAGCAAATGGACTTCCTGCTCCACGTCGTGCGCGACGAGGACTACTACACGGGCAACCGCATTCAGCGGGCGGTGAAGACCGGTGCCAAGACCGAGTTCTTGTTCGGTCGCAACGAGGGACCCTGCCAGCGATTCCACGGCTGGGTCGACGACCTGATTGCCGCTCCCGACCCGGCCGCCACGGCGGCGTTGTTCGCCAATGCCGTCGAGTTTCACCATCCGTAGCGTCAGGATCGTCCAGTCATGACGGAGTTGATACTCAGTCACTTCAGCTTGCCGCGCGCCTACCCGATTGAGGATCGGGTACGCCTCGCCGCGGCCGCCGGGTTCGACGGCATCGGCCTGTACGTGGGCAACTATGCGCAGTTGGAGGCGGACGGCTTCGCACCACACGGCTTGCGGGAGCTACTTGCCGAACACGAGATTTTGTTGCGAGAGATCGAGGTCATCCCCGCTCTCGGCGTCGGCATGCAGGAACGGGAAGCCACCGCGTGGCGAATGGCCGACGAGTTCCAATGTCGGTACGTGCAGGTGATCGGATCTGGTGGCGACGACCTTTCGGCGGCCGGTCGGGCATTCGGGTCGCTCTGCGATCGTGCGGCCGACCACGGGCTCGTCGTCGGCCTCGAGTTCGTGCCCTTCACCGACATTGTGTCGGTACACGATGCGCGGCGCATCGTCGAGACGGCCGACCGCGCCAACGGCGGGATCTGCGTGGACATCTGGCACCACGAACGCGGCGCCCGCGACCTGGCGGGGATAGCGGCGCTGCCGGGCGAACTGATCACCGGCATCCAGTTGAACGATGGTGCTCGCGTTCCTATCGATGCCGACTACTACACCGACTGCCTGGCCAATAGGTGCGCCCCCGGTGATGGAGAGTTCGACATGGTCGGGTTCCTCGCGGCGATCGCAGCGACGGGCACCACTGCCCCCTGGTCGCTAGAGGTCTGTAGCGCCGCCGGATGGGCGCAACCCGAAGAACACGTCAACCACATCGCCACCGCGATCAAAAGCTTCATCTGACACGGGCCGTCGACGGGGGAATGTTTGGCGCGTGAGCACGGACTCACTAACGTGCGCTGTCGAGGTTGGGGAACCGAGGGGAACTACATGCAACGGTGGATCACTGACACGCCGAACAGCCGGCGCTTTCCGTACTACACACGCGCAAACGCAGACGAGGTCGGGCCCGACCCGTTCAGTCCGTTGGGCTGGTCCATGGTCTGGATGCGCGGGTGTAACCCGGGCGTGGCCAAAGGCTTCGCCGAATTCGGGGTCGTCGACATCAGCGAGTACGACCTCGCGCCGCTGCAGGTGTTTGCGAACCGCGGCGGGTACTTCTACAACCCGATGTCGTTGAGCCGACTGATGGGCGAGCGTATGCCCGGTGCCACGGCCGAAGCGATCGACAAGGCCTACTTCGGCGACCACCCTGGCGTGCCGCCCTACGAGCCGCACCCCGACGACGTCAACGAGGCGCAGTCGGCGAAGCTCGCCGAGAAGATGGGGTGGGTCATGACCACGCCGTCGTACGAGCGTATGCACGCTGCCTCCGCTATGGCCAAGGCGGCAGTGGCCGCCCGCCCCGACTTCGGTGCGATGTCGAATGAGGAACTCGTTGCCTATGCCCGCCAGATGACCGAGAAGGTGGAGGAGGCGTGGATCCCCTACACCGTGGTGTGCCTCGGGGCGTCGCTGCCGCCAGGTGCCGTGCAGGCGATCTGTGAAGCCATCGGGCGGCCCGAGGACGCGGTGAAGGTTCTCGCCGCTGTTGGCAGTGTCGAGTCGGCCGAAGCCTCGTTCACCATGTGGGACATGAGTCGGCTGGTCAATACATCGCCAGCGCTGGCAGGCGCGTTCGACGCCGGCGTTGACGGGCTGATCGACCGTGTCGACGCCAGCGATGCGGCGGGCGCGAGCTTCCTGCGGTTGTGGGACGGTCTCATGGTCGAGCACGGTCATCGCGCCCCCAACGAGTGGGATGCCCGGCCCGACTCGTGGACCACGCGACCCGACATTCCACTGCGAATGATCGATCGCCTGCGCCATCAAACCGACGACCGGTCACCCCATGTCGCGAAAGCTGCAGCCGCGAGTGAGCGTGAGCGCCTGACCACCGAGCTACTCGGCCTCGTCGAAGGTGACGCCGCGGCTCACGGCACGCTCGCGGCCGGCCTTGCTGCCGCCGCTCACTGGTTCGGCTGGCGCGAGCAGGGCAAGTACGCCTGCATCCGACTGATCCACGAGGTCAAGCTGGCGATGTACGAGCTGGGCAGCCGAATGCGCGCCGCTGGTGTGGTCGCCGACAAGCGCGAGGTCTTCAATCTGCTCGACGAAGAGCTTGATGACTTCCTGGTCGACCCGGCGAAGTACGCGGGCACGATTGGTGAACGCGAGAAGGCATTTCAATTTCTCCACACCGTTGACCCGCCGTACATCGTGGGGAACGGCCGCGGCGACGAGGCCATCGATACGTGGCCGAAACGCAACTCCGCCAATGTCCCCAAGGCGAAGGTCGGCGACGTGCTGCAAGGCGGCCCCGGAGCGCCGGGTGTGGTCACCGGCCGGGCCAGAATCGTGCTGGACCCAATGGATGCGCCCGACATGGACATCACCGACATCTTGGTCGCTCCCACCACCGACCCGTCATGGGCGCCGTTGTTCTTGTCGGTCGGCGGCATTGTGGTGAACGTCGGCGCGGTCGGCAGCCATGCCGCGATTGTCAGCCGCGAGCTCGGTGTTCCGTGTGCGATGTCGGTTATCCAGGCGA
Organism: Ilumatobacteraceae bacterium; assembly: GCA_043740085.1. Lineage (GTDB taxonomy): Bacteria > Actinomycetota > Acidimicrobiia > Acidimicrobiales > Ilumatobacteraceae > UBA668. Next base: position 11,257 of record JAYUCY010000020.1, read on the forward strand.
CAGCACGAATCTCCGAAGGAGCGATGATCACGGTCGACGGCTCAACGGGCAGTGTCACCATCGTTGGCTGAACACTCGCCCCAATTTCGGCGCCGGGCCGTTGCCGTTTTGGTCGACGAGTAGCACTCGATTCCGCTCACGCGGCACACCACGTGTGCCGACGGGCGGTCCAAAGCCGCCACCCCGGCTTGGCTGGCCATGCTGCATTCGAGACGCTCTCCGTGCTCACCCGCATGCCAGGCCAACTGAGCATCGACGCCTCCGCTGCGTCTGACATCATCAGCCGGGTTTTCCCTGTCGTGCACTGGTTGGACTCGGAGGCGTCGGCGAAGCTGGTGTCGCGTCTGGGCGTGGTTGGTATCACCGGCGGCGCCATCTCTGACGCACTCGTCGGCGAGGCGGCACGGATAGTACTCGGCCTCGACTGAGCCGGGTGCAAGTACCTGGCAATTCAGTGCGCGCTGACGGCGGTGGTGTGAGTTCCCGACCTTGGAGGCCGGCAGAAGTCCTCGCAGATCGGTGTGGAGACTGGGTTCCCAAGCCGCTAGGCTCGTCACGTTCTTTGACAACCCTATGAATCCCCGACAACGGAGACTGCTATGAGCAAGGCGAAATTCGAGCGCACGAAGCCACACGTCAATATTGGCACTATGGGTCATATTGACCATGGGAAGACTACTTTGACGGCGGCGATCTC
>JAYUCY010000021.1:0-60171 GCA_043740085.1 Ilumatobacteraceae bacterium
GGCAGGCCCACGCGAGCGGCAAGGTCGGTGACGCCGACGGGGCCATCGGCAAGCGCTCCGAGCACGGAAAACGCGCGTTCGATGCTCTGGACTCTGGACATTGACCATCCTGTGGGCTAGGCTGGCGATCGCTTGTTCCATCATACGGCATCGTTCCACGATGTGGAACCGCCCGCACGATGGAACCGCCTCTCGACGGCGGGTCGAGGGACGTTCACGATCGGGCCCGCGGGATCTCCGCGATGCACAGGAGACACCGACTCGATGACGCAGGACGGCTACACCGACATCGATCTGAACGGGCTCGCCGATGGCGAGCTGACCGAGCAGATGCACAACGATCTCTACGACGGCATGGCGGCAGAGATCACCCTGGGCACGAACATCCTCCTCGGGCGTGGGTGGACCCCGGACCGCGTTCTCAACGAGGCACTCGTGGAGGGGATGCGGATCGTCGGGATCGACTTTCGCGACGGGATCCTGTTCGTGCCCGAGGTTCTCCTCGCGGCGAATGCGATGAAGGCCGGCATGTCGATCCTTCGTCCGCTGCTCGCCGAGACCGGGGCTGAGCCGGTCGGCAAGGTCGTCATCGGAACCGTCAAGGGCGACATCCACGACATCGGCAAGAACCTCGTAGCGATGATGCTGGAGGGTGCTGGGTTTGAGGTCATTGACCTAGGAATCAACACTGATGCCGACAAGTTCCTCGCCGCGCTCGACGAGCACCAGCCAGACATCTTGGGCATGTCAGCCCTGCTCACCACCACCATGCCGTACATGAAGGTAGTCATTGACACGCTGCAGGAACGTGGCCTGCGCGATAAGTACATCGTGCTGGTCGGCGGCGCACCGCTGAACGAAGAGTTCGGCCAGGCCATCGGCGCCGACGCCTATTGCCGTGACGCGGCAGTCGCCTCCGAGACTGCCAAGCAGCTGGTCTCGGCCCGTCGCGGCCGCGACCGTGCCGAGCCCGCCGGCCCGTCCGTTTGAGTTCGCACCCCATGCACCGGCCACTCGTCCTCGCGTGCGGCGCACTCGTTGCCGAGTTGCGTGCGGTCTTCAAGGCCAACGGCCTCACCGACCAGGTCGAAGTGCGCTACCTGCCAGCGAACCTACACAACCGCCCCGACCACATCGTGCCCGCACTGCGAGCGTTGCTCGACGAAATCGACCCGCTGGCGCAGCGACCGGTGCTCATTGGTTACGCCGATTGCGGTACTGGCGGCCACCTCGACACGCTGCTCGCCGAGATGCCGCGCCTCCAGCGTCTGCCCGGCAACCACTGCTACGAGTTCTTCGCCGGAACCGCTGCCTTCGAGGCGATGCAGGATGCCGAACTGGGCACGTTCTATCTCACCGACTTCTTGGCGAAGCACTTCGACGCGCTGATGTGGCAGGGGCTCGGTCTCGACAAGCACCCGCAGCTGCTGTCGATGTACTTCACGCACTACACCCGTGTTGTGCTGCTCTCGCAGAGCGCCGACGAGTCAGTCGTGCAGGCTGCCCGTGCCGCCGCAGCCCGACTCGGCCTGCGCTTCGAGCACCACCACGTGGGCCTCACTCCGTTCGGTGATGCCGTCAACGTCAGCCTCACTCCCAGCCGAAAGGTGGCCTGAGTCATGTCACGTCGCGGTGGTAGCGAAGTCGTAGTCATTTTATGGCGCGACATTCCCGCTCAGGTCAACGGCAAGGTCGGGGCCGATCGCCACCAGGTGATTCTCCCCCATCGTTTCCAGAAGGCCATCGATCGGGCGGCGATGGTGGCCGACAAGAAGACGGCTCAGGAATACGTTGGCGAGTGGCGCCGTACCAGCTACCCGCTGACCGGCGAACTAACCCCCACCATCGACGGCATTGCCGCCTCGATCGAGGTCGAGTTCACCAACGAGCGCCTGCACACCATCGTCGACAACGGCGGCTGGGACCCTGCGACCTTTGCGATTGCCGACACTCCCGCCGCTCACGACACGACCAACGACACGACCAACGACACGACCACCGCCAACGACATGTCCGGAGACGAATCGTCATGACTCACACCGTCATCAGTTCTGCCACCAAGGAAGTCGTCATCGGCTTCGATCGGCCCTTCGTAATGATCGGTGAGCGAATCAACCCCACCGGGCGCAAGCTGCTGGCTGCAGAGATGAAGGCCGGCGACTTCAGTCGCGTTCAGGCCGATGCACTCGCCCAGGTGGCCGCCGGCGCGCACATGCTCGATGTCAACGCAGGCATCCCGCTGGCCGACGAACCAGCCCTGTTGGCTCGTGCAATCCAGCTGGTGCAGGCTGTTACCGACGTGCCCCTCTCCATCGATTCGTCGATCATTGAGGCGCTGGAGGCCGGCCTCGCCGTGTACCAGGGCAAGGCACTGGTCAACTCGGTCACCGGCGAGGACGAGCAGATGGAACGAGTCCTGCCGCTCGTTGCGAAGTACGGCGCCGCAGTCGTCGCCATCAGTAACGACGAGACCGGTATCAGCGTCGACCCCGACGTTCGCTTCGCCGTTGCGCAGAAGATCGTCCGTCGTGCGTCGGACTATGGCATTCCGGCCTGCGACATCGTCGTCGACCCGCTCGTCATGCCAATCGGTGCCATGGGTACCGCCGGCCGCCAGGTGTTTGCGCTGCTGCGCCGCCTGGTCTCCGAGCTCAAGGTCAACACGACGTGCGGCGCGAGCAACGTCAGCTTCGGGCTGCCTGCTCGTAACCAGATCACCGGCACCTTCCTGGCCATGGCCATCAGCAACGGCATGTCGTCAGCGATCATGAACCCGCTGCACCCGGAAGTGAAGACCATCGTCATGGCCGCCGATGTGTTGGCCGGCAACGACCAAGACTGCGCCGCCTGGATTCGCGCCAACCGCGACCCCGACGCCGCCGGCGGCGCCCGCGAGGGTCGCGCCGGTGGTGGCCGACGCGCACGGCAAGGCCAGTAAGGCACACGTGCCGCGCGTCGTCTTCACTCCGTCGGGTCTCGGTGGCGAGGTTCCCACCGGCACCACGGTGCTGCAGGCTGCGCGCGACTTTGGTGTCGACCTGGATTCGGTGTGCGGCGGCCGGGGTATCTGCGGGCGCTGCCAAATCGCGTTCGAGCCCGGCCAGTACTCCAAGTGGGCCATCGACTCGACGGCCGCAGCACTCAGCCCGTGGGGCGAGACCGAGGAGACGTACGAGCAACGCCGTGGTATGAAGTCCGGCCGCCGCCTGGGCTGCTGTGCATTGGTGCGCGACAACGTTGTTTTGGATGTGCCGCCGGAGAGCCAGGTACATCGACCGGTGGTTCGCAAAAGCCTCGACCTCAGTGATGTCGTGCTCGACCCGGCCATCTCGCTGTCGTACATCGAACTACCGCCCAGCGTGTTGGGCGACGCCGAATCGATGAGCGATCTGGTGATAGCAGAGCTGTTCGTCGAGTTCGGCCGCACCGTCACCGCACTCTCGCTGGAGGCGTTGCAGGAAGTCCACCGGGCCTTCGGTGGCCAAGATCGGGCCGCAACGGTTGCTGCCCGTGGCGAGACAGTTGTCGCGGTATGGCCCGGCTACGTCGATCGTGTCTTCGGCATTGCGGTCGACATCGGCAGCACCACCATCGCCGGCCATCTCTGCGATCTGCTGACCGGTGAAATCCTCTCCAGCGCTGGGCGCATGAACCCGCAGATTCGTTTCGGCGAAGACCTGATGAGCCGCGTGTCGTACGTCATGATGAACCCGGGCGGCGAGCGAAACCTCACCGCCGCCGTGCGCGAGGCGCTCAACGAGTTGATCGCCGAACTGTGCCGCGATGCCGGTGACGCTGGTGGTGGTGGTGGTGCCGGCTCGGTCACTGCCGACGACGTACTGGAAATCGTGCTGGTCGGTAACCCGATCATGCATCACATCGTCGCCGGCATCGACCCCACTCCACTCGGCCAGGCACCGTTCACGCTGGCCACCGCCGAGGCATTGTCCGTACCCGCCTCAGCCTTCGAGCTCGTCGGTCGCCACGCACAGGTGTACCTGGCGCCGTGCATTGCCGGCCATGTCGGTGCCGACACCGCGGCAGTCATTCTCTCCGAGGGTCCGCACCGCTCCCCCACCATGCAACTGCTGGTCGACGTTGGCACCAACGCCGAGATCGTCGTCGGCGATGCCACTCGCCAGTTCGCGGCATCCAGCCCCACCGGCCCCGCCTTCGAGGGTGCTCAGCTCAGCTGCGGCCAGCGCGCTACGGCGGGCGCCATCGAACGGGTCCGCATCGACCGTGACACGCTCGAGGCGCGTTTCAAGGTGATCGGTAGCGACCTGTGGAGCGACGACGACGGCTTTGCCGCAGCCACCGAAGACCTCGAGATCTCCGGCATCTGCGGTTCGGGCATTATCGAGGTGATCGGCGAGATGTACCTCTCCGGCATCATCGACACCGACGGTGTCGTGCAGGGTTACGTGCAGGGCTTCGGCGCCGAGCGCTCACCACGCGTGATCTCGGACGGACGCACCTTTAGCTACGTCGTGCACGAGGCGGACGGCGTGCGCCTTGCCATCACGCAGAACGACGTGCGCGCCATTCAGCTGGCGAAGGCGGCGCTGCGCGCCGGAATCGATCTGCTGTTCCAACACGCCGGCGTCACCGAGGTCCACGACATTCGCCTGGCCGGGGCGTTCGGCAGTCACATCGATCCGGTGTACGCGCTGGTCCTTGGCCTGGTCCCCGACTGCCCCGTCCAGTACGTGCGCTCGGTGGGCAATGCCGCCGGCGCCGGCGCTGTTCGCGCGCTGCTCTCCGTTGCCGCCCGTCGCGAGATGGAGGCTGCAGTTCGCAACGTCGTGAAGGTTGAAACCGCCACCGAGCCCGACTTTCAAGATCTCTTCGTGGCGGCCATGGCGTTTCCGCACGCCAGCGCCCCGGCTACACATCTGTCCGCTGTCGTGACGCTGCCGGCGCCGATCAGCTCTGCAGCCAACGCCGAACGCGGCGGCCGCCGACGCCGCCGCGACCAGACACCACCTTCTTCTACGGAGACCTCATGAGCGATTCGACTACCTCCGCGCCTGAACACAGCTCGGGCGGGCGCCGCTCGGGCGGGCGCGCCGGGCGCGCCGCGATGCGCGCTTCCCATGTGATTGAGCGCGTGCCGTACCTCACGCGCACACTGCAGCCGTTCGAGGTCGCAAGCGAAGAGACGCTGGCACTGATCGAGTACACCGCCGACACCGTGCTCGAAGAGGTCGGCATCGAGATTCGTGATTTCCCCGAGGCACTGCCGATCTTCAAGGCCGGCGGCGCCGAAGTCGAGGGTACGCGGGTGCGGTTCCCACGCGGCCTGTGTCGCGAGATCGTCTCGAAGAACGCCCCCGCTACCTATGTACAGCACGCCCGCAATCCGTTGCACAACGTGGTTATCGGCGGCAACAACACGGTCTTCGCACCCAACTACGGCAGCCCGTTTGTGCACGACCTGGACAATGGCCGCCGCTACGCAACGCTCACCGACTTCCAGAACTTCGTCAAGCTCGCGTACATGTCGCCGTGGCTGCACCACAGCGGTGGCACGGTGTGCGAGCCGGTCGACGTGCCGGTCAGCAAGCGTCACCTCGACATGGTCTATTCGCACCTCAAGTACAGCGACAAGCCGTTCATGGGTTCCGTGACCGCTGGCTCGCGTGCGGCCGACAGCGTCGAGTTGGCTCGCATTGGTTTCGGTGGCGATCTGCAGGATCGCACGGTGATGACCAGCCTCATCAACGCCAGCTCACCGCTGGTGTGGGACGGCACGATGCTGGCCGCCGCCCAGTGCTATGCCGAGAACAACCAGGCCTGCATCATCACCCCATTCATCCTCGCCGGAGCCATGGCTCCGTCAACCAGTGCCGGCGTGGCGGTACAAACGCTTGCCGAGGCACTTGCGGGCATGACCTTCACGCAGCTCGTGCGGCCCGGTGCGCCCGTCGTCTTCGGGTCCTTTGCCAGCTCGATGAGCATGCAGACTGGCGCCCCCACGTTCGGCACCCCCGAGCCGGCGATGGTGCTGTACACGATGGCCGCCCTCGCCCGTCGGCTGGGTGTGCCCTTCCGTTCCGGTGGCTCGCTCACGGCATCGAAGCTGCCCGATGCCCAGGCCGCATACGAAAGCGCCAACACGTTGCAGCCCACCGTGCTCGGTGGTGTGAACTTTGTGCTGCACGCTGCCGGTTGGCTGGAGGGCGGCCTAGCCATCGGCTACGAGAAGTTCATTCTCGACTGCGACCAGCTGGGCATGATGACCACCTTTGTGCGCGGCCTGGACGCCAGCGAGAACGGCCTCGCTCTTGACGCGCTCCGCACCAATCCACCGGGCAATCACTTCCTTGGCACGGCACACACCCTGGCCAACTTCGAGACGGCGTTCTACCGCAGCGATACCGCCGACAACAACAGCTTTGAGCAGTGGAGCGAGGAGGGCGGGCTCGATGCTTCGCAGCGCGCCAACGCTCTCTGGAAGCGGCGGCTCAACGAGTACCAGCCGCCGGCGCTGGACGAGGCGATCGATGAGGAACTGTTGTCCTTCATCGAACGCCGCAAGTCAGAACTCCCTGACGAATTCGCCTGACCGGCGCCCACCGAACCACCACACAACTCACCACATCCGAACGACAAGAAAGACGACAATGATGTCGACGCAGCACTCACTCATCGCCGATGCACGGTATGAGGTCATCCCGCTGAAAAACCTCGAACCGCAGATCGAGCACATCCCCGCGGGCGCGTCCGTCTCCGTCACCTGTAGTCCGTCGAAGGGCCAGCAGGCCACGCTCGACCTCACGGCCCGTCTCGTCGACCTCGGTCATCTCACGGTTCCGCACATCTCGGCCCGCCTCACCCCGGATGTGGCAGCCGTCAAGAAACTCGCTGAGTTCTGCCGCAGCCACGCCCTCAAGGAAGTGTTCCTGATTGCCGGCGATGCACCCGAGCCGGTTGGCGACTACGACTGTGTCGTTGCCTTTCTGCGCGACTTCCTCGACACCGACCACGGCCTCACCCGCATCGGTATCACGGCCTACCCCGACGGCCACGCATTGATTGACCCCAAGGTCGTGCACGAGGCGCTACACGCCAAGCAGGCCCTGCTCGAGGAAGCTGGTATCCCCGGGTTCGCGAGCACGCAGATGTGCTTCGACCTCGGCGTGTGGAAGCAGTGGGCAATGACCGAGCGCGACGCAGGCTTCAAGCTGCCGCTCCATATCGGTGTGCCCGGCGTGATTGACCGCGCCAAGTTGGTCTCCATGGGAATGCGCCTGGGCATCGGCAACAGCATGCGGTTCGTAAAGAAGAACGGCGGCGTGTTGGGCCGCATGTTCAAGCCCGGCGGGTACGACCCCAACAAGCTGATCATCCCACTCAGCAAGCAGGCCCAGGAACTCAATATCGAGGGCCTCCACCTGTTCACGTTCAACAACGTGCAGGCAACGGTCGAGTGGCAAACCCGCATGTTGGAGCGCCTTTCCTAGGCGTCGCCCACCGCCACTGGACACGAATCGGACACAACAGCATTGAGTCCCGCTTCCAGGGCCCGGCGCGTGATGTCGGTGGAGGACGGCCACAGGTGGGTGTACGTGTCCAGTGTGGTGCTCGCCTTCTCATGCCCGAGCTGCTCCTGCACGGCCTTCACGCTGGCGCCCTGCTGGATCATCACACTGGCCGCGTAGTGCCGCAGGTCGTGCGGTGAGCGATCGATCACCTTGGCGTTGGTGGCAGCGGCGCGCCAGATTGAGCCCAGCAGGTCGCGACGCATCGGCGTGCCGTCCTCGCGAGTGAACAGCAAGCCGTCCGGTCCTTGCGCGTACTTCGCCATGTGCGCCGACAGGGCATCCAGCGCGTTACTCGGCACCACCACGGTGCGATTGCTGCGCCGCGTCTTCGGTGGAGCGAACGCCGGCAGCGAGCCAGTGACGGTGAGCAGCTGTCGGTCGACTCGGACCGTGCGTCGCAGGAAGTCGATTCGATCTGCCGTGACGCCGAGCGCTTCACCTGGGCGTAGGCCAGTGCCGGCCATCAGCACCAGCAGGGCGCTGAAACGATCATCGACGGCACTAACCATCGAGCGGACGTCCTCGGCTGTCATCGGTGTGATGTCGCCACCTGGCAACCTTGGCAGCTTGATGGCCTTCGAGCACGGCGAGGATGCGACGACTCGATCGAGGACGGCAGCCGAGAAGATGGCCGACACTTTGCCGTACAGCGTTGCGACGGTGGAGGGCGCTAGGTCGAGGCCTGTGACGAACGCCTGAATCTCGCTCGGCTGAACGCGGCCGATTGGTCGCGCTCCCAGCTTCGGGATGATGTGCACGCGCAGCATGGACTCCAGGGACGCTGAGGTACTGGGCCGATGCGGCTGCGCGTCGGCCCACTTCCGGGCGTACTCGCCGAACGTGATGCGGCCAGCGTTGAGATCGATGTACTCCCCTGTCAGCTTCCTGTGATCAACGCTCGTCAGAAACTTCTCTGCGTCCACCTTGCGGGTGAACGTGCGCTTGCGGCTTGCGCCGTCGGGTGTGCGGTACCGCGCCTGCCACCTGTCCTTGCCGACCTTCGTGATGCTGCTCATTGCAGACCTCCGTGTAGCGCCATCTGTCCCTTGGTTGTCATCTGCCCTGCAGCTCGGCCCTCCGCTCCAGGTGGTCGCTCAAACAAGCCGCGCTGCTCGGCAATCTTGAGCCAGCCCTGCCACCTCTTGACGGTGGTCGACGGGTGAACCTCCACGAGGTGGCGTGTGGGTCGCTCTGGGTGCTCTCCAAGTGCGTCGCACCAGGCCTTCGCCTTGGCGGCATAGAAGCTGTCTAGACGCGCCCGCCGGCCAGGGCGGCGACACGAGAGGCGAAGTGCTTCAGCGGTCGGGAGTAGTGGGGTGAGCACCTCCAAGCCGGAGTCGATCGTCCTTCCCGCTGCGCCCATGCCAAGCGTCTTGAAGAGCGCCCACCGGTCGCCGGTCGACGCCTCGCCAAGTTCCGAGAATCGCACGTCAACGGGCTCGACTCCCCTCGGCCCAATCGACAGAACCACCGAGAAGCGCCAGCTCGGATCGAGGTCCATTCCGAACTCGATCGTCTGGATCTCCTCGCCATCCGGGATCACGTCACCGACTACGAACCCGGCGCCGCCGTTGAAGTTGAAGGCTCGCCCACTGATCGTGTTGACGGTCCATCGAAGATTTTCACTGCCGGGATTATCGGAAGATATTGACATGATCGGGAGGGTATCACCGAAGATGGGTAGTAACAGGTATTCCCCCACGAAAAGGAGAAATCATGGCACTGCTCACTATCGAGGACGTCGCCTCCGAACTCAACAAGCCGGTGAAGACGCTCTACAACTGGCGGCATCTCAAGATCGGTCCGCGCTCGATCAAGGTTGGCCGCTCGGTTCGTTACCGACGCGAAGACCTTGATGCCTGGCTCAACGAGCTTGTCAAAGCTGGCTCAGGCAGCCATGCCGCATGATGCCCCTACCGCGACGAAGCCCGGCCCATGAAGGACCGGGCTCCAATCAGATCGCTGGCAGGCGGATCACCGAAAACGGTACACCTCGACCATCGATCGCGCCACCGTGCGTCATCGCCTGCTCGCCACCGTGCGCCTTCCGTTGCCCCGTCGTGTTACACGACGCGATCACCGAAGTGTTGCTCGACCTGGACGTGCAGCGATGACCGCCGCCGTTTACGGGGCACGCACCGTAAAGCGTTCGCGCCGCACGAACGACCAGATTGCTGACCTCGATGCGGCGATCGTCGCCGCAATCGCTGAAGACGCTCCAGTCACGTTGCGCGGCGTCTACTACCGCTGCGTTTCTGCCGGCGCCGTCGACAAGACCGAGCTGGGCTACAAAGCTGTTGGTCGGCGACTGCTCGATCTTCGCCGGCAACGCATCGTCTCGTACTGGGACATCACTGATGGAACGAGATGGGTGCTGAAGCCGACCACGTTCAACGGGATCGACGAAGCACTGCGTGATGCCGCTGCCTCGTACCGGCGAACCCTCTGGGCGACAAGCGACTACAGGCTCCAGCTGTTCAGCGAGAAGGACGCGATCACCGGAGTAATCGATGCGGTGACTGCGCACCACGATGTTGCTCTGGGCGTACTTCGCGGCTATGCGAGCGAGTCGTTCTGCTGGCGTGTCGCTGCCTCACTCGACCCTCACCGAGTGAATGTCCTCGGCCAACTCGGCGATCACGATCCCTCGGGAGTCGGTGCATGGGAGGACTTCCAGCGCAAAGTGACGGGCTTCGCCCCGGATCGAACGGTTTGGTTCGACCGTCTCGCGGTCACCGTCGATCAGATCGACGAGTACAACCTGCCGTTGCGGCCGACGAAACAGAGCGATGGTCGCGCTCGCGGGTGGGTGGGTGGTTCGGTGGAAGTCGACGCCATACCAGCGCGAGATCTCCGCTCGATCGTCACCGGCTGGATTGAACGGCACATTGACCCCCACGCGCTGTTGGTCGCTCGTGAAGCCGAGCAGTCTGAACGCGATGTTCTCACCCGTCTGGCTGGGGGGTGGTCCGAATGAGCGCCGAGCGCATCCCCGCAGCGTGGACGACGAACATCACCGGTGCTGGCCGGCTATTGCCCGAGCGTTGGCGCATCGGTGGCCCCGACCGGGCGAACCTGCTGCGCTCGATCGAGGCCTTGATCGCGAAGGACGTGACGATGGTCGCGGCGGAGCTGATTGCCAGTGGAGTCGACCGGATGGACGCAGCCGTACAGGCGGGAGCGCTCTGGCAGGAACTCGCGGACGACGGCGCGTGTCGTGGGATCACTCTCGTGCTCGTCGAAGCGGAAGGGGCCGCTCTATGACCGCCGACGAGATCGCCGAGCAGCTCGGGGGCCGGGCATCGAGTGACGGTTCATGGTCAGCGCGTTGTCCAGGTCCAGTTCACGCAAACGGGGACCGCAACCCATCGCTCTCAATAAGTGCTGGCGAACAAGGCGGCGTGTTGCTGCACTGTCACGCTGGCTGCTCGACGGCCGACGTGGTCGCGGCCGCTGGGCTCACGATGCTCGACCTCGCACCGCCACGAACCGAAAGCGCCGATACCGGCCCCATAGCGGTCTACCACTACACCGACGAGCACGGCGCCCCACTCTTCGACGTGAAGCGATGGGCGGGCAAGAACTTCAGCCAGCACCCAGCGAACGGTCCCACAGGCAAAGGAGCGATGAAGGGTGTGCGCCTGGTGCTCTACAGGCTTCCGGCTGTCGTGAAGGCGGTGCAGGAAGGCGCCACCGTGTTCGTGGTCGAAGGAGAGAAGGACGCCGACAACCTCGCGGCCGCTGGCTGGTGCGCCACGACAACGCCAATGGGCGCCGGCAAGTGGCCGAAGGTCAGCGACCACGCTCGACAAGTGCTCAGCGGTGCTGATGTTGTCGTAATCGCTGACCGCGACGAGGCTGGATACCGACACGCCGCCGCCGTCGTCGCTGGGCTGTGCGACGTGGCCGCCTCCGTGCATCTGAAGGAGCCCGCCGAAGGCAAGGACGTCACCGACCACCTCAATGCCGGCCGAGGCGTGCACGATCTCGTCGAGGTGGAACCAGTTGCCTCCACAGTTGAGAAGCCTCCGGCATCGCTGCTGCTGCCAGCGTCGTGGTCTGATGCGCACGTCGGTGAAGCGTTCGGCGCCACCATCGCTGGCCGATGGCTGTTCTGCCGCCAGCTCGGCGGCTGGCTCCAATGGGACGGCCGGCGCTGGCAACTCGACCCCGGCGAGGCGGTCTTTGAAGAGTTCCGGCAGTGGGTCATCGCCGTGGGTTCACAGGTGTGGCAGAGCTCGGGCGACAGCGACACCATGAAGCAAGTCGCCCGCTATCGAGAGCGCGGCAAGATCGATGCGGCAGTCACTATCGCCCGGCGTCTCGACGCGGTCGCGGCCACCGCGTCAGAGTTTGACCAGCACCCACACTTGCTGAACGTGCACAACGGTGTCGTTGATCTACGCGACGGCACCCTGCAGCCGCACGACCCGGCTCTGCGGTTCACCAAGCTGGCCGGCGCCGAGTACCACCCTAATGCCCAGCATGCCGACGTCGACACGATGCTCGAAGCCCTCGACCCCGACCCTCGGGCGTGGGTGCAGCGTCTGTGTGGAGCCGCAGCCTTCGGCAGCGTCGTCGATGACGTCATGGCCGTGTTCGACGGCAAGGGCGCCAACGGCAAGACGACGTTACTCAACGCCGTGGCATCATCGCTGGGCGACTACGCCTGCCCAGCGTCCACCCGACTACTGATGGCTCGCGGTGTCAGCGACGAGCACCCGACCCTGCTCGCTGATCTGTTCGGCCGGCGCCTGGTCTACATCGAGGAGACGCCCGAGGGCGGGGCGCTGCGTATGGAGCAGGTGAAGAGCATCACTGGCGGCGGCGCTCTCAAAGCCCGATTCATCGGCAAGGACTACTTCGAGTTCGCGCCGTCGCACCAGTTGATCGTCGCGACCAACCACCGCCCTGCCGTGAACGCGAGCGACTACGCAGCATGGCGCCGTCTGCGTCTCGTGCCGTTCACTCGCACCTACCGACTGCCCCACGAAGCGCGCCCTGGTGACCTTGCCGCTGACCGAGGACTGCGCCCCCGCCTCGGTCTGCCGGCGCAGCGCCAGGCCGTGCTCGCGTGGATCGTGGCCGGCGCAGTTGCCTGGTCCGCAGAAGGCGGGCTCGGGCCGTGCGCAGCCATCGACGAAGCCACTAGCGCCTGGCGTCGAGACGAAGACGTGATCCACGCATGGTGGAACGATCGCCTCACGTCAGGGCGTGGCACTCCAGCCGCCGAGTTGTACCGATCGTTCGTCTCCTGGTGCGAGCAGGAGGGCCGACGATACGTCTCGTCGAACAAGGAATTCGCCAAGAAGTTCGTCGACCACGACCTCTACCGCGACCACGGCATCAGCAAGCGATCGACGGCGATGGGAGCATGGTACGACGGCGTAGAAGTCCTGGTCGTGGTGGATGTGGTGGGTAGTACCCCCGGTTCTCACGAAGGCAGCTCTAGAGAATTGACCCCCCTACCCACCACATCCACCACTACCAGCGACGATTCGGGTCTGTGGTGAGCGACTACGACCCCACACTCCTCGAAGCCCTCGGCCACCATCGACCAGCCTGGCAGCTCGACGCACTCTGCCGTGAGTATCCGACCGTCACTTGGTTCCCCGACCGAGGCCAGCCAACTGCGCCAGCGCTGCAGGTCTGCGGTAACTGCCTGGTCCGCGCCGAGTGCCTGGCATGGGCGCTGGCGGATCCGACGCTCGACCACGGCGTGCTCGGCGGCATGACAGCCCGTGCTCGCACTGCTGCCCGCTCACTGGCCCTGCGCCGCTCGAGGTCGGGTGGGGGTGACCCAGGGGGGGAGGAGTGCCCCCGACCGGTGCCAGCGGTCTCTGGGGGGAGCAGCTCCGCAATGCGGCAGATATCCGACGGCGATTTTCAAGGCGGTTCGACGTGAGCATCATGTCTGGTCGACCCCGCAAGCGGCCCGGCCAGGGCACGAAGCCGCGCAAGGCGCTCGCGTTGGTGCCCGTCTCGCCGCAGGCCGAGCCGCCGCCGCTGCAGGACTCGGCGGAGATGTTGCCCGGTACTCGCGCCGCATGGACCGACTTCTGGCGCTCGCCGGTCGCGGGTGCCGTGGTGGTCAGCTCCGACCTGCCGGCGCTCACCCGCCTGTTCCATCTGGCCGACGAGCTCGAGCGGTGCCGTGTCGAGTTCCCCAATCACCGTCTTGTCGCGGGCTCGCAAGGCCAGCCCGTCATGAACCCGCTCGGCGCGTTCATGCTCGCCCTGGCGAAAGAGGTGCGAGCACTCGAAGACCGCTTCGGCGCGTCGGTCGTGTCGAGGTTGCGCGTATCGATCGATCTCGGCTCGGCGGCCGAGTCGCTCGACGAGATGAATGCACGTCTCCTGGCCGACGAGAGCGACGGCGACGAGTGACGGTGCAGCTTGTCCGCCGATCGACCGGCGCTCTCGTGGTCGAGCTGGACCACGACACGCTGGTAGCGCTCGTTCCTGTTCTTGAGCGTGTGCGGGATCAACAACGCCAACTCGGTCGTCCAGTGCCAGCACCGCTCGACGACCTGGTGTCGGTCGGCCGCCGAGTCGTCTCACTCGCCTCGTTGGCCAGCGCTGGCCACGGTGCTTCCATTCCGACCGCCGAGGGGAGAGCATCACTGCTAACGGTCCGTGAAGCCGTGAGCCACCTTTCGGGAATCTCCGCCCGCACTCTTCGCCGCAAGGCGCGTGCGGGCGGAGTGCCCGGGGCGGTACTCGATCACGGGCTCTGGCTCATTCCACCAAATGCTCTACCCGAACTTCAAGGAGTCCAACGCAATGGCTGAAACATCGCAACTGACCACACTCACTGAGGTGGTCGCGAAAGTGAAGGCGTCCACCGACAAGGCGCTCGACGGGGCCCGCTACTCGGTGCTGCACCCCGACATCGCCGTGCAGTACGGCTCAGCGCCCGCACGTGCGATCGTTGGTCCGCTCGATGACTTCTATGGGCAGTTCGACGAGATGCGCTCGACGCTGGCCGACGTCGCCGGCAAGGTCCGGACCACACTCACCGACCCGGCGCTCGTTCCCGCTCAGCGCGAGAAGGACGCCGCTGCGCTGGTCGCTGCCGCACGCACCTCGGCGCAAGCGAATCTCGCGGCGATGAAGGTCGACGCCGACCGGATCGTGAACACACTGCGCCCGCTCGCAATGCCGCCGCGGCCGACGCCTGACGCTGTACAGGTGGCCGAGCTGACGCGACGCGAGCAGCAGCTGCGCATGGTGCTCGACTCACTCGCGACCGACGATGTGATTGCTCGTCTGGAACAACTGCTGCGCGAGGCAGTCGCCCACCACGACGACCTGGCCGTCTGGCACCTCACGTCATCTGGCTGGCCGGCGCTGTATCTCGAATCACGTGGACTGCGCTCGTGGGTCGGCCAATGGGATCAGGCATCGTCGAGCATCGCGGCTGGCGTGCTCGGCGAGGACGCGGCCGCGGCCCGCCAGCTCCTCGACGCGGTCGACAACGCGGACTACAACCTCGCCACCGCGCTGCTCGCCGCCGACCACTTCGTACGGTTCGCGTTCGACGGCCTCACATTGGTCGTCGCGAGGTGAGTGCCGTCGACGAAATTGTCGCACGGCTCGAGCTGGGCGAGACAATCAAGCCTGAGGACTACGCGATCGCCAAGGCTGCCGACGAACTCGACGAGCTCACACGCGCCGCAGCGATCCGATCAGAAGCCGAACGCGATGATGCAGAGCGGCGAGCAGGCATCGTCGCCGAGCTGACCGCGCTGTGGGCCGACGTTGACGCCGCGACCGACGCCGCCGAGCGCGAGTACCGCAAGTTCATCAAGCAGCATGCAGAACTCTGCGAGGCCGTCGACCGAATGCAATCCCTCGCCCTGGCCGCCAGGTCGTTCGCGGGCAAGCACCGCGTGACGGCCGAGGACGTCCCCCCGCTCGGGCGCGGTTCGTTCGACATCGACGCCCTCGGCGCCAGCACGGTGAAGGTTGCCATCGCCGGTGGCAGTCACGAGATCATCCGCTGGCCCGTTGCGGGAATGTACTTCGGCTGGGTTCGCAATCGACGAAACGAAGGGGGATACGAATGACGATCGAAGCTGCACGGCTCTCCGCCGATCGCGGCAGCGAAGCCAACCCCGGCGAGCGCGGTTGTCCACCCTCATAGGGCTGAGCGAAGACCCGCAGGAGCGGGCTTGGTCATCTGCAGCGTCAGCTTTAGCTAACGTGCTCACATGGCGACTGGACTGCGGGAGTGTGCGGGAGGCGCCGATCGGCTTGTAGTTGTTGATACGGAAACTACGGGCGTTTACGCAACTGACCGCGTTGTCGAGATCGCCATTGTGACGATGTCGTTGGATGGCACCGTGCTGGATGTGTTCGACACACTCATCCAACCGGGTCGCGATGTTTCGGCCAGCCACATCCATGGCATTACCGCAACGATGGTCGCGTCCGCACCGACGTTTTCAGAGGTTGCAGGTGACGTGGCCGTTCGCCTCAACGGCGCGTGCCTTGTGGCACACAACCTCCCGTTTGACTTTCGTATGCTGGCTGGCGAGTTCGACCGAATTGGCTCACAACTGGTCATGAAGTCCGGAGTCGACACCCTCAAGGCAACCGGATGCCGACTGCACGAAGCCTGCTCGACTCACAACGTCAAACTTGAGGGTGCTCATCGCGCTCTCGCTGATGCGTCGGCGACAGCCGAGCTTCTTCTTCGCGTTGTCGAACGGTGCGTCGCAGGTTCGCCGGCCTCGGCAGCCACCAGCCTCAGTCGAACCGGCCGCATTCTTCGTCGGACTGACGTCACCCCCAGCCGCCTCCCTGATCCACCTCTCATTGCGTACCTTGCGTCGCGACTTCCACATACGGGCGTCGAGGTGGGCATGCTCTCCTATCTTGAACTCGTGGGCCGGGCGGCCTCCGACCTTCATATCGATCGCGACGAACGCAGGCAGCTATCAGAGCTCGCTTCCGAGCTGGGACTCAACGAAGCGCACCTCGCGCAGGCGCATCGTCGGTTCGTAAATGAACTTGTGGATGCGGCAATTGCAGACAGCGAGGTGACTGACGCCGAGTACGACACGCTCGTCCGGATTGCTTCCGCACTCGATGTCGATCAGAACACTGTAGAGCAGCGCATTCGCCCCTATCGCCCGACCTCCTCGGAGGTCACACTGACCCCACAAATGACCGTCGTGTTTACGGGAGACCACGCCTACTACCACCGCGACACGCTCGGAATGTTGGCCACGGAGATCGGCTTAAGTGTTCAGACTGGCGTTTCGAAGTCGACGCAGCTCGTAGCGGCAGCGGACCCAGCGTCGAGCTCGGCCAAAGCGAACAAGGCTCGGCAATACGGAATACCGGTTGTCGCCGTCGACGATCTGCTGAAGGCTAAATTGGGTGATCGCCTGTCAGCGCACGGCAGCGGACGGGCCGGGTTAAAGGTTGTCACGTGTCCCGACTGTCAAGTGACGTGGACTATCGAGGCGACCACCGCAGGCGCGCGGTCGAAGCGATGTGGGGAGTGTTCTGCTCTGGTCGGGCGCCCGATCGCCAAACGTAAGGCCAGAGACATGTGGGCACCTCCCACAATCGAGTGGTTGACGTGCAGCGATTGTGGGAGCTCGTGGCACCGCCAGGCCATCAAGGGCCGAAAGCCGCTCGTCTGCCCGACCTGCAAGGACGCGCTCTGAGCTGAACTGGAGCACCGCCTACGCCACGGGCGCACCTGCGCCTCTCGCTGAGGGGCGGGAACTTCCCTAATTGGGGAACTGTCGATCGAGGGTGCATTTACCCGAAGGTGGTCACAGCCGTCCTCAACCTGCTCCCCGTCATCAGCGCAGGTTGAACTGCTCGACCTGCCGTCGAAGCCGTGATCGCTGCAGCGCAACTCGCTACGGTCCACTCCATGAAGCGATACACAGTCAGTGACGAACGCAACGCCGAGATCTTCACGTTCAGAGAAGGCGAGGATCCCTACCTGCAACTTGCCCGCCAGTTCGACCAGGCGAAGCCGTGGGAGCTTGCAGCGCTTGTGATGATGCGACAGGGGGACGAAGGCCAGATGCGAGCCATGGAGCTGCTCCTGCTGTCCAAGTCCGCACGCGCCGCTAGATCGGCGACAATTGCAGCAGCGGCCGCTGCGATTGCGGCAGTAGCCAGCGTCGTCGTCAGCGTGTGGGGTTGAACGACGACTGCGAGACGTCGAACAGAGCAAGAGCGTGAGCGTCGGTGCGTTGTTCCTCGATACGCCTCTCGGCAACCGAGATCGTCGAGTTGCCGCCGACGTCGCACCGTTCGATGTTGTCCAAGGCCAGATGTGCGAGTTCGTGCGCGAGCACCCACCGTCGCGTGGTGCGGTTGAGATCCGCAGCGAGCGTGATCGTGTGGCCTCCTCGTCGTTGCTCGATGAATCCACGGCACCAGTCCATCGCCTGCCAATGGAACGCGACACGCGGATGACGGGCAGCGAGTAACGCCGACCATGGGTTACGACGATCGATCGGCCGCGTGTCGACCGCGGTCTCAATCGACGTCAGCAGCCAAACGAGCAGCTCGTCGTCCAGGCGCGGGATCAGTTCCTCGAGCTGGTCGAGTAACGACTCGACGGCATGCCGCTGCTCGGTCCAACTCGCCTGCACGACATCGGCGATGCTCGTTTTCACTACGCGTGACCAGTCTCGCGAGCGATGAACTGGAGGATCTGGCACGGTACTCGTCTCAGACTGTCCTCGGCTTCGCGCGCCGCTGCTCGTGCGGCGAGGATGCGATCAGTGCGGTGCCTGCGCGCGGTGAGGTGGGAGCTCAGCCTCTCGACCTCATTGTACTCACCTTGGACCGCTACCAGCAACGTCACCTCGGCTGGATCGACGGACATCAGTAGGCGTTGCCCACGTTGCGCCATGCCTCGCAACGCGATGCTGTTGTTCTGGGCCGCAATTTTCAGAAGCGTCGCATCGATGTCATCAGACACACTCACTGTGTTCCCCCTCGTTGAAGACGACCCCCTTGTGTCGTCAACCGACGACAATAGCGCACTGTCGACAACCGTCGACAACTACTCTGCAGGCATGGCCAACCGAGTCGACCCCGCCGACCTCATCGACGCCCAGGCGGTCGCCGAGGTGCTCGGGCTCAGCCAGCGCTCCAGCGTGGCCACGTACAGGAAGCGTTACTCCGACTTCCCCGCCCCGGTGGTCGACATGGGCGCCGGCCGCTGCCTGCTGTGGCTGCGCGACGACGTGAAGAACTGGCTGCGCTCGCGCTGAGGCCGACCCCGAGCGTGAGCGCTACGACCACCATCGGGTAGGTCGCCCAGGAGGCGTGGCGTACAACCACCTGGAGGGCGTGAACACGCGCACTTGCTCACCGTTCAATCGTGGCTCTCTCTCCACGTCGAACCACAGCACCTCGGGTGGCACTAGCGGCACAGACATATCGGTGGAGTCACCGCGGGAGTACGCCCACCGGTGGGCGTTGCCAGCGATCCACGTATTGATCTGCGTCGTCTCGGCCGCACTCAGGTACTGCTCGTTCGATCGGGCGCGGCCAGCCAGGTCGTGTGAGAGGAGCGCAAGGACGAAGCGCGGGTTCAGTGGAAAGACGACCAACCCACTGGTCGCGACACCCCAAGTTTGCCGAGCATCAATCGCCGGCGACGGTATGACGACCACTGGCTCGTCGCAGGTGATGAACGGCAAATCCGACTCGTAGACCATCCACCGACGACCCGCCAGCACCTCTGCGACCCGCTCAGCGCCGCTCGCCGCCATCCACACCGACTGGGCTCGTTGGGGCTGCACGAAGATCCGCCCTTCGCGTAACTCCTGCAGCGTCCGAAGGCCTGCCTCGACCTCCGCTTGGTCAGCGTCAGGGCCAAGCACCTCGCGGACGTACGGCTCGCCGGCCGAGCCCATCGTCTCTTGAACGTAGAACTGTGCCGTCTGTTCGATGAAGCGACGAGTCCGCAGGCCTCTCGTGTATTGAAGTGCCATGTAGGTGGCGAAGCTGTTGCGTTCCTCCATTTCGAGGACGCCGGCACCGCCATCGATCATCTTGTCGATCACTGGCACAGCCCACCCCTCGACCTGGCCGAAGAGCGTCTCCATGAGCATGGGAGGGACAGATATCGGGTCCAGGTCCTCGCTCCCCATGTCATAGAAGCGATCATGAAAACCGACGTTCTTTGCGATGTTCGGGAACGTGGTGCGCTGATTCACATCTACCGCTCTCAGCTTGCCGCGCCAGTGCCAACGCACCAGATACGACTGAGGCACGACGTGATGTCGCTTAGCTGGATCACTGCTGTTGCGACGTGCGAGGTCGAACAAGCGCAGGATCTCTGCGCGCAGAGCAGGATCTCTGAAAGACATGATCGAGCCACCCATGGGAGCGGACGCTAGCCGGACACGAATCGGACACAAGACGTCCGAAACGGTCGGGAAACTGCCGGTAGTAACCAACACTCGAAAGCGCTGGTCAACGGCACTTTCGCCGCGTCGGCGCAGGTCACCGAGTCACCGTCGATTGTTCACGTTCAACAACGTGCAGGCAACGGTCGAGTGGCAAACCCGCATGTTGGAGCGCCTTTCCTAGTGGTGTGTCGCCGAGATGATCGCGTCGGAGAGCACCGAGTCCGCTGAACCCTGGTGCACTCGCATCGACGGACACGACTGAAGGGCGGCTGGGGGTGTGTCGCACGCAGAGCTCACGACATCAGTGAACACGCAGACTTGCCGTTGCCGCCGATCTTGGTGATCACGGCGTTCGGGATTGTCTGCCCTGACGTGAAGTTGAGATTGGACGCGTCAGGCGGCTCATTCCCACACGGGTAGACAGTCACATAGCTACGGCGGACCCATGCCGTTACACGCCTGCATCCTGCCCGATCCGATGCCGCAAGCCTCCTCGATCACCGGACTTTCTGCGGTTCTACGCTGCTAGGTGACCGGCTCTGTCTCGCCGAATGGCCACCTGATGATGCAGAACTCATTGCCGAACGGATCCTGCATCACCGCCCACTCCAGCAGCGCTTCACCGTCGACGACGTACGTGTCGGGCGGCGTGATGACGACGCCTCCAATCTCGACGATTGCCTGCGCCGCAGCGGCAACATCGTCAACACGGAAGTCGAGATGAGTACCGCTGTTCACGCTGACCTGCCCCGCTGGCACCAGCTGAAGCAGTATCCAATGGTCACCATCAGAGGCGTCCTGAGCATCGAGCACTGAGAACTGGCCATGTCGGCCCTGTGGCGACAGACCCGATACGGCCGACCAGAATCGCTCTCCTGCGTCGAGATCGGCGACGTTGATCACCGGCTTCCACAACTTGGCAATTCCTGTGCTCGCCACGTGTTCTCCCGTCCTACATCTCTATCAGAATGCCCGATCGTTGCTCACTTCGCAAGCCTTTGCCAGCGGGTGCGCTACCCCCACCCCGCTGCAGTGCTGAAGCGTCCGCGCTACATCCCTGATGCGTCCTACGTGTCTAGGAGACAGGCGGGCGGCGGCGGCGGCCCATGGCGATGATGGTGGCGGGCACGAAGAACGCGCGAGCCGGCACAGACACTTCACTCCACGGTCGCTTCGCCAACGGCGCGCGCCACGCCAGCATTCGGTAGAGGAAGAACGCCGCCACCACGAGGTGCAGCCCGATGAGCGCCCAATAAAAGCCAGTCGGACCAAAGGCCACCATGCTCCCGGCGGCGACGAACGGGCCGACCACTGCGCCCACTCCATACAACGTCACCAACTGGGAGGCCGCAGCGTTGAGGTGTTCGGGCTCGATCCAGTCGTTGGTGTACGCACCGGCAATCGAGTACAGCGGATAGCTGAAGCCGCCGAGCAGACAGATCAGCACGAAGGCCATCGTCTTGTTCGGCGAGTCCAACAGCAACAAGCCCGAAACCCCGGCGGCGCCGAGTGCGGCGACCAGGCCAACGGCTCGTCGATCGATGTCGTCGCTGGCCGCCGAGATTGGCCATTGCAGCAAAACGCTGCCAAGGCTGGGAAGGGCAACGAAGAGCCCAACACGACCGGGGCTGAGGCCTACCCGCGTTGCGTAGATCGCAGCCATACCGTTCAACGCGCCGTGCGCGAGGCCTACGAGCAAGCACGAGAACACTCCCGTTGGCACAACACGCGCAAGCTCGCGCAGCGAGATGTGTTCCGCTTCCAGCAGGTCTGGCGCCAGCGCCTCCTCGGAGAGTGCCACCGGCGCAACTGCCAGCGATGTGATGATGGCCGCCACAGCGAAACCCGTCACGGCGATCGGGTCAAAGTTGAACAGCAGCACCTGGCCAATGCCAAAGAAGGCGATGGTCACGACGCCATACACGGCCAGCAGCCTCCCCCTGTTTTCATTGGTCGCAAGGTCGTTGAGCCACGACTCGGCGATGACGTACAGGCCAGCCGTGCAGAGGCCGGTCACCAGTCGCAGCAACGCCCACGACGGTGCGTTGTGCGTAATTCCGACCCCAATCATTGCGGCCGACAGGCACGAGGCCAGCGCCGCATAGACCCGGATGTGTCCCACCTTCGCCAGCGCGGTCAGCGTCAGGCGTGAGCCGATGAGGAAGCCTGCGTAGTAGCTGGCAGCAATGATGCTGCTGACTACCGTCGGCAGGCCCACCCGCTCCGAGCGAACGCCGAGCAACGTCCCAAACAGGCCGCCGGCCAGCATCAGCAGCGCCAGCCCGACAAACAGACCCCAGGTCGCGAGCGCGAGATCGCGACGAAGTGCTGGGCCGGCGCTGGTACGCGGCGACGGAACGGTCATGAGGTACGTCGGCTCAGAGGAGCCGGACGGTCTCAAAGACCGTCTGAGCCTGTGGCAGCAGGTCGGCCGAGAGACCCAGCCCCTGCACATAGATGGCCGCGATGAAGGTGCTGCCTGGAATCGCGGCCACCACAATCACCTTGGCCGCGGTGCCAGCCGGACTGCACCCGTCGAGCTTCAGCAAAATACTGGCTCCAATGGTGGTCGGGTAGTCGGCGGTCTCCTCGCGACCGGTGCAAATGTCGGCGCCGGGTTCAAGAAAGGCCAACACCTCGGCTGGGGTGCTGTCGACTTCTTTGCCCACCACGACGAGCGTCATCCCAGGGGTGACATCGTCGTTGTAGAAACCCTGCAGGTCCACCGCGCCGGCAATTGAGGGCAGAGTGAAGTTGTCGTGTGTCGTGATCGGCGTCGTGTCCACCGCGAGGCCATCGGGAAGGACCACGGCGAAGAGACCAAGATCGTCAGTGATCTCGCCACCGGAGAGAATGGTGGTCTGCACCACAGGGTCCGTGACCGGCGGGTCGGTGATGGCCGGCTCGGTCACCTCAGGTTCGGTGATCACGGGAAGGGTGATCACCTGGGTGTCGTCGGGCGGCAGCGTGATGTCCGGAATCGTGGCGAAGGCCGTGGCCTCGGGGAACGTTGTCCCTGGCGACACTGTCGTGTCGTCGTCACCGCCGGTCAGCACCAGTACTCCGGCAACGATGGCTGCAACCGCGACCAGACCACCGGCGATCATCAGCCCGGTCTTCTTCTTCGGCGGTTCGGCCGGTTGTTCGAAGGCCGTGAAGCCGTTTGGCGGAAACCCGCCCGGGGGCCCATCCGGGAAGGCCCGTGTGGGCGGAAACTGCTGCGTCGCGGGGAACTGCGTCGTTGGGTTCAGGGTTGTAGGAGGGTTGTAGACGGGCGGCGGAGGCGGCTGATACGCAGGGGGGCCAACTGGGGGTGCCGGCGCCAACGGTGGCTGTCCCGGCGGAGACGGAGGCGGCAGCGACTCGTTGGTTCCCATTCGGCGAGCCTATTGCCTCAGCCGCGAGCTGGCCGCCATCTCAGCCGCGCGTGCTGCGGACATTTCAGCCGCGACGGCGCAGGATCTCGGCGGTGATCGCGGGAATGACTTTGTGGAGGTCGCCGATCACCGCGTAGTCGGCCTTGGTCACCATGTTGGCTTCCGGGTCGGTGTTGATCGCGAGGATCTTCTTCGAGGCCATCGCGCCCACCCAATGCTGAATGGCGCCGGAAATACCACACGCCATGTACAGGTCGGGGGCGATGCGGGTGCCGGTCTGGCCCACCTGGTCGGTGTGGTTACGCCAACCGTTGTTGGTCACCGCACGCGAGCAGCCAACGACGCCGCCCAGGAGCGCCGCCAGTTCTTCCAATGGCGCGAACGCTTCGGCCGAGCCAACAGCCCGGCCGCCACCAACCACCAAGGGTGCAGTCCCCAGGGTGACACCGGCGGCACGCTCGACACGGTCGGCGACGATGGTTCGCGCCAGCGACGGATCAAGGTCCACGCTGAGCGCCACGGCGGCACCCGCCGCCCGGCTCTCGCCGGCCTCGAACGCGTGGTGCGACACGGTGAGTAGCTTGGTGTCTGCCGTCAGTGTGCACGACTCGAGCAGCGAGCCGCCCCAGCGCACGCGGGTCACGTCCCACACGTCAGCCTCGCTCACCGAAATCACATTGGCGACGAACGGCAGGTCCAGCCGAGCAGCGGCCTGCGCCATCACTTCGTTCCCACGGTCGGTTCCGCATGCGACAACCGACGTTGGCTGCAATGCACGAACGGCTTGCGCCACTGCTTCGCCCCACGCCTCTGGTCCGAAGTCGGAGAGAAGATCGTGGTGGATCTGGTGCACCACCTCCGCGCCGTGCGCACCCAGCTCGGCCGCGAGGCCGTCGGCCGCCGTGCCAAGCGTGAGGGCGTGGACCACGGGATCAATGGTGCGGGCAGCCGCGAGGGCTTCCAGGGATGCCGGGCTGAGCGCGCCACGGTCATGTTCGACAACGACGAGCACGGTCACTTGAGGATCCCCAGTTCTTCCAACAGATCGACGACAGCGGCTGCCGCTTCGGGGCCGTTGCCCAGAATGATTGTTGCGCTGGCCGGCTCGGTCGATTGCACCAGGCTGACCATCTGCTGTCCGCCGAGCACGGCCTCCGGAACAACCTGGCCAACCTCGATCTTCTTGGAGCCGAGTCGACCCTTCAACGTTGGGTAGCGCGGCAGGTTGATGCCTTCCTTCACGCCCAACACCGCCGGCATCGACAGTGAGTAGACCTCGACACCGGCGTCGCTCTCCCGCCGCGCCTTCAGCGAGTCGCCGTCGATCTCAATGCCCTTGATGCCGTTGACGATCGGACGGGCAAGCGCGTGTGCCACTCGTACTCCGACCTGGAAGTTGCCGGCGTCAGCACTCTCGTTGCCGAAGAGGATCAGGTCGAACGGGCCGTCCGCGGCCTCGATGCCCCGGATGGCCGCAGTGATTGCGGCAGCTGTGCGCTGAGGGTCCCACTCGGCCGAGTCGATGGGCAGCAGCACCGCCTTGTTGACGCCGATACTGGCGGCGTAGCGCAGTTGCTCGTCGGCCTCTGCCGGCCCGAGTGTCAGCACCGTCGATTCGCCACCGTGGCGCTCGATCAGCTGCACCGCTTCCTCCACCGCGCATTCCTCGTGAGGGCTGGTGGTGAACGCAAGATAGGCAGTGTCCACGGCCAGGCCGTCGGCGGTGATGTTGATCTTGGCACCGGGTGCGGGCACCCGCTTGACGCAGACAAGAACCTTCATCGTCAGCTCTTCATGCGTGCATCGGTGGGGTCGAACAGCGGCGTGGCACCGGCAACCTCAACGGTCACGGGGTACAGCTCGTTCATGTACATCACCTGCAGCTTGGTGCCGACCACGGCATGCTGCGGGGGCAGGTAGGCCAGCAGGATGTACTTGCCGACCGACGGGCCGGCGCCAGCCGTGGTGACTCGCGAGACGCGGCCCTTGCCGTCCAGAATGCGCTCGCCGTCGAGGGTCAGAATCGGCTCGTTGCCGCCGGTCGGGAAACGGTCGTAGCCGTCGGCGCACTTCTGCGAATCCATGGTGAGCGTGCACATGATGGCAGCGGGAGCTTCCTCGCGAGCAGCGAGGTAGGCGGCCTTGCCGATGAAGTCGGCGCTCTTCACCTTCGGTCGGTTCAAGCCGGCCTCGACCGGGTTGTATTCGCTCTCCAGCTCGGCGCCCATCAAGCGATAGCCCTTCTCGATGCGACCGGTGACGGCGTACACACCGATGCCCACGGGGATGATCTCGAACTCTTCGCCAGCAGCGAAGACGGCGTCCCACACGGTGAGGCCGTGCTCCATGTTGGTGTAGATCTCCCAGCCGTTCTCGCCGACGTAGCTGATGCGGAACATCGTGCACGGCACGCCTGCAATCAGCACTTCTCGGACGGAGCCATAGGGGAAGCCTTCCTGACTGAGGTCGTAGGCCGCAGTGGTGTGGTCGGTGGCGATCTTGGCCAGCGTTGCGGCCGCATTCGGCCCCCACACGCCCAGCGTGCACAGGCCCTGCGAGCGGTCGGTGAAAGTGACCGAGTTGCCGGTGCGCTCGTTGAACTCATGGCGATACTTGTTGAACCAGTAGTTGTCGCGACCACCGTCGAAGGCGCCGGTGATAACACGATAGTGCAGTTGGCCCAGGCGCTGAATGGTGAGGTCGCCACGGAAGCCACCGTGCGGGGTGAGCAGCGGCGTGTAGACGCTGCGGCCAACGGCCACGTCGACGCTGTTGACGCACACGTAGTTCAGGTACTCCACAACCCCTTCGCCCTGGAAGTCGAACTCGTTGAAGGCGGTCAGATCGACAACGCCAACGCTCTCCCGCATCTGCAGGTGCTCGGCGTTGGTGACCGGGTTCCACCAGCGGGCATCCCACTCGTGGGTGCGCGGCGTAAAGGCCTCGGGGTACTTGGCCTGCAGCTTCTCGTTGCTGGAGTACCACTGCGGGCGCTCCCAGCCGCGGGCGTCGAAGAAGGTCGCGCCCAGCGCCTCTTCACGTGTGTAGAACGGGCTACGGCGGATGCCGCGCTGGCTGGCCCACTGCTCACGCGGGTGGACGATGCCGTAGGTCTTGTTGAAGTGCTCGTTGCAGCGGGCGTTGATGTGCCACTCGGTCTTTTCGTGCGGGTAAAAGCGGCTGATGTCGCTGCCGTGCGGGTCGCACATGTGCGGGTAGCCGTAGGTCATCCACTCGGCGACGAGCTGAGCAATACCGGGGCCTTCCTTGATCCACACTGCGGCGGCGCTCCACAGGTTGCGTACTTCCGGGGTCTCGCCCAGCACCGGGTTGGCGTCGGGGGTGAGCGACAGCAGTCCGTTGATGGCGTAACGAATTTCGGCGTCGCCGAGCATCTCCATCAGGTCGATGGCCTGCTCCATCTGCGGGTCGAAGTCTTCGTAGGTGAGGGGCAGTTCGGTGGGCGTAAGAGCCGACTGGGCGTTCGATGGAATGTCGTCGGGCCGCATCAGGATGGGCCGGTGGGCGTAGCTGCCCACTTCCATCGAGCCGGCGGACTGGCGCTCGTAGCAGAACGTGTCCATGTCGCGAATGATCGGGAAGGCGAGCTCTTTGTTGCTCTCCTGCAGGATGTCGATGGGGCCGACGTCGGCCATCTGGTGAACGGCGGGAGTGAGCGGAATGTTGGCGCCGGCCATGGCGGCAATGCGCGGGCTCCACACACCACAGGCGACAACGACGTACTCGGCCTCGATGCGACCCTTGTCGGTGACGACAGCGGTGACCTTCGGGCCGCCCGGGCCATCGGTGGTCTCGACGTCGAGCACTTCCGTGTTGGCGAACACCTGCAGGCCAGCGGCCATCGCCTCCTCGCGCATCTTGGTACCCGTGGCAAGCGAGTCGACCACGCTCACGCTGGGCGTGTAGTAGCCGCCGAGGAGGATGTCCTCG
This sequence comes from Ilumatobacteraceae bacterium, assembly GCA_043740085.1. Lineage (GTDB taxonomy): Bacteria > Actinomycetota > Acidimicrobiia > Acidimicrobiales > Ilumatobacteraceae > UBA668. The sequence continues at coordinate 27,277 of JAYUCY010000021.1, forward strand.
TTGATGAAAGGCACCATCTCCTTGATCTCGGCTGGGGTGACCAGGCTGGCCTCGATGCCCCACGCCTTGGCCGAGGTCATACGCCGCTTGAACTCCTCGAGGCGCTGCGGCTCGCGGGCCACCTCGATGCCACCGCAGGTGTTGTTCAGCCCGGCGTCGATGTACTGGTTCTGGCTATCCAGTGTGAGGAACGCCATCTCCTTGTTGTGATCCGTGGGGAAGATGAAGTTGGAGGCGTGGCCGGTGCTGCCACCGGGGTTGGGCAGCGGGCCCTTGTCGATCTGCACCATGTCGGTCCAGCCCAAGCGGGCAAGATGGCCGACCAAACAGTTGCCGACAATGCCGGCGCCGATGATGACGACCTTGGCCGATGACGGAAATGCGTTGGACGCAGAATCGCTCACTGATGTCTCCCACGAAGTCAAAGATCGCGTCGACCACGATCCGGTGATATATCATCACCATATCACAGCTCCCGCCACACCATCCTCACGATCGACACGGTCAAAGTCGCTCAGTGAGCAGGCCTACCGCGACATCCGCAGGATGATCGTGCAGCTGGAGCTTTCCCCCGGTGACGTGATCCGCGAGGACGCACTACAGGCAACGCTGCGGTTGGGGCGCACCCCCATCCGCGAGGCACTGCAACGGTTGGTGCGCGATCAGTTCGTCACGGTCATCCCCCGCCGTGGCATGTACGTCAGCAGTATCGACGTCGGCGACCTGGCCGTGCTCTATGAGACACGGGCAATCCTCGAGCCCTACGCGATGCGGTTGGCATGTGCGCGCGGCGACGAAGCCGTGTGGGACGAAATGGCAACGCTGCTGGAGAATGCGTCAGATTCGTCGTCACCGGTGAAGCTGTTGGAGATCGATCGCCAGTGCCGCGAACTGGTGTGGGCAGCGGCCGACAATCGATTTCTCACCAACCAACTCGACATGCTCTACGCGCACAGCGACCGCCTGTGGCACCTGTATCTCGGTGATGTTGCCGACCTGCAGGACATGATCGCCGAGCACCGCGTCATTCTGATGGCGCTGCGTGCCAACGATGCCGACCGCGCCGCCGAGCTCATCGAGGCCCACATGCACCGCTTCGACGAGCACATCCGCTCCGCGGTCCGAAGACGCCTCGACTCCCCCCTCGCCGGCTAACCCCGCGCCACCAGCTCCGTCACAACGTTGTCGTGCGGTGCCGGCGAGGGCATCTGAACGCCGAAGCCGTTGACGACGTGCGTGAGAGCGCACGCAGGGCCGGAATCTCAACGATGGGGCAACATTTCCGACCGGCGGCGCGCAGTCGACCTCGAGAGCCTCTAGAGGCAGGATCAGATCGGGGCGCGGGTGCCGAGGCCTCTCGCCATGGCGTTGTCGAGGACGAGGCGGGCGGCGGCCAGGTCTTCTATTGCGTGACCGGTGGACTTGTACACCGTGAGGCTTGAATCGTTCCTGCGACCGACGGCGCGGCCGCTGAGGATCTCGCCCATCTCGACCATCGCTGCCGGATCGTGCCCCTGCAACTCCTGGGCGCCGGCGGGCGGGGCGTTCACGGCGGCACCGCGCCATTCGACGATGACCACACCGTCGGCAATTGCGGCATTCATTGTCGCGGCAGGAATCTCCGCTCCCCTGCCGACAGATGACACGTGCGCGCCCGGCGCCAGCCAAGAGTGGTCGATGACGGGGCTTGTGGCATCTGTGCACAGGCACACAACATGGGCGCCACGCACAGCCTCCTCGAACGTGGCGACAGCGCGACTTCCCGGATATTGCGCGGCAAGCGCCTCTGCGTTTGCATACGTTCGCGACGCGACGCGAATGTCGGTCCACGGGCGGATGCCCTGCAGTACTCGCATGTGCTCGTGACCCAATGCACCGGCACCGATCACTGCCACCGACGTGGCATCGCGACGCGCTCCCAGCTCGACACCCATCGCCGCGCACAGCGCAGTCCGTAGCTCGGTGATCAACGACGCATCCATCACCGCGACCGGCGAGCCGTTGGACGGATCGAACAGTGCGATCAGCCCTTGGTGAGACGGGAGGTCCGTGCCGTGATTGCCGGCAAACACGGTGACGGCCTTGAGGCCGAACCCGACACCGGGCACGAAGCCAGGCATGGCCGCAAGAAGTCCGTCGGGCGTGAACGATGCCATGCGCGGCGGCACCGAAGTGCCGCCATCGCTGAAGGCAATGAACGCCTGCGTCAGGTGTTCACGAAGCCCGGCCAGATCGAGACAGAGCGACACATCGTCGCGTGACAACACCACTAGATCAGCCATTGCACCCTCCATCGCTTGCGGCCGACTCTACGACGCGCCGATGCATTGCGGGAGCGTCACTCGGCCCGATAACGCACGCCCTCCTCAACGCCAAATCGCTCCACGACCAACCCAGTGGGTTCATCTGCCGGCGACCGAACCTCTCTTGTTATCGGCGCGCGTCACCTGTCACCCTCCGCCGCCCATGGGCGGGTAAACGTGACGTAAGTGGCGTGGTTACCCGCCCATGGGCGGAGAAACACGACAAACTAAAACTACGGGGACGTTGAAGACCCAGTGTCGAGAGGACGCTGGCGGTGCCACGGCCCGCAGGAGTCTAGAGCGGCAGGTTGCCGGTGGCGGTACGGGTGCTGCCGTGGTCGCGATACGCACTGATCGTGCGTTGTGCGATGCGCATCTGGTGAATCTCGTCGGCGCCATCAGCGAAGCGGGCCCAGCGGGCATGCTGGTACATGTGCGCCAACGGCGTATCGGTGCTATAACCCAGCGCGCCGTGCACCTGGATGCTGCGGTCGATGACCCGACCCAGCATGTTGGCGACGAAGTGCTTGGCCATGCTGACCTCGCTCTTGAAGTCGGCACCGCTGTCGATCAGGTATGCAGCGTGTAGCACCATCAGCTTGGACTGGTAGATCTCCATGCTGCTGTCGGCAATCATCCACTGGATGCCCTGCTTCTCGGCCAGCACACTGCCGTGCGAGTACCGCAGCAGCGAACGGTCCACCATCATGTCCAGCGCGGTTTCGGCCTGGCTGATCCAACGCATGCAGTGCGCCAAACGCGCCGGCCCGAGGCGGTATTGACCCAGCAGGTGACCCTGCCCGCGACCACCCAGCATGTTGGCGGCGGGAATACGCAGGTCTTCGATCACGATCTCGCTGTGGCCGGATGCGCCGTGCATCGTTTCCACCTCGCGCACTCGCTTCCAGCCTTCGCTGGGCAGGTCGACGATGAACGCGGTGTTGGCCGCCTGCGGTAGGTCCGGGTCGTCTTCGGTGCGGCATACCAGGATGGCGAACTTGGCGCGCCGGGCATTGGAAATGAACCACTTATGGCCATTCGCCACCCACTCGTCACCGTCTTGCACGGCCGTGGTCTGGATGAGCGTCGGGTCGCTACCGGCAACCTCCGGCTCGGTCATCGCGAAGCAGCTCATGGCGGTGCCATCGCACAGCGGCTTGAGGTACTTCTCCTTCTGCTCGGGCGTGCCCCAGTGCAGCAGCGTGTGCATGTTGCCTTCGTCGGGCGCCTGACAGTTGAGCACCCACGGGCCCATGCTCGCCTTGGCGGCCTCGGCCTGCACCATTGCCAATTGCACGTGGCCAAGGCCCATGCCGCCCCACTCCTTGGGCATGTGCGGCATCCACAGACCAACCTCCAGCGCCTGCTTTCGGAGCGCTACCAGCTTGGCGACGTAGTCACCGCGATCGCCATCGCGCAGCTTGTCCAGCTCGGTTTCGGCCGGCTTCACGACCTCGTTGATGAACCCGCGCACGCGCAGTCGAATCTCTTCCAATTCCGGGCTGAGCGTGAAGTCAATGGCCATACGCGTCACTGTATGTTCCTGCTATGACTCACGACTTGTTCGAGCTGACCGGCAAGTTGGCAATTGTTACGGGAGGCTCGCGTGGTCTCGGCCGCGAGATGGTGCTTGCGTTCGCCGAGCATGGAGCCGACGTCGTGATCGCCAGCCGCAAGCTGGAGAATTGCGAGTCGGTTGCGGATGAAGTGCGAGCACTCGGGCGCCGAGCGCTGCCCATCGCCTACCACGCTGGCAGTTGGTCAGATGCCGACCGTCTCGCCGACGCCGCATATGCAGAGTTCGGTCGCGTCGACATTCTGGTGAATAACGCCGGCATGTCCCCGCTGTACCCCAGCCTCGACGCGGTCAGCGAGGAACTGTTCGACAAGGTCATCGGTGTCAACCTCAAAGGTCCGTTTCGGTTGTCATCGATCGTTGGCACACGCATGGCGGCGGGCGACGGTGGCTCCATCATCAACGTGTCGTCCATCGCCAGCCAACGCCCCAGCCCCACCGAGGCTCCGTACGGGGCGGCCAAAGCGGGCATCAACTCACTGACCGGCAGTTTCGCCGCAGCCTTCGGGCCGAAGGTACGCGTCAACTGCATCGTCCCCGGCCCCTTCCTCACCGACATCTCCAAGGCGTGGGATCTCGAGGCGTTCAACGCGCGTGCGAAGAACGCCTTCGTGCTCGGCCGCGGCGGTGAGCCGCACGAGATCGTCGGGGCCGCTCTGTATCTCGCCAGCGACGCAAGCAGCTACACCACCGGTGCGCTCATCAACATCGACGGACTGCCGCGCTAGCCGAGCCGCGCTAGCTGAGTCGCGCTAGCTGATCAGCGTGAGCGCTTGCTCGAGGAGGCTGACAGTGTGCGCGTGCAGTTGGTCGCCGATGGCCTTCGGTGCCAACCCGGCGCACGCGCGAGCGTGCGTACCTTCCAAGATGAGCCCCAGCCGGTAGCACGCGAGCACGCGATACCAAAGCAGGTCGTCGAGTGACCGCGTGGTCTGCGCGGCATAGCGGGCGATGATCTCGTCGTGGGTCGGAAGCCCATCCGCCATCACCGAGATGCCAACGGTGTCGCGCTGTGGCCAGGTGGCCAGTAGATGGCCGAGATCGAGCAACGGGTCGCCGATCGTGACCAGCTCCCAATCGACGATGGCAGCAACGGTCGGGCGATCGCGGTGAATCAGCACGTTGGCGAAGTGGAAGTCGCCGTGGATCAGGCCCGGTTGTGCATCGGTAGGAAGGCGGGCAGCCAGCCACTCGCCCACTGCGTCGACACCAGGAATGGCCAGCCCGGGATAACCGACGAGTTCGCTGTAGCCGTCCAGCTGTTTGCGCCAGCGGCCAACCTGACGTTCCGCCCAGCCCTCGAAGCGTCCGAGGTCCGCAAGGCCGACCGCTACGTGGTCGACCGCAGCCAACGACGCAATCGCATCAGGCATCGACAGACCCATCTCGCGCTGCCAGCCGAGGTCGAAGTCGAATGGCGCGGGCAGGTCAAGGGTCGCGTTGAAGCCATCGATTGGCTCCATCAGATAGAACGCGGCGCCCAGTACGTCCGGGTCGGGTTCGGCCGCGATCAGCGCCGGATGCGGCACATCGGTACCGGCCAACGCCGCGAGCGCCCGCGCCTCACGGCGCATCGTCTCATCACTGTTGGCCCGCTTGTTCACGGGCGGCCGACGCAACACGTACGTGCGCTCGGCGCGACTGAAGCGCAACAGGATGTTCTGTGTGCCGCCAGTGATCAGCTCGACATCAACGAGCGAACCGTCACCCAGCGAACGCGCGTCCATCCAGCCGCGCAGCACCGAAAGATCGACGCCAGGGATCTCCGTCTCACTCATCACGCGAGTATGTCCCGTCAGTTCGCGACGATGCGGACTGAACGGTGACGAGTGCGGCAATACTTGGGAGGTGGCATCGGACCCGTCGGAGCCCCGGCCCCCGCAAGCGTGGAGTGCTCGGGCGCGCCTGGCAATCCTTGGCCCGCCCGAGGTCCGCAGACTTTCCGTCACCCACGCACTCGACGACGTCGCCGACGGCTTCCTGAACATCTCGCTGCTCGGCTCGCTGTTCTTCAGCGTCTCATTGGAGGCATCGCGCGACCGCATCCTGCTGTACCTCGTGTTGACGGTGGCGCCGCTTGCAGTAGTCGCTCCCCTGCTGTCGCCGTTACTCGAGCGCACTCGGGCGGGTTTTCGAGCCACGATGGTGTCGACCCAGCTACTCCGAGCGGCGGCGGCACTGGCGTTGGTCAGTTCGTTGAAGTCGCCGGCCTTCTATCCACTGGTGTTCGTAGTGCTGCTCAGTCGCAAGGTGTACGCGCTGGCGCGCACCGCGATCCTGCCCAACCTGCTGCCCGAGCCCGATCGCCTAGCCGACGCCAGCGGTCACCTGAGTCGCGTTGGAACGGTGGCCGGTGGCCTCGGCACGCTGATCGGTGCCGCGGTACTCGGCCTGTTCAACGCCGAACTGGTCCCGCTCATGGCTGTGCCTGTCTTCATTGTCGCTGCCCTCACCGCGCACCGCATTCCCACCACTTCGCTGTCGGCCGAGCCGGGCGCGCGCTACATCCGGGTCGCTGTGCCGACCGAGGTGCGGCGAGCGGGGCTGGCAGTGTGCGGCATTCGAGCATCGTCAGGTGCGCTCGCATACCTGCTGGCGTTCGCCATCAAACGCGGCGGGGTGGACGCGTGGGTGTTCGTGGTCGCCCTGGCCGCCACCGGCATCGGGTCGTTCATCGGCACCCTCATCGCCGGTGCGCTGCACCGCAGACTTGTCCCCCATCACGTCATATCGCTGGTGCTGCTGGTACCGGGCGTGGTCACCGCGTTCAGCGTCTTGGCTGCCGGCAACTTCAGTATCGTGGTGGTCGCGTTCACGATCGGGCTCGGTAGCAGCGTGGCAACCCGCACGATGGATGCGCTCTACGGGCAGGTTCCCGACGTCGCTAGAGGGCGCGCTATCTCCGCAAACGAGCTGCGCTTCCAGCTGTCCAACGTCACCGGCGCGGTGCTGGCCGTGATGCTGACACCCAGCCCGAGGGTCGGATTCCTCGTAGTGGCCATCGTGTTGCTGGTCAGCGGCGCCTCGTTTGCCTCACAGGGCAGCCTGTCGTGGCGTCGCGGGGCCAGCGCGCTGCTGCTTGGTTCATCCAGCTACTCCCCGACGTCGCAACTGCCGCGGGCGCTGTTCGACGAGGCGAGAGTGCAGGCGCAGCAGGGGGCACGGCGGCTATCGATCGTCACCAGTCATGCGGCAATCCGCTCGGCGCTCGCGCAGCGAACGATCGAACCGCCGGACGAGTGGGCCAACCTCGCCGTGCAGGGCGATGAGGTGCTCTCAGGCACGCCAGCAACCACAACCTTGGTGGACCGAATGCTCGCAGCCGCACAGCAGGCGGTGGAACGCTTCGAAGCCGCGCCCGATGGCGCTATGGCTCGTCGGGAGTGATGGGTTCGTAGGTCACCGACGCGTCGTCGATCGTCCATTCGTCACCGCTGCTGCGCATCACGAAGCGGTGCGCGGCAAGAAGAGTGTCCTTGATGTATTGGTCGACTTCGACGACGAGATCCGACGCATCGTTCGGCACCGGACCAAAGGCCAGGAGGATGCCGTCGTCACGAACGACGAAGATGCCCGGTTCACTCTCCTCAAGTGCCTCTGAACGGGCATCGATGAAGCGCACTTCGGCAACAGCCTCCACCGCCGTGACCACCTCGGCCTGCACGTCGACACTGATCGACGAGCCTTCGCCACGCGTCTCGACGAACACCTTCAGGGGCGGCTCGTGCTCAGCCTGCGTCGCAAAGGAACGGATGATGGTGGCGTACACATCGCTGGCCCGCGCCTTGCTGGGAGACAGGCTGGTGCAGCCCGCGACGAAAGAAAACAACCCCACCAGCACGGCAATGTATCGGGCGGCGCGCATGGTGCGACCGTACCATCAGCCCGTGCTGCGGACTCCGGCGCCGCCGTCGATCACGTAGGTCTCGCCGGTGATCCAGGAGGCGGCGTCCGAGGCAAGAAACACAGCCAAGTTGGCAATGTCTTGCGGCTCTCCAAGTCGCTGCGTCGGCAACTGCGCAGCCAGACGTTCACCGAAGTTGTCCACCAGGTAGGCGGCAAAGTCCGTCTGCACGAGGCCCGGCGCGATACCCACGACGCGGGTCGGCCCCAACTCGCCGGCCAACTGGCGGGTCATATGGATCAGTGCAGCCTTGGTCAGGTTGTAGACACCCAGCCCGCCCTCAGCGCGCAGCCCACCGACCGACGCGATGTTGATGATGACACCGGGTGTGTCCTTCATCGCCTGTTCCCACGCGGCTTGACACCAGAACAGCGGCCCACGCAGGTTGACACCGAAGGTTTTGTCGAAACGTGCTTCGTCAACGCCAAGGGTCGGCCCGTAGTAGGGGTTGGTAGCCGCGTTGTTGACGATGATGTCGAGCCCACCGAAGCGCTCAATCGTCGCCGCGACGCACTCCCCTGCCAAGGCAACGTCACCCGCGTTCGCAGCGAAGACTTCGACGTCGGCGTCGGGTGTCAGTGCAACGATTTCTGCGGCAGCGGCTTGCAACGCATCGAGCTTCCGCGAGGTCAGCATCACCTTTGCACCGGAGGCCGCCATCGTGGTCGCGATTGCTTTGCCAATGCCGCGCGACGCACCGGTGACCAGTGCGACTTTGCCTTCTAACGAGATCTGCATGGCCGCTGACGCTACACCTGTGACGCCTGACCATCCATTGCTCGACACTCCATCAGCCAGTTCTACCGACTGAACCGGTAGTGTGTAGGCGCTGTGACACCGTTGTCACAGAGGTCGAGTGCAGCGGTTGTTGGCCATGTCCAACGCGGTGTGAGTGCATCCACGGCCACCCCTACACAGAGAGCCATTCCAACTTCAATGTCGTCCCCTCAAGACGCGCGTTCGTTCGCGTCCCTCGGCGTTCCCACGCCCATCATCAATGCCCTTGCCGCCGATGGCGTCACGGCACCGTTTCCCATTCAGACAGTCACGCTTGCTGACTCCCTCGCCGGTAAGGACCTCCTCGGTCGCGGCAAGACCGGCAGTGGCAAGACCATTGCCTTCGCCATCCCGCTCGTCTCCACACTGGCGAAGAGCGGCGAGAAGGCCCGCCCGGGTTCTCCCCGCGGCCTCGTACTGGTACCCACCCGCGAGCTGGCCAACCAGGTCGCAGCCGCCATCGCACCCCTCGCCAAGGCCATGGGCCTGCGCCACACCGTCATCTACGGCGGCGTTGGCTTCGGCAACCAGACCGGCGCACTGAAGGCGGGCGTCGACATCGTCGTTGCCTGCCCGGGCCGTCTCGAAGACCTCATGAAGCAGGGCCATTGCCGCCTCGACCGCATTGAAGTCACCGTTCTCGACGAAGCCGACCATATGGCCGACATGGGCTTCCTGCCTGGCGTCAAGCGCATCATGGACCGCACCCCGCGCACCGGCCAGCGTTTGCTGTTCAGCGCCACGCTCGACAACGACGTCAAGGTCCTCATCGACCGGTACCTCGTGAACCCGGTCAACCACGCCCTCGATCCGGCCGACTCGCCGGTCGAGGCGATGACCCACTACCTCGTCGAGACCGCCCTCACCGACAAGCTCGGTGTGGTCACTCGCCTGGCCGCCGGGGCCGACCGCAGCCTGCTGTTCACTCGCACCAAGCATGGCGCCAAGAAGCTGGTCAAGCAGCTCGGGCAGTCGGGAATCCCGGCCGTCGAGTTGCACGGCAACCTGTCGCAGAACGCCCGCGAGCGCAACTTGGCCGACTTCTCGTCGGGCCAGATGAAGGTGTTGGTTGCGACCGACATCGCTGCCCGCGGCATTCATGTGGACGATATCCGGCTCGTGGTCCATGTCGACCCGCCTGCCGAGCACAAGGCATTCCTGCACCGCTCGGGCCGTACCGCCCGCGCTGGCGCCGAGGGCATCGTCGTCACGATTGCTACGCCAGACCAACGCAAGGAAGTCCGGTCCATGATGCGCTCCGCTCGTATCGAGCCCATCGTCACCGACGCAGTGCATGCCAACCACCCGATTCTCGAGGCACTCGCCGGGCCGGCCCAGCCAGCCCGGCGCATCTCCGTTGCTCAGGCAGCGCCGATGGTCGAGCGCGGTCCTCGTCAAGGCCAGGGCCAACGCGCCGGCAGCCATCGTCAGGGCAGTGGCCAGAGCCAGCGCTCGGGCCAGGGATCACGCTCCGGCCAGGGCCAGTCGCAGCGATCGGGTGCCTCGCGTCCGGCCGCTGCAGCCACCACCGACGCTGGCCGCCCGGCTCGCGTCACGCAGGACGGTCGCCCGGCTTCGCGCCCGGCCTCCAGCCCGCACGGCCGCAGCCGCCGGTCGTCGTCCACCTACAGCGCGCGTTAACCACCTGCGTTTGTGCACTTTCGTTCGCCCGCCGGGCGAAAGTGCACAAACGCAGTGGTACTTCGGTGAGGTGCAAGGATTCCGGGCATGCGTCTTCGCCAACCTCGAATCCTGCCCGTCACAGAAGCCGATTGGACAGACGATTCACGACCGGTACTTGCGGCCACTTCGGCCCGCGGCCCGGTCTTGAACGTGTTCGCCACCATCGCCCGTCACCCGAAGCTGCTGAAGCGCTGGGTGGTATTTGCAAACCATGTGTTAAATGGCAGCACACTGCCAGCGCGTGAACGCGAGCTGGTCATTCTGTTCACCGGGTTCTTGTGTCGCTCGGGCTACGAGTGGGCGCAGCACGCCACCATCGGGCGCCACGCGGGGCTCACTGATGAGGAGATCGTCCGCATCACGCACGGCCCGACAGCCGACGGATGGAGCGACAGTGACCGCGCGCTCCTGCAAGCCACCGAACAACTGGTGGCCGATCACTTCATCAGCGACAGCACCTGGGCATCGTTGGCAACGGTGTGGAGCGAACAGCAGCTGATGGATCTTGTGTTTGCTGTTGGTCAGTACACGCTCGTGTCGATGGCGTTGAACACCTTTGGTGTGCAGCTGGAGGACCCGACCGAACGCTTCCCAGCCGATCAGTTCGTAGACGGGCTCTTTCCCCGTCAGATGTAGAACACGGGGACTTCTGGTGCTGACAGCACCCCGCTACTGAGCCCACTGGTCGACAGCGGGCAACCCGCAGCAGGTACCGTGCAATCGGTATGACCTTTCACTTCGCCACTCGCACCGCAGGGCTTCGGTCGTCCGCCATTCGCGACCTACTGAAGGTCACCGAGATGCCCGACATGCTCTCGTTGGCCGGCGGTCTGCCAACACCCGACAGCTTTCCGCTGCCCGACTTGCGCCGCGAGGCCGACCGTCTCCTCAGCGAATACGGCCCACGAGTCGTGCAATACAGTGCCACCGATGGCGTGATCGAGCTGCGCCAGTGGATCGCCGACCAGTACACGGTCGAGCTTGGTCGTCCGGTGTCCGTGGAGGGAGAAGTCATTGTCACGCATGGCTCTCAGCAGGCGCTCGATCTGCTCGCCAAAGTGCTGATCGACCCGGGCGACGTGGTGGTCTCCGAGTCGCCCGCCTACCTCGGAGCAGTACAGGCGCTCGAGCTGTTTCAGCCTCGCTTCGAAGTGATCCCCGGCGACAAGGACGGCATGCAGGTGGAGCTGCTCGCCGAGCGTCTGGCAGCGGGCTTGAAGCCGAAGTTGGTCTATGTGGTGCCCAACTTCCACAACCCCTCCGGCGCCACCATGTCGCTGGCACGGCGCCAACAGCTGGCCGCGCTGGCCGATCAGTACGAGCTACTCATCATCGAGGACGACCCGTACGGCGCGATCCGCTTCGAAGGCACACCGATTCCACCAATCGGCAGCTTCACCGAGCGCGTTGTGTACCTCAGTACGTTCTCCAAGATCGTTGCCCCCGGTTTCCGCGTCGGGTGGATGATCGGGCCGCCGGAAGTGATGGCGTGGGTCGCACGCGCGAAGCAAGCAGCCGACCTACACACCTCCAGTTTTGCGCAGTTGCTGCTCGCCAACGTGGTCAGTGAGCCCGGCTGGCTGGACCAGCAGAAGGCGCGCATTGTGCCCATGTACCGCGAACGGTGCGTGGCTCTGGCCGACGCGTTGGAGAGCACGCTCGGTGACCGCCTCTCGTTCCACCGGCCCGCTGGCGGCATGTTCTTGTGGACCGAGTTCAGCGACATTGCGGACACCACACAGTTGTTGGCCGCCGCGGTGAAGGAAGGCGTTGCGTTCGTACCCGGTAACGCCTTCACCATCGACCAGATGCCCGATGCAAAGGCGCGCTTCTCGTACTCGACGTTGTCGCCCGCACAGCTGGTCACCGCCGTCGAGCGCCTTGCCCGCGGCATGGCCGCTCTCGGCTGACCTTGCCGTCGTACAGGCCGGGCCTCGATGGGCTGCGGGCGATCGCCGTGGCGCTCGTCATGGCGTTCCACCTGGGTCATCTTTCGGGAGGGATCCTGGGTGTCGATGCGTTCTTCGTCGTCTCGGGCTGGCTGATCACGTGGAAGCTGTTGAGCGAGATCGACGCCAGTAGCACCGTCGACCTCCGCCGGTTTTGGGCGTCGCGAGCCCGCCGACTGATGCCAGCCAGCTTGCTGGTGATTGCGTTTGTCGCTGTCGCCTGGCCGCTCGCCAGTATCCCATTGCCGTCGCTGCGCCACGACATTCTGTGGTCACTGGCGTGGTCGTCGAACTGGGGCACAATCACCGGCGGTGGCGACTATTGGGCGCGCTTCTCCAACCCTTCACCGATGAGCCACTTCTGGTCGCTCGCGATCGAGGAGCAGTACTACCTCGTCTGGCCGGCCGTCCTGTGGCTGTTGGCCCGGCGACGCCAACACCACCGGCGGACGGTCGGCGTACTCGCAGCCGTCGGAGCAGGGGCCTCGATTGCGTTCATGGCCACTTGGTTCGACCCACTGTCGCCGACGAGCACCTACATGAACACCGGCGCACGAGCGCACAGCCTGCTGATCGGCGCCGCTGCCGCCGCGTTCACTCGGCAACTGCCAGATGGCTCGTTGCGCGGCGGTCGCACGGCACGCTGGCTGGCGCCGCTAGCGGTGATAATCGCGACCGCCATCGTGGTTCGCGCTGAAGACAACTCGGTATGGCTGTTCCGGTGGGGCTTCGCGCTGTTCGCTGTCGTGATGACTGTGGTCGTGGTCGCCGCGGCCGACGGTGTGGGCGAACGGCTGTTGGGAAGCCGGCCGTTGCGGTGGATCGGTGATCGCAGCTACGGGCTCTATCTATGGCACTGGCCCATCTTCTTGCTGATGTCCACGGAGCGCGTGCACCTGCGCGGAGTGTGGCTGGACATCGCACGAGTGCTGATGTCGTTAGCGGTCGCGCACCTTTCGCTGCACTATTTGGAAGAACCAATCCGCAGTCGGCGGTGGCCGCGTGTACGCGCTGCCCCGATTGCCTTGGCAATGTCGATGGTCGGCGTCGTCGCCCTCGCACTCGTCGTCGTTCCTGACGCCACCGCTGGGCCGTCTGCAACGGTGATCACGCTGCCACCGGCTGCGCCGACATCCACAACTGACGCGGCGGGCATCACCCCCGACACTCGCTCTACCGCGACTACCGCGGGCACCGTCGACATTGCGGACACCGCGGGCACCGTCGATACCACCGCTGCCCCAGCTGCGCCGGTGGGGCCGGTGGGGCCGGTGCGGGTGCTCGTGGCGGGCGACAGCACGGCGGTGCAACTGGGCGACGCGCTGGTCCTCTACGCCGCGGCACACCCCGCCGAGATCGTCGCGGGTAGCGCAGCATTCCCCGGATGCGGTTTGTCGGCCAGCGACGACGGCCGCCTCCACCAGTTCACCAACGAGCAGGGCCAGCCTGATGTGCTGTCGTTGGAAGGTTGTCTCAGCGAGTGGGCCGCCATTGTGCGGCGTGTGCCCGAGGAGCAGATTGACATCGTGCTGGTCAACATCGGGGCGTGGGATGCCGTCGACATGTTGCTCACCGACGGACGGCTGGTGTCGGTTGCCGACCCCGTTGGCGGGGCACTCATTGCCGAGGTGTACCGAGCATTCGTCGACGACGTCGAACGCGCGGGCGCTGCCGTTGTGTGGGTGACCCCGCCAGACGCAGATCTGCAGTGGGACAGGGTCGACTCCCCTCTCGACGACCCAGCGCGCTGGGCCGCGCTGCGAGCGATTATCCAGTCCCTTCCCGTGGAGCAGATCGATCTCCCAAGCTGGCTGGCTGAACAGGGTCTCGCCGGCCTCGACGGCCGACCAGACGGTGTGCACCTCGCCGACGGCGTCAACACTGAGTTCGTGGCAACAATCGTTGCCCCGACGTTGGTGCGCATGCACACGGCGGCAACCCGCTAGGCCATGCGGCGAACCAGCTGGGTCCGCGACCGCACATTGAGCTTGCCAAAGACGTTGTGCAGGTGGAACTCGACGGTCTTCTCGCTGAGAAACAACAGAGTGGCAACTTCTCTGTTGGTGAGCCCGGTGACCACGGCCTCGGCCACACGGCGCTCCGCGGGCGACAGTAACTCCTCCGCGCGGGGTACGTCGCGACTGGTCACTGTTGCCATCAGCGAGCGACCCTGGGCCGACCACGGGACGGCGCCCAGAGAGTCGAAAACAGCGATGGCCTCCGCAAGGTCCGCCGATGGGTTCAGCTGAGAACCCATAGCAACACGCCGCTCGCACCGGCACAGCAGGGTGCGCGCCAACTCAAACGGCGCAACCAGCTGGTCGTGATGTGCCAGTGACTTCTCGAACCACTCCTCCGCATCGTCGGCATTGCCGGCCATCATCGCCTGGCATCGCGCAACGGTCGCGAGTGCCCACTGCCGCTGGGACAGCGCGGCCGCTGCCTCGAAACGGGCGAGGGCCCGCGCCGCCTCGTGCGGCCGGCCCGACCGAACCAATGCCTCGATGTGGTCACCCTGCCACCACACTCCGCCGGGTTCAACAATCTCTAACGCAGTGGCCATCGCGTCAATATGGTCGAGGTACGAGGCAGCTGCGACCGCGTGGCCCTGACCCAGCTCCAACAGACCCAGCGCGTGATATGCCCACATCACTGCGGTTCCGAAGCCCATCGGCTCGGCTGCGGCAATCGCCGCGTGGGCGCGTCGGGCGCAGTCGTCCGCTCGGCCGAACCCCGCGTCGAGGTGGGCCGTAAATGCCATCAACCACAGCCGCGCGCCAGTGAGCGTCACCTCGCACACCAGCTCACTGGTGGCCAGCGACCACGCCTCCTCCCAACGACCCGATCGCCAGCACAGCTCAGCCAACGTCGCCGTGGCGAGAGCCGCAGTTGCCGACCGGGCCCTGCGGCCGGCGCGATGGGCAACGTTGCTGAGGTACGCCCTGCCGGTATCCCATTGCTCGCTGTAGACGTAGACCATTCCCACCAGTTGCAGGAAGAGGTCGACATCCGCGATGTCGGTGTCCTTGAGTTGGTTCGCTATCTCCGCCAGGGGTGGGAAGAGTTCGTCAAACAGCTCGACGTCACCGTGATGGAAGCTGGTGAACGCCATCATCAACGAGGCCGCAATTGTGCTGCTGCCGTCGCCCCGCTCGGCCAATGCAGTCGCCCGCCGAGCCAGTGCCAGTGCACCGACCACGTCGCACGAAAGTGTCATCGTGCTGGCGGCATGCACGAGCAGCATCGCGGCGCGGTCAATGTCGTACGGCTCGACGGCTGTCGATGCGTCGACGAAGAGATCGCGGCCGTATCGCGACCCGCGTTGGTACATATCCAGCTGGCCCAGCTGCTGCGCCGTGTCAGCCCGCAGGAGCGGCTCGGCAGACCCCAGGTACGCGGCGTCAAACGCTGCCCGGGCCGCCGGGTACTGGCCGGCGTTCCAGTACCCGTCGCCAGCGCGATAGAGGCGGCGAGCACGGTCCTCAGGGTCTGGTGATAAGCCACCGGCGCGCATGAACAGCTCGCCGGAGAGTGCTGCCTGGCCCTCGCGCGACGCAATGTCGCCCAGCTCGGCCAGGGCTGCAGCGGCCTCCTCGTCCGGTCCAACCGCAGCTGCCGCAAGATGCTCGGCGCGCTGCGCACTGTGTCGCAGTTCGGTCAGCGCGTTGGCCGCTGCTGCGTGAAACGTTCGTCGCTCCTGCGCACTCGCGGCGACGGCCGCAACCCGATGCTGCGGATCAACAAATTCGATGCGATCGTCAGTAAGGCGCAGCACCCCTTCGGACTCAAGCCTGACCAGCAGATGCGCATCAATACCCAACTCGGCAAACGCAGCCAGCACCACGCGAATCTCGCCGGTGCCGTCGACTGCGACCATGGCCAAACCGCGTCGCTCCTCCCGCGCTGCGACCAGCTCAGAGTCGTCCGCAACCGTTGGCGTAGGTTCGATCTCACCAAGGTTAGCGATGCCCTCGGCGCCGGTGTTCCGGGAGCTCAGCTCACCGAACTCAGCGCCACCAGGACGAGCCCGTCGGTGAAGATGAGTGCCCCGGATGATGACACGGCGAGCGCAACCGTCTGCATACCAGCCGACCCGCTCACGGGCTCGCTCTGCCCACCCGCGGCCACTTGCACTATCGCTCCAGCGGCGCCACCACTAACGAAGACAGTGCCGCGCCCGTCAACTGCCAAGCCCCTCGGCTGGTCAATGAGTGCAAAGGTAGAAATCTGCCCGCTCGGGTTCACCGCACGCACCCGACCCAGGGTGACATCAGTCATCAGCAGGTTGCCGTCGCGGTCGATCACCATGCCGTTGATGACACCGATCTCCGTCGAGGCGGCGACGACCCCTTCGGCCGGGGTTGCCCCAGCCATGGCGAGACTTCCAGTACCGGCGACCAGTGTGAGAGCACCGTCAGGCGCGCGTCGAATGACTCTGCCGGTGCCGTTGTCGACGACGTACAGGTTGCCCCCACCGTCGAATGCCAGCGGGCCGAGGGTGCCGCTGATGCCGGTAGCTGCGCCATCAACGACCAAGGAGCGAACTCCGCGCCGAACGCTGACCACACCCTCTGCGGTCGACACGAAGACGGTTCCATCGGCGGTCACCGCGATGCCCGAAGAACCCGAATCGCGCGCTTCGAAGCCTGCGACTGATTCCACCTGCCCGTCGATGACGCTCAACACTGCTACGCCTACCGACGTGACGTACAGGTCACCGTTCGGGGCGGAGGCGACGCCGAGGAGCTGTCCCGGTGCCCCAGCGGAAAGGGCCGGGCCGGGAATGCCGGCGCCTTGGTTGCTCCCATCGAATGCCAGCCGTTCAGCGACCGCGTCCGACCCGACGACTGGACCGGACACGACTGGACCGGACACGACCGGGTCCGGGACTGTTGTCGCTACAGCGAGGGTGGCCGACGCCCCTGGACTCGCGCTGGGGTCGTCGCCGCTTCGGAGCACTGCGATCGACACTCCCGCCAATGCAACACACACCACCGCTGCTGCCAACAGCGGGCGTCGCGACCGGTGCCGAGTGGGTGGCACGGCCGGGTGCAACGGCGATGGCGGTTCGACTGTGAGCGGCGGGATTGACGAAGGTGCGGGCGGTGCCGGAGCTTGCGCCGACAGTGCAGCACCGACAGCAATGGCCAGCTTCGGGTCGGAGTCGATGCTGACCGGACGTCCGATTGTCTCGCGGACGATCTGGCCGACGATTGGCATTCTCGACGAGCCGCCAACCAACAACACACGGCTGACATCAGCGTTCGTGATGCCAGCGGATTCGATCGTCCGTTCCAGCGCCCGAACCGTCTCGGCGACTCTGGGTCGCACCATCTGTTCCAGTTCCTCGCGGGTGAGCCGAACTTCCGTGTGCACCCCCGGCAGCGACACTGCGATCGCGGCGTCGGTGTCGTTCGACAACGCCTCCTTGGCCAGACGACATTCGTCACGAAGACGCGCCTGGCCGGCGGCAACCTGGAGATCCGAATTGTCGGCGTCGGCCACCAGCCCGCCGAGCGCCGTATCGACGTGAAACAGAATCGCCTGGTCGAAGTCGATTCCGCCGAGCCGTTCCATTCCCTCTGGCGTGCCGAGTAGCTCGAACCCGTCCGGCCCGGAGCGCACCACGGCGGCATCAAATGTGCCCCCGCCAAGGTCGTAGACCGCAATCACTTCACCGGGCTCAATGCGTTGCTGGTGGGCGTAGGCCAACGCCGCCGCCTCTGGTTCGGTGATCAGCTGCACCCGTTCCAGCGGCAGGCCAGCGAGCCTGGCGGCCTCGCGAAGGAGCCCGCATTTGTACTCGCTGTAGTTCGCCGGATGGGTCAACACAATCGTGTGCGGCGGTTCGCCTTCACGTTCCGTGACCTGATCAACGATCGCCTGCAGCAACTCGGCCATCAGCGCTTCCGCGCCGTAGGGCACCCCACCGACGATGATGGGTACGGGGTCACCAAGTCGGCGCTTGAACTCCCGTGCGGCGCGGGTCGGTTCGCTTCCGGCCCGCCGCTCCGCTGGCTCGCCAGTGAGCACCTCACCGTTCTCGCGATGCACCACGACAGAGGGAATCTGTGCCGCAACGGTGCCCAGGGCCACGGGCTCGACACGCGTACCGCGCATGACTGCAGCAGCCGAGTAGGTGGTGCCCAAGTCGATGCCCACCGCATAACCATCGGACGAGCGGCGTTCCTCAACCACTGCGAACAAACACCAACACGAGATCGGTCTCGCCGAAGCCCGAAGCCGAATGGTACAGAATCTCGAGGCGATCACCGGTGCACGCATAAGTCGACGCGCCGCGAAAAAGACTGTCCTGTGAGAGGCCATCACGAATGACGAACCCACCGGAGGACACTTGCATCTGCGAGCCGATTTCGGTGGCGGAGACGGAATACGTGCCATCGTCACCGAAGTTGACCGTGTTGGTGTCCACACCCACCACTGACGTCAGACCCGTGCCGGCGCCGCCAAGGGTCGACGTGAGCCTCCAGTCTTCGTACGTTGTGACCACGGCGCCGTTCGACGCAATGTCGAGCCGTAGCACACCGGTTGCGGTCTCCCACCTGATGTCGATGTTGGCCGACGCCGCGGTCATCGCGTCAAGATACGCTTGATTGTCAGCGACCCACGACCCGACAACACAGCCGGCCGAACTGCTTGCGGCCGTCGCCGCCGCCAGGCTGGTCGGCGTGAGCGTGGTCGCACCGAGAGTTGTTGATACCGCCACCGACCCTGGCACCGTCTCGCCCACGACACCGGGCCCGGTGACGAGTGGGCCATTCGTGGGCACGAGAGCGACGGACGGCGCATCGTCACGAGACGCAACGACGACCACCGCGGTCACCACGATCAGGGCAACTGCAGCGCCTACCACCACGGGAAGTCGCAGCAGCTTGCCGGCCAGACCACCGCCGCCACCACTACCACCAGCACCGGTACCAATGAGCGGCTGACCGGTTGGACCGACGCCCAGCCCCGCACCGAGAGGAACACCGGCGGAGGCCACGGCGCCACCCGCACTCAGTGATACACCCGCCGGGCCAGCAGCGCCGGAGCCCAGCGACACTCCCGCAGGCCCTACCCCGCCCGGGCTCAGTGACACACCAGTGGGCCCCGCGAACGCGGCGGGTCCCGTTGTCGAGACACGCCCGATGGCTGCCGCCGACCGAGCAGCGCCAAGTGCCAGCGCACCGGTGGCCAGCACGCCCGTCGGTTGCATGGTCCCCGTGTGAGCTGCGGGGAGCAGCTGCACCGCGCTCGCTTCAATTCCCAGCCGGCGAGCAACCTCGCCGGTCAGGGTGTCGGTGTCGCGGCCCGGCGCTGCGTACAGCGCAATGGAGGCAGGCATCGCACCCCGCTCTGCAGCAACCTGGCGGACGGCGGCGACAATGCCCTCAATCTCGCCGCTCTCAGAGGACCGCTCGCTGGACGTCGGTCCGTGGGCGTCTCCGTCCGCGACGGACTCGACTCCACTGGCATCGACTGTTGCGATATGCCACGGAATCTGGCTGAGATCGACGCCGACTGAATACCACGTCGCTTCCGTCATCGAACACCTCCCGTGAGACAAGGTAACGCAATGAATCTGCCGAGTCAGCGGGCGCGACAAGAACCAATGGTTTCCCTAGGTGACAGGCGACGCCAACGGACTTACGGTCGACAGCACGCCCGAATGGGCCATATGGAGCGCGATAGAAATGGAGTGGTCAGCATGTCAACAAGTGACGAGTTGCTCTTCGGAAACGAACCTACCAGCGGTCGTGATGACGGTCGCGATAGCGACGGTGATGGCGTCAGCGATGCACAGGAAGGCCTTGATGGCACCGACGCTCACGATGCGAGCAGCGCCCTGCGCCACGACGCTCCGGTCGTACGACCAGACACCCACGATCCGCGAGGCGATCTCGAGCGAGCCTCGCTGGAACGCGAAGTCATCATCGATGTGGCCGCCAACAACCCGACAGCCATCAGCCTCGAGCAGTCGCTGCCGACGGGACTGGACGGCCAATCGCTGACCACCGCTCGCCACTACGGAAATGCAGATGCCGACCAGTTCATGGGAGGGCGGGTCGACGAGAACTCCCCGCTGAACATGGAGCGCAATCCGCTCGGATCCGGTCAGGCTGGTCCCGGGACACAACACGGCGCCGGCGGCCTAGGCACCGCTCCTCCGCTTGGCGCAGTGCTCGGCAGCCGCGCGCCCAACATCAACCTGGTCGGCGCCGACCTGCCCGAGTACGAAGAGCCCGACGACGGCGGCGGCATTATCGAATGGGTCAAGGACTTGTTCACTCCCGAGCCTGCCTGGCCGGGGCCAGGGATGAAGGAGTTTGTCCCGCCCACGGAACCCGCTCCGGAGCACGTACCGCTGCCACCGCAGCGCGGCCCCAAGATGGGCTCGGTCGATCCGGATGCCGGCGGTGGTGGTGACGGCGACATCGAACGGGCCGTCCTGCTTGCAGGCGCCGATACCGATCCCATCCGTGGTGACGGTGCACCGCAGATTGAAGATGGCGCTCCCCCGCCACTGGCCCGTGATCTGGTCACGGACCGCAACCCTGATGGCGACGGTACCGAGATCGATACATCGACGGCGGTCGCGACACCTCCCGGTGGCTTCTTCACCGATGGCGTCAATCCGGATGCCGACTTCGGTACCGGCCTCGCACCGTCGCCCGGTGGGGCTGGTGGCGGAGGTGGCGGGCAGGGTGGCGATGGCCGGCAGAGCGCCAGCTATAGCGCAACTGCGGCGGACGCAGAAGCACCACCCGATGACACACCCGCCAACGACTCCACGTCGAGGGGCATCTTCACGGTCGAAGGCGACGCGCCTCGACATGCCGATTCTGATGGCGACGGAGTGAGCGACGCCCAGGAGCGTTTCGAAGGAACAGACCCAAACAACGCTGCCGACTTCATCCGCCAGGACGTGCCCACGGCAGGCCCAACGACCGGGGACCCGCGAGGAGACCTCAATGAAATCACGCAACGACCCGACCCACCGGTTGATGTGCTTGCGACCACTCCAACTGGGCTGAGCGTCGACCAGGCACTGCCCGTTGGGCTCGATGGCGCCGCCATCCCCACTCGCCACACCTACGGGAACGCGGACGCCGACCAGCTGCTGCACGGCCGTATCGACGAGAACTCACCGCTCAACATCGACCGATCGCCGTTCGGCACCACTGAGGTCCACCACGACGGCGGCCTCCTGAGTACGGCACCCCCTGGGGTAGAACTCAACTTCAACGCACCGAACAACAACCTCGCTGCTGACACGGACGGAGGCACGAAGGAAACTCCGGAGGAGAAGTACAAACGAGAATCTGGATTCCCCAAATATGACAACGCTGAGGACATCGTCAAGAACAGGGAGTCGAACAAGGCTCAGAAGGAAGCCGACGACTGGGCGAAGAAGACCGCTCCGAAGACCATGTCGGACCCCGACGCGGCCGGCGGTGGATCGATAGCCCCCACGGGCGAGGAGGTTGCGCACGCCGTTGCGATTGCCGCCGCCGACACAGACTTTGTGAGGGGTTACGGCGGCGCGCCACAGATTGAGGGTGATCCACCGCCCGCGCACGGCAGCCTCGTCACGGATCCCAGCCCTGACGGCGACGGTACGGCGGTGGATACATCGACGGTAGTAGCGACGCCGCCGGGTGGCTTCTTCACTGACGGCGTCAACCCGGACGCAGGTTTCGGAACCGATCTGGCTCCATCACAGGGCGGGGCTGGAACGGGTGGAGGCGACGACGGCGGCCGCCAAGGAACGAACTACGCCGCCACAGCGGCCGACGCGACCGGCGACATCGACGAGTCGGGAGGGGTCTCCGTGGTGGAGGTCGGGGCGAGTGGCGGTGGCATCCACAGCATCGGCGACGTCACAGGTCTGTCAACCGGCGGGGCAGCGATCGAGTCGACCGATGCTGTTGGCCGCAGTGAACTCAATGGACGCCCCGGTGACGTCGAAGCGGAAAGCGCCCCCATCGTCCCCGAGACCGATCGACCATTGCCGGAGATCGAGGCCCTCGAGCCGCTCGACCCGGTGGCCGCAGCCATGCTGCCGACGGCCGAACTCTCCGTAGAGGTTCCGACCGACTCATTCGACGGACTCGCAATCGACGACTCGGCGGCAGTTCCCGACGAGGTCGACCTGGACGACGGCTTCTGATCGGTGGCGACACGTTGACGGACACTTCCCAACGTGCTGCGGCGCCACAACAAGACATTGCTGCGTCGGTCGACGCTGTCGCCGCCCTCGCCACCGACCTTGGACGAAACGACTTCGCACAACGGCTGGCGGCAGCCTCCGCTCGCGTACGCCGCCCGGCGACCATCGTGTGCGTCGTCGGCGAGTTCAAGCAAGGGAAAAGCTCACTTGTCAATGCCCTGCTCGGGCGCGCCATCTGCCCTGTCGACGACGACATCGCCACGTCGGCAATCACCTTGATTCGTTACGGACCCGAGCCTCGCGTGGAGGTTCGACGAAGAGTCGATGAGGGCGTTGTGGTGGAGACCGTGCAGCCAAGCGAACTCACCCAATGGGTTTCAGAGCGCGGCAACCCGGACAACGTGAGGAATGTCGAGCGAGTGGACATCTCGGTCCCCCATCCGCTGTTAGCGAACGGCCTAGCCATCGTTGACACGCCTGGAATGGGCGGGCTCGGTGCCGGTCACGCGGCCGCCACGCTCGCATTCCTGCCGTTCGCCGACGGGCTGATTTTCGTGACCGACGCTTCCAGTGAGTTGTCGGCGCCCGAAGCCGAGTTCCTCGACCGCGCTGACGAGCTGTGCCCACAGGTGTTGTTCGTGTTGACCAAGACCGACCTGTACCCAGCGTGGCGCCGCATTTCAGCCATCGATGACGCCCTGCGGTCCGAGCATGCCGGCCACCAGGGCGTGATGGCGGTGTCGTCGACCCTCTTCGGCACCGACCTCGAGCCAGGCGACGAGAGCCTTGCCGAGACCAGTGGCATTCCGTCACTTCTCGGCACCCTCGATTCGGCAGTGGTCGCCCCCGCCAAGGCGCTGGCAGCGGCCCGCGCGAGGGCTGAAGCTACGGGTGTGCTCGACCAACTCGACCAGCAACTGCGTCTGGAGCTCGACCTGCTCACCGACCCGGCCGGAGCGGAAACCCTTGTCGCGCGCCTCGCCGCGGCCACCACGCGTCTCGATCTTCTGCGCGGGCCGGGCGCCCGCTGGAGCCTGCTGGTCGCTGACAGAGTGTCAGACCTTTCGAACAGCTCGAGCTATGAGTTTCGAAAGTCCATGCGCGAGGTGTCGCGCGACATGGAGGAGGCCATCGAGCTGCTCAAGTCGCCCGAGGAGTGGGAACAGCTGGCCCGGCGACTGCAGACGGACGTCGCCGATGTGGTCACCACCCTGTTCGTTGGAATTGAAAAGGCGCATCAGGCAATCCGCGAGGCCGTCATTGAACTGATTGGCGATGAGTCCGTCGCTGTGGCGCCGCGAGTCGGAAGTCGTGACGGCATCGACATCTCCTCGATGTGGACCGACAAGGGCATTGATCCGAACTCGAAGCATCACGGCGGTCAGCAGCTTGGCTCAGCTCTGGTCGGTCTCCGTGGCGCACAGAGCGGCATCATCATGTTCGGGATGATGGGCAGGTTCCTACCGGCCGGCGCGGCTGCGCTCATGATGTCGAATCCGGTCACAGTTGGCATCGGCGCTGTGTTTGCCGGCATGCAGTTGGCCGATGCGCACAAACGGAAGATCGCCATGCGCCGCCAGCAGGCGCGAACCAACGTCCGCCAGTTCCTTGACGAGGTGCAGTTTGCAATCGGCAACGAGCTGAGTGGGCTGCTGCGCGACGTCCAGCGTGGCATTCGGGATGAGTTCACCGAGCGAATCGCCGAGCTGGGGCGCACGTATACAGAGGCCGCGCAGAGTGCCCAATTGGCTGCCCACGAGCATGGCGCTGCTGCGCCCGCTCGCATCGCCGCGCTGCAGGTCACGCTGTCCCGCGTTGATGACGCGCGCTCCCTCCTTGCTCAGTTGGGCACGCCATGAGTGTGCAACCTTCGGCGCACCTTGTCGACAAGGTGCGCGCCGTGCTCGCAATTGCTACCGAGCTCACTGCCGGCACCGAACTCGCCGACCGCGTTCACGCGGTCGGCACACGGCTTGACGGCGCGTTACGTGTCGCCCTCGCCGGTCGCGTGAAGGCGGGAAAGTCAACGTTGCTCAACGCGCTGGTTGGTGAGCGCCTGGCGCCCACCGACGCCGGCGAATGCACGAAGGTCGTGACCTGGTATCAGTACGGCACTGCGTACGACGTGACCGCAATCGGGTACGACGGCATTACAACATCTGTTCCGTTTCGCAGAATCGAAGGGGCACTCCTCTTCGACATCGATGCCTCCCAGGTGCAACTCATTGAGCGGCTGGTGGTCTCGTGGCCATCGACGGCCTTGCTGCACCTGACGCTGATCGACACGCCCGGGTTGGCATCGCTGTCAGCCGAGAACTCAATGCGCACGACTGAGTTTCTGGCGCTCGAGAGCAGCCGGGGCAGCGAAGCCGACGCAGTGATTTACCTCATGCGTCACCTGCATCGGCGCGACTCGGAGTTCCTCGGGTCGTTCATGGACCGCAGTGTTGCCGGCTCGTCTCCCGTGAATGCCGTGGCGGTTCTTTCCCGCGCCGACGAAATCGGAGCTGGGCGCCTCGACGCCTTGGAATCCGCTCGCCGCATCAGCCGGCGTTACGAGTCCAACGACGTTGTCCGCACGCTGTGTACTGCTGTCGTGCCGATCGCTGGGCTGATCGCCGAGACCGGCTTGACGCTGCGCGAGGACGAGGCATGGGCACTGCGGCAATTGGCCCTCACGCCGCCACCGACGCTGGAGCGAATGTTGCGGTCGGTGGATTCGTTTTGCGAGAGCGAAGTCAGCGACCTGACTGTCGAGCTACGACGCCAACTCCTTGAACGGCTCGGTGTTTTCGGCGTTCGGTTCTGCCTCGCCTTCCTGCGCGATCACGAGGTGGCGACTGCACATCAGCTCTCGCGTGCGCTGGTGGCAGAGTCCGGGCTCGACCAACTGCGGGCGTTGATCGCCGACCTGTTTCTGCCGCAAGCCCACGTGCTGAAGTCGCGGGTGGCGCTCACCGGCCTCCGGTCAATTGCGCGCGACCTTGAGCGGGTCGACGCGGCCAAGGCACGACAACTGGCATCGGAGATTGAACGCTGTGAAGCATCGTCACCCGACTTTGCCACCCTTCGCCTCAGCCATCTCGTGTTGTCCGGCATTGTCGGCTTTAGCAGTGCGCAACGAGACGAGTTCGACTTGCTCACCGCTCGCTCCGCGGCTGCGACGGAACAGCTCGGCGCGGAACCGACCGCCAACGAAAGTACGCTGCGGGCGACGGCGTTGGCCGGTGTCGAGCGCTGGCGAACGATGGCGGCTGCACCCATGGCCGACTCCGCCATGCGCGAAGCAAGCGAGACCATGGCACATACCTACGAAAGCCTCTTCGTGCGCCTGCACGAGCCGCGTGTCTAGCGCGGGAAAATCGTTCCCATGTTCATGATCCCATTGGGATCGTAGACACGCTTCAGCGCTTCCAGCATTGGGTACGACGAGCCGTACTCTTCCTTCACCCACGGCGTGCGGGCCTTGCCGATGCCGTGGTGGTGCACGATCGAGCCGCCGGCCCGCAGCGTTTCCTCACAGATGATCGAGATGATCGGTAGGTAGTACTTGTCGTTCTCGTCCTGCGGCTCACAATCGACGAGGTCGTAGAAGTAGTTGAAGTACATGTTGGTGCCGTTGATGTAGCTGTGCGAGGAATGCCCGCCGAGCAACGTGATGCCGTTGATCTCACGACGGATACGCGGCAGCACGGCTTCGTAGATGTCGTTGATCGTGCTCCAGTCGGCAGAGATCTCGGTCGTGCGATTCACGTTGCGTGTGGTCCGAATTCGCTCGTCTTCGCGGGCAACCTTGTCGGGGCCCCACACCAGGTCGTCAAACCAGTCAGCAACCAGCTGGCTGTCGACCGGCGTGCACTGCGGGTAACGACCCACGATCTCGGCGATGCCCTCGGCGGTGGCTGTGCTGATGCCCGCATTGCCCTCGGTCATGAACAACACGATGCAGTCGTCCTCGGCGGCGAAATGCGAGAAGTGCAGCTGGCCGTCCTCGGGGTCGTACAGGCGAGCGACACTTGGCTTGTAGCCAGCGACCATCACCTCACGCAGTACCTCGAACCCGGTCTTCATGCTTTTCAGCGTCCAGCCAAGAAAGATGTTGTTCTCCGGCATGTACGGGAACAGCTTCACCGTTACCTCGGTGATGAAACACAGTGCGCCCTCGTTGCCGATCACGATGTGGCGAATGTCGGGCCCTGCTGCGCGCCGCGGAACGTTCTTGATCCGCGATACCTGCCCACCGGGGAAGACCACTTCGCAACCCACGACCATGTCCTCGATGCCGCCATACAGCGTGGAGAACTGCCCGATACTACGAGTCGCAACCAGCCCGCCCATGCTGGCGATCGGCTTCGATTGCGGAGAGTGACCCGTTGTCAGCCCGAGAGCGCGGACAGCGTCTTCCAGCACCTGCAACGGCACGCCGCACTGCACCGTGGCCTGCATGTTGTACTCGTCGATTGCGATGATCTTGCTCATCAACCCACCGTCGACGACGATCGAGTTCTCCACCGGCGTCTCAAGGCCGCCCTCGGTGGCCGTGCCACCGGTACGCGCCACCACGTTCACGCCGTGCTCGTCGGCGAAGGCCAACACCCTGGCGACCTCCTCGGTGCTGTTCACCACCGCCACCGCCGCAGGCAGCGGCATGGTGTACACGCCGAAGATGTTCTGCAGCTTGCGGAAGTTGTCGATACTGCGCTGCTGCAGCAGGTGATGATCGGTGAGGACCTGGTCGCTACCGAGAATCTGTTGTAGGTGCTCGACGATGGCTGCGCGGGTGAGAGACATTGCGACGGTCCTTTGGATGCTCAGTGGAAGATGGGATAGGCGCGCTCGAATAGCGCGTCGGTGTGGTTGCGGATGTCGTGATACACGGTCTCGGCCATTCGTGCGTAGACCGCGCCATTCGCAGTGTCAGGCATGAACGACTCGCGCTCCTTGGCCATCGCGACCGCGGCCGTGCCGATGTCGGGGTAGATGCCCGCAGCGGCCGCGGCACACATCGCCGCGCCCAGGCTGGCACCACCGCCGTCGGTACAGCGCGACGCAGGGATGCCGAAGACGTCGGCGAAGATACTCATGAACAACGAGCTGTTGGCTCCACCGCCGGACACCACAATCTCGTCCAGCGCGATGCCCAGCTCGCCGCACATCGCGTCCACGTGGTGCTTCATGGTCAGCGCGATTGCCTCCATGATCGAGCGGTACAGGTGACCGCGCGAGTGACGAGCGTCGAAGCCGAGCATCATCCCTTTACGGAACGGCTTGTCAGTGGTTGCCAGCCAATCGAGCACGGTCATCAGGCCCTCGCTGCCCGCTGGCACCTGCTCGGCCTCACGCTCCAGGTACGCCTCTCGGCTGAGGCCCAACGAACCGGCTCGCTCGGCAACTTCCTCCCCCAGAAGATCGAGGAACCAGGTGAGCGTCCACATGCCACGGCGCACGCCGTTGCTCTCATAGAGATATCGATTCGGCATGCTGGCGAAGTTCGTCCAGAAGTTGGTCGGTGCAGCATGGTTCGTACTGCCATGCACCATCGCTGCGATGTAGGTGCCCAACGAGATCAGCGCGGTGGACTCCCCCAGCGAACCGGAGCCAAGCATTTCGACTGCCTTGTCGTTCGCGGTCGCAACGACCGGCAGTCCTACGGGCATGCCCGTGGCATCAGCGGCGACTGTGGTGACGTAGCCAATGACCTCGCCGGGCATCTGCAGATCCAGCAGCATCGCCTTCGTGACCCCGGCCTGCACGTATGCCTCGGCGTCGGTGCTCCACTGCCACGTGTTGGTGTCGATCGGCCACTGCAATGCAATGTTGTTGGCTGCGGTATCGCGCAGCTCGCCCGTGAATCGGTGAGCAACGTAGCCAGACGACGTGGTTGCGTAGACCAGGCTCGGGTCAGTGGGCCGGTACGGCTGGTACGCCCGGTCGTCCATCCAGCTGATCACCGGCTCGAGCAGCGAACCATCTGCGCGCAGAAACGCCTTACAGCACCGAATGGTGCACAGTCCGATGCCCACGATCTCACCAACGTCGCCG
The DNA here is from genome assembly GCA_043740085.1 of Ilumatobacteraceae bacterium. Lineage (GTDB taxonomy): Bacteria > Actinomycetota > Acidimicrobiia > Acidimicrobiales > Ilumatobacteraceae > UBA668. The sequence continues at coordinate 55,685 of JAYUCY010000021.1, forward strand.
GCGAACGAAGCCATCGCCTGCCGACTGGCAGCTGCGATCGAGTCCCACAGATCATCGTCGGGGTGGATGGCGACGCCGTGGCGTGGCCGGTCCATTGGTTGCAGCGTCTGCCGACCGCGGGCCACCGCGTTGCCAGCCGCGTCGTAGACGACAACCTTGGCGCTCTGCGTGCCGCAGTCGATACCGACGAGGTAGGGCCCTGTCATAGCGCTTCGACCTAACGGACGAGGTATCCGCCGTCGACCGCGAGCACGTGACCATTGACGTAGTCAGATGCGCGGCTGGCAAGGAACACGACAGCCCCCATCAGATCCTCCGGCTCGCCCCAGCGGTTGGCTGGAATGTGGTCCAGCACACGCTGATTGGTCACCGGGTTGCTGCGCGTATTGTTGGTGATTGCGGTTGCGTAGTACCCCGGAGCAATCCCGTTGACCTGGATGTTGTGCTCCGCCAGTTCGTCGCAGTACGCCTTGGTCAGCCCTGCAATGCCATGTTTTGTGGCCGAGTAGGCGGGCGACAGACGGCCACCGAGGAAGCTGAACATCGAGCAGATGTTGATGATCTTGCCGCTGCGCTGCGGCACCATTCGCTGGGCCGCCTCGAAGCTCATCTCGAAGGCTGCGGTGAGGTTGACCTGCACCGTCGCATCCCACTTCTCGCGGCCGAACTCCAACACCTCACCCAATGGGCAGATGCCGGCGCTGTTGATCACGACATCAAGCGACCCGAGGCGCTCGACACAGGTATCGACCACCCGCTTGGGTTGGCCGGTCTCGGTGATGTCGGCCTGCATGAATTCGTAGCGAGCGCCGGTGGCTTCCACCATCCGCTTCGTCGAGCCATCGTCGTCGGCGAGGCTGGGCACGAACACGTTGGCGCCGCCCGCCGCAAGCGCCAGCGAAAAGGCCTGCCCGAGCCCGGTGTTGCCGCCGGTCACGATGGCATTCTTCCCCGCGAGACTGAAGTAGCTCAGCGCGAAGTGTTTGATCACCATACGTGTTCCCCTTATCAGCCGACGCTTCGGACGCGAGCATAGTGTTGCAGACCGGTTTGCCAGCACAGTCGTACCGGTTATTCGCAGCGCGAGTGTCGCCAGCCTGTGACGGACTCCACCAGGCCGAACTGAGCGTTGCACCACGATCGCTGGCAGGCTGTGGCCGTGCAGCAGCAGGACTTGGTCATCATCGGCGGCGGGCCCGGAGGTTCGGCGGCGGCCATGGTCGCCGCACGCGCCGGGCTGAAGGTAACCGTCTTCGAGAAGGGCCCTCACGGCCGCGACAAGGTGTGTGGCGACGGCCTGACGCCCCGTGCGGTTGCCGCGCTCAACGAGTTACACATCGACCTTTCCGGCTCGCACCGCATCGACGGTCTGCGCATGATCGCCGGCAAGAAGACCCGCGAGCTGGCGTGGCCCACCGGCACCCGCTTCCCCGCGCACGGCGCCGTATGGCCGCGCAACAAGCTCGACACCTATCTCATTGACCAGGCCATCGCCGCTGGTGCCGACGTCCGTTTCGAGACCGAGGCGCTTCCAGCCATCGAGAAGGGTCAGGTCGTTGGCGTCGACGCTGGCGGCGAGCGAGTGCTGAGCCCGCTCACCATTCTTGCGGCGGGCGCGCAAGGTCTTGCCGCCAAGATGCTCGGCGCCGTACGCGACCCGGAAGAAACCTTCGGGTTGGCGATTCGGGCCTACGCACCCACGCCGCGCCACGCCGAACGTCACCTCGAGGCCTGCCTCAGCCTTCGCGACGAGCACGGTACGGCGGTGCCCGGGTACGGCTGGATGTTCCCCGCCGGCGATGGCACCGTCAACATCGGTGTCGGAGCGCTGAGCACTATGAAGGGCTTCAAGAAGCTCAACCTCAACCGGCTGATCGATCAATACGCGGCAATTGTGCGCGAGCCGTGGTCGCTGGGTGAGTATGTCGACAAGCCACGTGCGTGGCGCCTGCCGATGAGCAGCCTGAAGCGTTCCGGTCCCGGCTGGGTGGCCATCGGCGACGCCGCCGGCTTCGTCAACCCGATGAACGGCGAGGGCATCGACTACGCGTTGGAGAGCGGCATCGTCGCTGTTGAAGAATTCATCGCCGATTCTGCCAATGCGACCGCGAACTACGACCGCGTGGTCGGTGAGCGCTTCGATGCCTTCCTACGCACCGGCCGCCGCTTCAGCTTCATCATCGGCCACCCGTGGTTGTTGAAGCCCGGTTTGCGCATCGCCGTCGGCACGCAGACCGCTGCCGACATCACGCTGGCAGTGATGGGCAACCTGATCGACAGCGCCACCCCCGGCGCCGCCGGCCGCGTCATGCGAATCGCCGACACCACCCTGCGCTGGGCCGACCCGCTGCTGCGCAAAACCCGCGCTGCGGCCTAGTCAGTCGCCGTCCGCCCCCGGAAGTGACGCGCTTTCGACGCACCCACCAGCCTCACAGCCCGAAAACCGCGTCAAACGAGTAGCCGCCGGTGGCCGGATTGACCTCGTGTGAGGCGCGGCGGCTGCTGGAACAGGTCTCACGGCCTAGCAGTACGCCTTTGACGGCGCTTGCGTCGCCTGCGGGACTCACCGAGAGTGCGATCTCTTCTGCCGAGGCCGGAGGCGAACGAGCGACTCGGTGGATCTCGTCAACGCTTCGGATCTGAGTGTGGGTGATTACTGCGCTGTCCAACCTCCGTCGACGGGCAGGATCACACCGTTGACCATGGCTGCCGCGTCTGACGCCAGGAAGACGACCGCCCCAGCGACGTCGGCAATCGTGCCGACCTTTCCCACCGGAATCCGGTCGACGACGGCACGTCTGTACGCGGGGTCATCAAGGCGATCGGCGGTGCCCGGCGTGTAGATGAACGTGGGAGCGACCGCGTTCACCGTGACTCCCCTCGCCCCCCATTCGAGGGCGAGAACCCGCACTATCTGGTTCACCGCCCCCTTCGACGCGCAGTAGACGACGTGATCGCGAATGCCGACCAACGACGCCTGAGAGCTGATCGCAATGATGCGGCCCCAACCTTGGTCGACCATCACCTTGCCAGCGGCTTGGGCCGTGAAGAACAGACCTTTCGAGTTGACCGCCATCATCTCGTCCCAGTCGTCCTCGGTGACGTCGGTGGCAGCATGGTTGGCGCCGAGACCTGCGTTGGCGACAAGAATGTCGAGCCGTCCGTGGCGATCGACCACCTCGTCGATCGCCCTCGCGATCGACCCCACGTCGTGAACGTCGAGTGTGTGGGATGAGGCGACACCGCCTGCTGCGACGATCGAATCTGCCGCAGTAACAGCGTCCTCACGCGCACGTGCCGTGACAGCGACTGTCGCTCCGGCCGCAGCCAATGCGTCGGCCAGCCCACGCCCGATCCCGCGACTGGCCCCCGTGACGAGCGCCACCCGACCTGCGAGGGAGAACGACGGAAGATATTCACTGTCCATTACCGACACCTTAAACCGGGATGCTCATCGGGTACCACATCAGTCACCGTCGCTCTGTTGTTCATTACGTCGAGCATTGCCTGATGTCGCTGTCCCCAAGATAGGCGGGCAAGCCAAACTGGTTACTCCCCAGCCAACTCACCCCTCCATCAACCCCAGGCCTGCTGTGACCTGGGGTTTGTTCGTGGAGCTGTGGGGAATCGAACCCCAGACCCCTTCCATGCCATGGAGTAGCAATGGCCTGGTCAGATCACACAAAGACCCTCTGAACTGGTCATATCTGTCCGCCGAAGTTCGCCGCCGTACGTCATTGTTACTCACTCCGTTGCTCACCTCGGGCTAGTCTTGACCCATGACGACCAAGCGCAGAGGCAACGGTGAAGGCTCGGTTTACGAAGAGGGCAGTCGCTCGGGCAAACCAACCGGCCGATGGGTCGCCCAGGTGGCCGTCGAGGGTCGCCTGCGTCGGACCTTTCATCGGACAGAGGCCAAGGCAAAGACCGGGCTCCGTGAACTCCAGCGCGCCGCGATGAGCGGCGAAACCCTCCCGAACGGCAACGTAACGGTTGCCGTCGTCCTCGACCGTTGGATGAGTCGCGCTGTTGCCTCGAAGGACCTCGCGCCGCAGACGGTCGAGGCCTATCGGTGGAGCGCAGATCGAATCTCCGCTGAGCTCGGCACGAAGCGACTGCGCTCGCTCAACGTCGACATGGTCGAGGCAGCGCTCGACCGGATGGCCAAAGGCTCGGAGGACGCGCGGCCCCTAAGCCGATCGGCGCTCATCAAGGTTCGCTCGGTACTCGGCCAGGCGTTGGATTTCGCGGTGCGCCGGAACCTCGTAAACCGGAACGTGGCGCGCCACGCGGAGCTGACCCCCGATACGCGGAGGCCGGCACCGAGACGGTCGCTCACGCTTTCGGAGTCGCAGCAACTACTAGACGGCCTTCGCGGCCACCGACTTGAGGCACTCTGGCTGGTGATGCTCACCATTGGGCTTCGACCTGGTGAAGCGGCCGGTCTCACGTGGGCGGATCTCGACCTCGAGGAAGGGCGCGTCAAG
>JAYUCY010000022.1:0-11905 GCA_043740085.1 Ilumatobacteraceae bacterium
GCGGCTAACACCGCAGCACCGATTGCGTTGTGGACGTCGTCTTGGTCGACGAAGCTCATCTCCGCGTCGAGCTGCATGAACTCGTACTGACGGTCGGCGCGCAGGTCTTCATCGCGCAAACAGCGCGCGATCTGGTAGTAGCGGTCGATGCCGGCCACCATCAACAGCTGCTTGAACAACTGCGGGCTTTGCGGCAGGGCGTAGAACGAACCGGGCTGTTGACGGCTGGGCACGATGAACTCGCGTGCGCCCTCTGGCGTACTGGGTACCAGCATCGGGGTCTCGACTTCGACGAAGTCTTGCTCTTCCATCGCCGTGCGAATGGCACTGTTGACTGCGGCCCGGAGGCGCAGGTTGCGCTGCATGCGCTCACGGCGGATGTCGATGTAGCGGTGCTGCAAGCGGGTGTTCTCTGCAACATGGTCGGCGCGCTCGTTCACGGGGAACGGCGGCGGCTCGGCCGAGTTGAGCAGTTCGATGGTGCAGTCCTGCAGCTCAATACCGCCGGTGGCGAGGCCTTCGTTGACGTTCTCGGCGGGACGAGCAGCAACAACACCCGACACACGCACGACGTATTCGGAACGCACATCGACGGTGTTGTCGACGACGGCCTGGGTGACACCGGTGTGATCACGGATGTCGAGGAAAGCCAGCTTCTCGCCGTGCTCGCGGCGGGTAGCGACCCACCCGGTGAGGGCTACGTGCTGGCCGATGTGTTCGGGGCGCAACTCGCCGCACTGATGGGTACGCATGGACGTGGAGCTCATGAAAGGGCTTTCTGGAGGTAATCGAGAAGATCGTTTCGGGGAATGGTGACTTGTGCGCCGTCGCGCACGTCGTTGCTGACGGGGTTGCCGTCGGCATCGAGAGTTCGTTCCGAGCGGAGTGGACGGACAACGGCGGTGCCGGCTTCGAGTTCGTTGCTGCCGATGATGACGGCGAACGTGGCGCCGCTGCGGTCGGCGCCCTTCATTTGGCTCTTCATGCTGCGGTTCTCGAAGGCGCGGTCGGCACCGACGCCCAGCGCGCGTAGTGCGGTCGTGATCTGGAGAGCTTCCAGGCCACCTGTGGTGTCGACCACGAACACGTCGACCTCAGGCGTCGGCGCGGGGAACACACCCTCGTCGTCGCAGGCAATCAGCGTGCGGTCGAGGCCGAGCGCGAAGCCGACGCCGGCCGTTGCCGGGCCGCCCAACGACTCGACGAGACCGTCGTAACGACCGCCACCGCCGAGCGCGTTCTGTGCAGACTCCAGCGTGCCGCCCAGGTACTCGAACGTGGTGTGGCGGTAGTAATCCAGCCCGCGCACCAGCTTGCTATCGACCGTGAACGGGATGCCAAGAGCGGTGAGACCGGCCTGCACCGCAGCGAAGTGCGCCGCGGAGGAGGCACTGTAGAAGTCAGCAATCTGTGGTGCGCCCGCGACGAGCGTCGCATCCTGCGGGCGCTTCGAGTCGAGCACGCGCAGCGGGCTCTTCTGCAGCGTGAGCTTGCTCTCCTCACTGAGTTCAGGAAGGTTCGCCTCGAAGTACGCCTTCAACGCGTCGACGTAGCGCGCACGGTCGTCGGGCTCACCCAGCGAGTTGAGCAGCAGCGTCACCCTCGAAAGGCCCAGCTCGCGAAAGAACTCCCACCCAAGGCTGATGATCTCGACGTCAAGGTACGGGTCGTCGGCGCCGAGCACCTCGATACCTACCTGGTCGAACTGGCGGTAGCGCCCACGCTGCGGCTTCTCGTAACGGAACTGCGAGCCGGTGTACCAAATCTTCCACGGGGTGAGTGGGCGGTGCTGCACGAAAGCCCTGCAAATGGACGCCGTCAGTTCTGGCCGCAGCGCAACATGGCGGCCGCCCTTGTCGACGAAGTCGTACATCTCCTTGGTCACCACATCGGTGGCGTCGCCGATGCGTTGGAACACGCCCAGGTCTTCCAGCAGCGGCGAGACAACCTGCCGGTAACCAGCGCCCTCGGTGACACGCGCGAAGACCTGCACGAACTGGCGCCAGCGGGCCGATTCGGGAGGAAGGATGTCGCGCATCCCGGGGCTGGTCTGGAACTCGGGCACAGCCGTCAAGGCTACCGCTCGCCCCTGCGCCCCTCCCCAGCTTTACGTAAACGCTGTCGGGCGCCGACTACGCCTGTGAGTGTGGGGGTTTGACACCAACGCGATAGGGGGTCCGTCAGCCCTTGCCGGGGACCAGGCGGTATGCGTCGTAGACGGAATCGATCTGCTTGATGGTGCGCAGGACCGAGTCGAGGTGCGTGGGGTCGGCCATCTCGAATTCGAAGCGCATCTTTGCCACCCGATCGGACCCGGTATGTGTGCTGCACGAGACGATGTTGACGTGCTGCTCGCTGAGCGAATTCGCAACGTCGCGCAGCAGCTTCGATCGGTCGAGCGCGACCACCTCGACGCCGGCGCGGAACACTGCGCGGGACTGATCGCCGTCCCACTCGACGTCGATCAGGCGAGCGGCCTGCTCGGACATCAGGCTCTCGGCATTGGCGCAGTCCGTGCGGTGCACTGATACGCCGCGCCCACGCGTCACGAAGCCGACGATGTCGTCGCCCGGCACTGGTGTGCAGCAGCGTGACAGCCGCACCAGCACGTCGTCGAGGCCTTCGACGTGCACTCCAGCATCATTACGCGGGCGGCGCGGGCCGCGACTGCGGGGCAACACGGTGGCCGCCGGCTGTTCGGCGTCGTCGCCAGTGCGGAAGGTGCGGGCCACCTTCTGAGCAATGGAGCGGGCGGAGACGTGCCCATCGCCCACAGCCGCCAACAGCGAATCAAGGTCGGTGAAGGAGGCGGCTTCGATCTCCTCGAGGACGGCCGGATTCGTCCACATCCGTTGGATGGGCAAACCCTCACGACGGAACTCCTTGATCAACTCGTCGCGGCCGGCTTCAACCATGTCGTCGCGGCGCTCACGCGAGAACCACTGCTTGATCTTGTTGCGCGCCCGCGGCGACTCAACGAACTGCAGCCAGTCGCGTGATGGCCCAGCGGACTCGACCTTGGACGTGAAGATCTCGCATGTGTCGCCACTCTTCATCAGATGCGTGAGCGGCACCAGACGACCGTTGACCTTCGCACCGATACACGCATGGCCCACCTCGGTGTGCACGGCGTACGCAAAGTCGACAGTCGTGGCGCCGACCGGCAGCGTGACCACCTTGCCCTTGGGCGTGAACACGAAGACTTCGTCCTGCTCCAGATCGGTCTTCAAGTTCTCCATGAACGCAGCAGGGTCGCTGATCTCGGCCTGCCAGTCGATGATGCGGTTCAGCCAGTCGATATCGCTGGCGGCACCCTCGTCCTTGTACGCCCAGTGCGCCGCCACACCCCACTCAGCACGCTGATGCATCTCGCGCGTGCGAATCTGCATCTCGACGGCCTTGCCGCCCGGCCCGATGACCGTGGTGTGCAAGCTCTGGTAGAGGTTGAACTTCGGCATCGCGATGTAGTCCTTGAAGCGACCCACCACCGGCTTGTAACGACCGTGGATGCAGCCCAAGGCGGCATAGCAATCCTTTACCGAGTCGACAATCACGCGCACTGCGATGAGGTCGAAGATGTCGTCGAACTCGCGACCCTTCTGCACCATCTTTTCGTAGATGCTCCACAAATGCTTGCCACGGCCGGTCACCTCGGCGGTGATGCCCAACTCCAACAGACGCCCCTGCACCTCGGCGATTGCCTTCGCGAGGTACATCTCACGTTCGGGCGAGCGGGTGGCCACCAAGTGGTCCAGCTCGGCGAAGCGCTTCGGGTACAGCGAGGCGAACGACAGGTCTTCCAGCTGCTGCTTCAGCTCCTGCATTCCCAGCCGGTGGGCCAACGGCGCGTAGATTTCCAGCGTCTCATGAGCGATGCGCTGCTGCTTCTCACTGGGCATCGCAGCGATGGTGCGCATGTTGTGCAACCGGTCGGCCAGCTTGATGATGAGCACGCGCAGGTCGCGTGCCATAGCCACCAGCATCTTGCGCATGGTGGCGGCCTGCTGCGCCTCCTTCGAGTCGAACTGCAGGCGCTCGAGCTTGGTGACACCGTCGACGATCTGCGCAACCTCGGGGCCGAAGCCCTTCTCCACGTCAGCGAGGGTGATCTCGGTGTCTTCAACGGCATCGTGCAGCAGCGCCGCCGCAAGCGAAATCTCGTCAAGTCCAAGGTCGGCGACGATCTGGGCGACGGCGAGCGGATGGTTGATGTAGCTCTCACCACTGCTGCGCTGCTGGTGCCGGTGCGCTTGCTTCGCCGTCTCGTACGCCCGGTTGATCATGGCCACCGACGCCTTGGGGTGGCGCCGACGGTAGGCAGTGAGTAGCGGGGTCAGCTCTTCCGCGGTCGCGTTCTGGTGACGACGCCACGGCAGAACACGATCGACAGCGGCCATCAGTACGTGGCCAGGCTCTCGACCAGGTGGCCCTTCAATCGTTCTCGGCCGCCCAACTCTTCAATCTCCAAGAGGAAACCGAGCCCGACGACTACGCCACCGAGCGCTTCGACCAGACGACACGTTGCCGCTGCTGTGCCGCCGGTAGCCAACACATCGTCGATCACCAGGATGCGCTCGCCGGGGTGGATGGCATCGCGGTGGATCTCCAACTTGTCGCTGCCGTACTCCAGTTGGTACTCCTCGCGGACCACGGCCCACGGCAACTTCCCGGTCTTACGGACAGGAATGAAGCCAGCGCCAAGGCGGTACGCCACCGGAGCAGCGATGATAAATCCGCGGGCTTCCATACCCAGCACCCGATCCACCGGTATATCGGCGAAGCGGTGCACCAGCTCAGTGACCGACTTGGAAAAGCCCTCCGCATCGCCCAGCAGAGGGGTGATGTCACGAAACGTCACACCCGGCTTGGGGAAGTCTGGAATGTCACGAACGAGCTGGGTGATCCAGTGAGAATTCGTCGCCATGGGTCCAAGGGTAACGCGGCGCGTCAGACGCGGCGCTTCTTCTTCCGTGGCCGGGGAGTATGAGTCAGCAGTGCCTCGGCGCTGACGGGTGCACCGACCACCACCGTGCTCTCGCCGTGCGCAGCGCGGCGCTGTTCGCGCCGGCCACCAGGAATGCCTCCGTGTACAAGGCGCTCGAGCTCGGCACCCGTGGCATGGGTACCGCGCAGAATCGTGAACCGGGGCTCGCGCTCCTTGGCGATTGCAACCAATGGCGAGGCCACGAAGATCGACGAGTAAGAACCGGTGATGAGACCGACGAGCAGCGCCAGTGCGAACTCCCGCAATGTGACGGCGCCGAGAATGCCCGAACCCAGCACCAACAGTGACAGCACCGGGAGAATGGCGGCAATGCTGGTGTTGAGCGAGCGCATCAGCACCTGATTCATCGACACGTTCAGAATGTCCGCATACGGCATGCGAGCCGTGGAGTAGCGCTTCTGGTTCTCCTGCACCTTGTCGAACACGACGATGGTGTCGTAGAGAGAGAAGCCAAGGATGGTGAGGAACGCGACCACCGTTGCGGGCGTCACCACAAACCCAAACAGCGAATAGATACCCACGCTCAACAACACGTCGTGCAACATGGCGGCAATGGCAGCCAGCGCCATTCGCCATTCCATTCGCCATGCAATGAAACCAGCCACGAGCACGAGGAACACGATGAGCGCGCGCAGCGCCTTCTCGGTGATGCTCTTGCCCCAGGTGGAGCTGACCGCCTGGGTACTGACGGACTCTGTGGGAACGCCCACTTCATCTGCGAATGCCTGTTGCACCTGACGCCGAACTGCGTCGGGCTGCTCGCCAACTTGCACTTCGAGGGTGCGGACGTTGTCGCTCTTGTTGATGAACTCCTGCACCTTCGCGTTGGAGCCCTGAAGACCCTGGTCGTTGAGCACGGTGCGTGCGGCGTCTTCAGTCAGCGTTGCCGAAGGAACCGTCCACGAGACCCCACCTTTGAACTCGAGGCTGAGATTCAATCCGTTGCCGACCAACGACCCGACGCTGATCAGCAGCATCACAATGGAGAAGCCGAGGCCAATCCAGCGCCTGCCGTAGAAGTCGATGGAGGTCTCGCCGTGGTACAGCCGGCCCCACACACTGCGCCGATTGGCAACCAGTGGAGCGTCGGCGACGCCCTTGATGACTGATTGCGCATCAACGATGTCGTCGCCCTTGTCGATGTCGGTCATGACGCAACACCAATCGGAGTGACTTCGATGCCCATCACCTTGCGGCGCTCCATCCATTTCGTGCGGGCCAACAGCAGCACCGTCGGCCGAGTGAAGACATAGGCGACCAAAAGGTCGCAGGCGGTGGACAGGCCGAGGAAGAAGGCGAAGCCGCGAACGGCGCCAACCGTCAGGTACCACAGCACGAAAGCACCAATCAGCGAGACAAGGTCGGCGATGACGATGGTTCGCCATGCCGCCTGGAAGCCACGCTGGGCGCTATTTCGCAGGGTCTTCCCGGACCGCACCTCGTCCTTCAAACGCTCGAAGAACACCACGTAAGAGTCGACCGTGACACCCACCGACACGATGATGCCGGCAATGCCAGACAGCGAGAGCGCAAGACCCTGTGTCTTGGAGAGAACGGACACGACGCTCCACAGGATGGCACCGGAGATCATCAGTCCAAGCGCCACGATCAACCCGAGCATCCGGTAGTAGAGGACCATGAAGATCAAGACCATCAGCAGGCCGACGAGGCCAGAGATCCAGGCTGCTCGCAATGAATCCGCACCGAGTGTCGGTGACACGTTCTGTACCGAACGCAGCTCGAGTTGCACCGGCAACGAACCACTGTTGATCACACGTGCAAGGTTGCGAGCTTCGCTCTCACTGAACGAGCCGCTGATCTGCACACTGCCGTTGAAGTTGTCGGTCTGCACATTTGCCACCGACTGCAGGGTGCCATCCAACTCGATGGCCAGCTGACCGGTGGGGCAAGTCTGGGTTTTGTTGAAGCACTGTGACGCCAACGCGTTCCAGATGTCGTTGCCCTGGGCTCCATCGCGCAGGTCGACGGTGACACCCCACCCTGAGTTCGTGATGATCGTCGCGCTGGCGTTGTCCTGGAAGACTTCGCCCGTGCCCTGCTGCGGGCCGACGAGGCAGTACTGCGGAGGGTTGGCGCCCTGCACCGGCAGGAACTGCGACTTTTCCGGTTCGCTCTCTGGGATCGGCAGACCGTTCTTGTCGACCGCCTGTGGGACGACCGTGGTTGTGGGGCCGGCCGGCGTTGTTACTGGAGTCGTGGTGGCGCTGGCGGGGCTGATGCCAACTGTCGTCTCGGTGCCGGCAACCGTGGTGGCCGTTGCTTGGATGGTGGCCGTTGCTTGGATGGTGGTCGACGTGTTGCTGCTGCTGACGCCGCGAACCGGGCCGGGGGCTGCAGTCGTGCCGGGCACAGTGCTCCCCAGCACAGTGCTCCCAGGCACTGTGGTGCCGGGCACTGTGGTGCCGGGGACTGTCGTGGCGCCGGCAGCCGTGGTCGTCGTGGCACTGATGTCCAACGTCTGGCACTGGCTCATCACCGGGCGGAGATACACCTGACCGGTGACCTGCACCAGCGCAATTGCTTCGTTCTGGTTCTGTACACCCGGCAGATTGACAATGATGGCCTCGCCCTGGCGGAAGATCTCGGGCTCGGCAACGCCCAACGCGTCCACCCGCTCACGGATTTTCTCTACTGCGAGGTCGAGGCTGGCACTGCTGAACTTGGTGCCTGCCTTGGGCTCCTGCGTGACAGACACGCCGCCCTGCAGATCGAGACCCAGCGTGGGGTGCAAACCGGTGGCCAACACAACAAAGAAAGAACCGAAGGAGACCACCATGATGATCACCAACGAGAAAATGAGCTTCCTGCGCATGTGAGGTGGTCAGTCCTCGGTGGGAGCGGTGGTGTCCGTGGTGACGACGTCGTCGATCTTTGTCTGCTTGGCCTTCGTGCCATCGTCGGTCGGGACAGCCGTCTCGCCCTTGGCCGTATCAACCTTGCGCTGAATCGATTGCTTCGCAATACGAATCTGCACGTTGTCGTCGATCTCCAGCCACGCGATATCGCCCTCGAAGCTGGTGATGAAGCCGTAGACGCCGGAAGTCGTCATGACCTCATCGCCGACTGCGATTGCGCTCTGCAAGGTAACGGCCTCGCGCTGGCGGCGGCGCTGCGGACGAATCAGCAAGAAGTACATCGCCACCGGGATGAGCATGAAGATGACGAGCGAGGGCAGCGGGTTGGAGTGGTTCGAGGCGAGGATGAGAGACAGGTGCATGAGGTTCCAGATGTTTGCGATGGAGGCTTGGGGGGCCTCGTTGACCGACGTGCGATTGTAGCCAGGCGAGCCAGCCGAACGGCGGTCAGCCCCAGACCCTCACCCCCAAACGGCACGAACGTCACGTCGGAGAGCGTCGAATTTGCCGGCGGCGATGGCGATACGCATCGAGTCCATCAGCTGCAGCGTCCAGGCGATGTTGTGCAGACTGAGCAGGCGAGATGCCGTGGGCTCGCCCACCTGGAAAAGGTGCCGAATGTAGCCACGACTGTGGCGGGCGCAGACCTCGCACTTGCACGTGGGATCGAGCGGCTCATCCGAAAGAGCAAACCTGGCGTTCTTGACATGCAGCTTGCCCTCACTGGTCATGGCGGTACCGTGGCGTCCGATGCGGGTCTGCATGACGCAGTCGAATTGGTCAACCCCAAGACCGACGGCCTCCACGAGGCTGGCCGGGTCGCCCACGCCCATGAGATAGCGCGGCCGATCGGCGGGTAGATGCGCCAACGCAGCCGCCAGGGCCGGCAGCATCTCGTGACGGGTCTCCCCCACGCTGAGTCCCCCGATGGCGTACCCGTCGAACCCCACCTCCACAGTTCGCTGGGCGCTCTCCACTCGCATCGTCTCGCTGACGCCACCCTGCACGATGCCGAACAGTGCCTGGTCGGCCCGCTGGTGGACCGCTTTGGCGCGCGCCGCCCATGTCGAGGTTCGTTCCAGCGCCTGGCGAATGACAGCGGGTGACGAGGGCAGCGGCGCACATACGTCCAGCACCATCTGAATGTCGGCGCCCAGCAGTTCCTGTGTGTGGACAGCAATCTCCGGTGTGAAGCGGTGCGATGAGCCGTCGTAGGTGCTCTTGAACGTGACACCGTCGTCGTCGACCTTCGGCTCCAGCGAAAACACCTGAAAGCCGCCGGAGTCGGTCAACGTCAGTCCGCGCCATGCGGCAAACTTGCCCAGACCGCCAAAATGAGCGACCGTCTCTGCCCCCGGGCGCAGCATCAAGTGGTAGGTGTTGCCCAGCACGATTTCGGCGCCCAGCCGCTCGTAGTCGTCGGCGCTGAGGTACTTGATGGCGCCGCGGGTGCCCACCGGCATGAAGCACGGTGTCCGGTAGCTGCCGCGGGCCGTGTGCGCCACGCCGCTGCGGGCTGTGCCATCTGCGGCGACGAGGTCGAATCGGACGCGATGCACTATGTCAGGCTCCGATCCAGCAACATTGCGTCGCCGAAACTCAAAAAGCGGTACTGCTCGCGGAGCGCCTCCTCATACAAGGTTCGCCACCGGGCGCCGACGAACGCGTCGATCATCATGAGCAGTGTGGTGCGCGGCATATGAAAGTTGGTCATCAGCGCATCGACCACCTTCCACTCATACGGGCGATGGATGAAGAGGCGTGTTCTCCCCTCAGGAGAGCCGAGGGTCGCGGCACTTTCCAACGCACGCACACTTGTGGTTCCTACGGCGACCACTCGGCGGGCTGCGGAGCACGCTTGCATGACCTCCGCCGGAACGCTGTAGCGCTCGCTGTGGATCTGATGGTCCCGAGGGTCGTTTGCGCTCACCGGTTTGAACGTGTCCAGCCCAACCACCAGCTCGACCCTGGCGGTCTCGATGCCGCGAGTGGCGAACGACTCGATCAGCTGTGGCGTCAGGTGCAACCCCGCCGTGGGCGCCGCGCTGGACGCCGGCCGATTCGCGTAGACAGTTTGGTAGCGATCGGGCCGTTCGAGGCGGGCAGTGATGTAGGGCGGCAGTGGCATCTCGCCGTGCGCCGCCAGCAGCGCGAGCGGGTCGCCCTTCCCCACCAGTTCGATGATCATCGTGTCGCCAGCCTCCGTGCGGCGCACCACCCGCACCAGTGGCTCTCCGTTGGCAAACAACTGTTCATACGGCTGCATCTTCTTCGCGGGCCGAACCATCGCCTCCCACGTTCGCCGCTGAGCATCAAGCGGTTCCAAGAGCAGTACTTCCACGGCGCCACCCGTAGACCGCGTGAGCCGCAACCGTGCAGGAATCACCTTGGTGTCGTTGACTACCAGCACATCCCCATCGCGGAGGAAGTCCCCCAGGTCGGCGACGTGCTGGTGCAATGGCGCACGCGAGCCTTGGTCGACCAGCAGACGAGCGGAGTCGCGCGGCTCGATGGGGTGTTGTGCAATGCGCTCGACGGGGAGCTCGTAGTCGAAATCAGTCAGGCGCATGGCGGCCCAACGATACGGTTGCGAATTGTTCGATCCCCACCGCGACCACCACCGGGTGGACACGGGTGCTGTCCTGCGCACTCACTGACCGCACAGCTGCGTTGGCCCCCGAAGCGGGTTACGCCATCTTGGCTTGGAGGCGGCGATCCAGTGCATCGAGAAAGTCCTCCGTGGTCAGCCACGGTGCGTCCTTGCTGATGAGCAGCGCCAGGTCCTTGGTCATCTCGCCGGCTTCGACCGCCTCGATGCACACGTTTTCCAGCGCCTGAGCAAACGCCACCACCTCGGGGGTCTCGTCCATCTGCCCGCGGTAGGTCAGGCCCTGAGTCCAGGCATAGATGCTGGCGATCGGGTTGGTGGAGGTCTTGTTGCCCTTCTGGTGCTCGCGATAATGGCGAGTCACGGTGCCGTGGGCGGCCTCGGCCTCGATGGTGTTGCCATCGGGGGTCATCAGCACGCTGGTCATCAGGCCGAGTGAGCCGAAGCCCTGCGCGACGGTGTCGCTTTGCACGTCGCCGTCGTAGTTCTTGCAGGCCCACACGTAGCCTCCTTCCCACTTCATGGCGCAGGCGACCATGTCGTCGATCAGGCGGTGCTCGTAGGTGAGGCCGGCGGCGTCCATCTCGGCCTTGAATTCAGTCTGGTAGACCTCTTCGAAGATGTCCTTGAACGAGCCGTCATAGGCCTTGAGGATGGTGTTTTTGGTGCTGAGGTACACCGGCAGGCCGCGGTTGAGGCCATAGCGCAGCGACGCACGGGCGAAGTCGCGGATGCTGTCGTTGTAGTTGTACATACCCATGACCACGCCACCGTCGTCGCCGTAATCGGCAATGGTCATCTCCACCGGGGCGCTGCCGTCGGCAGGCGTATAGGTCATGGTGACGGTGCCGGCACCGGGCACCTTCCAATCGGTGGCCTTGTACTGGTCGCCGTGGGCGTGGCGGCCGATGACGATCGGCTTGGTCCAGCCGGGCACGAGCCGAGGAATGTTGGAGATGACGATGGGCTCACGGAAGATGACGCCGCCGAGGATGTTGCGGATGGTGCCGTTGGGGCTCTTCCACATCCTCTTCAGGCCGAATTCTTCCACGCGCTGTTCGTCCGGTGTGATGGTGGCGCACTTCACGGCAACGCCGTGGCGCTTGGTGGCATTGGCCGAATCGATGGTGACCTGGTCGTCGGTGGCATCGCGGTGCTCAATGCCGAGGTCGTAGTAATCCAGCTCGATGTCGAGGTAGGGCAGGATCAGCTTGTCCTTGATGAACTGCCAGATGATGCGCGTCATTTCGTCGCCATCCATCTCGACGATCGGGTTCTTGACCTTGATCTTTGCCATCTCGCAACTCCCTGCATGCCTACCGGCGAGGCGCTGTGTGCGCTGCCGGACTTGTATCGGACTTGTATCACCTTAGCTCGCCGAGCGATAGCCCTCGCAAACGAACGGGCCGGAGTTCC
>JAYUCY010000023.1:0-11742 GCA_043740085.1 Ilumatobacteraceae bacterium
GCGATGGCCACGCAGAACCTGCTGCTGTTGGCCGAAGACCGTGGTTTGGGCGCGCTGTACTTCGGGATCTTTCGCAATGCGCGGGTGCTGCTCGACGAGCTGGGTGTGCCGCCGCACGTACTGCAGGTGGGCGTTGTCGCGTTGGGGCATCGGGCTGCTGACGACCAGCAGTCTGGCTCGGCTCGCACACGGCCGCGACGGGCTGCCGACGACGTGATCCATCACCAGCGCTGGTGACGTAGCTGCTGCTCCGGCTCGGTGCGGAACCCCCCTGCTGGCTAGGTTCGCGCGCAGCAACGACGCACACTGGAGATGTTCGCAATGGCCAACCAGATCCCCCTTGTCGACTATCTGGTGCTTGGCGACACGCCGCACCTTACGGCCAACGAATGCGGCAGCTGCGGGGCCCGTTTCTTTGGTCGCCGCAATGCGTGTGCCAGTTGCAGCGGCACCGAATTCAAGACGGTCGCAATCGACACCACTGGTGAAGTCAAGGCGTTCACGATCGTGACGTTCGCAGCCCCCGGGGTTCCGGTGCCGTTCGTGTCGGCAATCGTCGACTGCGATGGCACCAGCGTGCGCGGCAATGTCATCAATGTGGAAGCGTCCCCCGAGCATGTCTCGCTGGGCATGAAGGTGGCATTGGCCACGTACACCATCGGCACCGACGACAACGGCACCGAAGCCATCGGCTTCGGCTTTGCTCCGTTGACCTGAACGACTTCGACTGAAGGAGACCATCATGAGCGATGACATTTGGATTCTCGGCATTCACATGACCAAGTTCGGTAAGTACCCGGACCTGGACATCGTCGACCTCGCCTCGCAGGCGGCACTCGCCGCGCTGGCCGACGGCGGGGTCACGATGAAGGACATCGGCGTGCTTGCCGCTGGCTGCCTGATGGCTTCCAACGCTGGCATCGGCCAGCAGCTACAGAAGCAGATCGGCCAGACCGGCATCCCGGTCTACAACGTGGCCAATGCCTGTGCAACCGGCGCGACTGCGCTGCGCACGGCCATCATGGCCGTCAAGTCTGGCGAGGTCGATATGGGCCTCGCAGTTGGTGTCGAGAAGCTGGCCGGCGCTGGTCTGCTGGGCGCAGGTGGTCGCCCGAAGAGCGACAAGAATGAATGGAACCCGGCGGGCCGCTTCGGCGCCGTCGCCACCACTGACGGTCGGATTGGTACCGACAGCATGCCCGGCGTGTTTGCGCAGGTGGGTATGGAGTACGGCCACAAGTACGGCGGTACCAGCTTCGAACTCTTCGCCAAGATCAGCGAGAAGAACCATGCGCACAGCACACTGAACCCGCTGGCCGCATACACCAAGCGGATGACGCTGGACGAGATCATGAACGACATCATGATTGCGTATCCCAACACCCGCCCGATGTGCAGCGCCAACTGCGATGGCGCGGCGGCGGCGGTCGTGGTCAGCGGGGCAAAGTTGCGCACGATGTCACTGGAGCAGCAGCGTCGCGCCATCAAGGTCTCGGCGTCGGTGCTGACCAGCGACCCATACGAAGAGGGCTGCCAGGTGTTGCCCAACGTCAACACCCTCACGCGCAACGCGGCCAAGATTGCATACGAGCAGGCCGGCATCGGACCGTCAGATCTCGACCTGGTCGAGCTGCACGACTGCTTCGCCACCGCCGAGCTGGTGCACTACGACAACTTGATGCTGTGTGAGGAAGGCGGCGCTGCCGACTTCTTCAACTCGGGTGCCACGTGGCGCGAGGGCAGTATGCCGGTCAACGTCTCGGGCGGCTTGGAGTCCAAGGGCCACCCGATCGCGGCCACCGGTATCGCGAACGTCTGGGAAGTCTGCCACCACCTGCGTGGCGAGGCTGGCGATCGCCAGATCCACGGTGCCAAGGTGGGCTTGGCCCATGTCATCGGCCTCGGCTCGGCGTGCGGTGTGCACATCCTGGAGAGCTCCGGGCGGTAACACCCGGCGCTCTTGCCGAGAGATGGAAATCTCTCCGCCCGGGTTGGACGATGTGTCGCAGACGTCAGGGCAGTTGCGCGGCGAGGTCTGTCACTTTGTCAGCAGGGAGCTGACAGACATGATCGCGACACACGAATGCGGCGCCGTCGCGGCGCTGGTGCCACAGCGGGCTGTCGTACGGCTCGCCCCAGGCAACGACGGCATCAGGTAGCCAGTGGCGGCGCACTTCGGCCAGCAGATCTGGGCGGTCACCGGTGATGACGATCTCGGTGATGCCCGCGAGGCGTGAGGCGATGGCGGTCAATGCCTGTGAGAAGGCGGAGGGGGATTGCGGGATGGCCCTCGCCAGCAGGCGAATGATTTGGTCGGCGTGATTGGTGTAGCGGGCCTCACCGGTGAGTGCCCCCAGGCGGGCGAGCGCTACGGCCGCCGTCGAATTGGCGGATGGCGTGGCGTTGTCCAGCAGTTCCTTCTGCCGCGCCACCAACTGTTCGCCGTCGTCGGGTGTGGTGAACAGCCCGCCGCGGTCGACGTCCCAGAAGTGGTCCAGCAGCACGTCCACTATCTCGCGAGCGCTTTCGATCCAGCGTGCCTGGCCGGTGAGCTCGGCAAGGCGTGTGAAGCCGTCGATGAGCGTGGCGTGGTCTGCTGCCAGCGCAGAATGGCGGGCCTGCGGATGGCCGTCTGCGTGCCACGAGCGATACCAGCGGCCGTCTGGACGGCGCAGTTCGCGAAGCAGGAACTCACCGTTGGCCGTGGCGGCAGCGGTCCAGTCGGCGCGGTCGAAGGCGGCCGCCGCCTCGCACAATGCCGCCAGCATGAGCCCGTTCCACTCCGCCAGCACCTTGTCGTCCAGGCCTGGTTGCAGACGCTGTGTGCGTGCATCGAACAGGCGTTGGCGGGCTGCGTCAACGTGTGCCGGACGAGCCAGGTGGCCGCGATGGAGCAACCGCGCCGGGATTGTGCGGCCCTCGAAGTTACCGCCGTCGGTGAACTCGTACCAGTCGAGCGCGGCGTCGGCGTCGGGGCCAAGTACGGCGCGCACCTCGTCGCTCGTCCACGTGTGGAACAACCCTTCATGGCCGTGCCCATCGGCATCTGGCGAGTCGGCATCTTGCGCCGAATAGAAGCCGCCGTCGGGGTGGCGTAGGTCGCGCAGCACGTACTCCACCGTCTCCTCGACGACTTGCCGATAGCGCGCGTCGCCGGTGAGCAGCGCGGCGTGCGTGTACACGCGAATGAGCAGCGCCTGGTCGTAGAGCATCTTTTCGAAGTGCGGCACCAGCCACTGGGCATCCACCGAGTAGCGGGCGAACCCGCCGCCGAGGTGGTCGTAGATGCCGCCACTGGCCATCGCGTCCAGCGAAGTGGTCAGCAACGCCAGCCGCTGTGCATCTGGTGTCGTGATGAGCGAGCGGGCGATGAGATCAAGACTCATTGTCGAGGGGAATTTCGGAGCACTGCCGAAGCCGCCCCATTGTGGATCGAACTGGGACGCGAGCTGGGACAGTCCCGACTCGACAATCTCGGGTCCCGGATAGTCTGCGACCGGCAGCACGCTGGCCGAGCGGGTCAGGGCCTCGCCGAGAGCGGTGATGTTCTGGCGCAGATCGTCGGGGCGGGTGCGCCACACGTCGTCGACTGCGGCCGTGAGTTGCAGAAACGCCGGCTTGGGGAAGTAGGTGCCGCCATAGAACGGCTCGCCCTGCGGGTTCATGAAGACCGTCATCGGCCAGCCGCCGCGGCCCGTCATTGCCTGCACCGCGTCCATGTACACGGCGTCAACGTCGGGACGTTCCTCGCGGTCGACCTTGACATTGACGAACAGCCGGTTCATCTGTTCGGCAACTTCGGCGTCCTCGAAGCACTCGTGAGCCATCACGTGGCACCAGTGGCACGCCGAGTAGCCGACGCTCAGCAGGATCGGGACGTTTCGTTCCTTGGCCGCGGCGAACGCCTCCGGCCCCCACGCATACCAATCGACCGGGTTGTCACGGTGCTGGCGCAGATACGGCGAGGTTTCGTCGGCGAGCCGATTCACGTGGGTTAGGCGCCAACGGCGTGGTAGCCGCCGTCAACATGCACGACTTCGCCGGTGGTGGCGGGGAACCAGTCGCTGAGCAGTGCCACGCAGGCCTTGGCGACAGCTGAGGAGTCGGTGACGTCCCACCCCAGCGGCGCACGGTCGTCCCAGATGTCTTCGAACTTCTTGAAGCCGGGGATACTCTTCGCTGCCATTGTTTTCACCGGGCCGGCCGCGACCAGGTTGCTGCGGATGCCCTGCGGCCCCAGCTCGCGGGCCAGGTAGCGGCTGACGCTTTCTAGGGCCGACTTGGCGACGCCCATCCAGTTGTAGGCCGGCCAGGCAACGGTGTTGTCGAAGTCGAGGCCCACAAACGCACCTCCCGACGTCATCAACGGAACGAACGCCTCGGCCAGCGCCTTCAGCGAGTACGCGCTGACATGCAGTGCCACGGCGACGTCGGCCCACTGTGGCGCCAGGAAATCTTCGCCCAGGCATGCCTCGGGCGCGAACCCGATGCTGTGCAGCACGCCATCGACGCGGCCCCACTTCTCTGCGAGCGCGTTGCGCACGGCAACGAGGTGCTCGGGGTTGGTGACGTCCAGCTCAAAGACGTCGACCGGCGCGGGCAGCTTGCGCCCAGTGCGTTGCGTCAGGCTGAGGGCGCGCCCGGCACCGGTGAGGACAATGTTGGCGCCCTCCTGCTGTGCCAGCAGTGCCACGCCATATGCCAGTGAAGCGTCGGTGAGGACGCCGGTGATCACGATGTTCTTGCCAGTGAGGAGGCCCATGTCGGCGACTGTAACCGCGAGCGACCGGTGTGCAAGGCTGACTGGATGCGTATTGGCATTCTTGGAGGTACCGGCCCCGCCGGCAGCGCCCTCGCGGCGCGGCTTGCATCGGTTGGCTACGACGCCGTCATTGGCTCGCGTTCGAAGTACCGCGCGATGGAGGCACGTGACAGCCTGGTGGAGAAGTGGCCGGACCTGGCGCCGCGACTCTCTTATGGTGACAACGCTGCCGCGGCTGATTGCGACATTGTCGTCATCGCCACCCCCTGGGATTCGGCGGCGACGACCGCACAGGAGAACGCCGCGGCGCTCGCCGGCAAAATTGTGGTCAGTATGGCCAATGCGCTCGTGCGCGTCGGTCACGAGTTCCAGCCCTTGGTGCCGCCGCGCGGCAGTGTGGCTGCGCACGTGCAGGCTGCCGTTCCGAGCTGCCGTGTTGTGGCCGCGTTTCACCACCTGCCAGCCACCGAGCTGGGCCACATCGGCCAGCCGATCGACAGTGATGTCCTGATCTGTGGCGACGACGCAGCAGCGGTGCTGACAATGAGCGACATCGTGTCGGCGATTCCCGGCTGTCGGCCGCTCGACGCTGGCGAGTTGTCGAATGCCACCGCTATTGAAGCCTTCACCGCAGTGCTGCTGCAGTTGAATGTGCGCTACAAGACGCGCGTTGCCCCCAAGCTGACCGGTATCAAGGGCGATCCGCGGGTGGAAAAGGCAGCGGCGAAGACTGCCGCCGCCGAGGCGGCCGAGACGGCCGCCAAGGAAGTAGCGTCGCCAGCGTGACGATGCGTTTGTACGACACCGCCCGTCAGGCCGTAGTGCCCTTCGAGCCCGGTGAGCAGGTGCTCATGTACACCTGCGGGATCACTCCGTATGACGCCACACACCTGGGTCATGCCGCCACCTTCATCAACTACGACGTCGTACAGCGTCGGCTCATCGACATGGGCCACACCGTCAAGTGCGTGCGCAACGTCACCGACGTTGACGACCCGCTGTTCGCAAAAGCTCGCGAGCTTGGTGTCCACTATCTCGATCTTGCTGCTGGCGAGGAAGCTCGCTTTGAGCGCGACATGGTGGCGCTCAATGCATTGCCCGTCGCTAGCTCGCCGCGTGCGTCAAGTGCCATCCCCGACATTCGCGGCTTCATCGGGATGGTGCTGGATCGCGGCTTTGCGTACGAAGCTGGCGGCAGCGTCTACTTCGACGTGTCGAAGTTTCCGTCGTTCGGAACGGTCAGCCACTACACCGAAGAACAGATGATGGACTACGCCCGCGAGCGCGGCGGCAACATCGGCGATCCGCACAAGCGGCACCCGCTCGACTTCGTGCTGTGGCATCCGTCGCTGCCCGACGAACCCAGTTGGGACACCATGTGGGGCCCCGGTCGCCCGGGCTGGCACATCGAGTGCAGCGCGCTTGCGCTGCGCGAGCTGGGCACCACCATCGACCTGCACGGTGGCGGCAGCGACCTCATCTTCCCGCACCACGAGTGCGAGCGTGCGCAGAGCGAAGCGGCCACCGGCGAGCAGTTCGTGAAGCACTGGATGCACGTCGCGATGGTGTTCATGGACGGCCACAAGATGTCCAAGAGCCTTGGCAATCTGGTGTTTGTCGACAAATTGCGCACCGAGTGGGACCCACGGGCTATTCGCCTCGCGATCATCGAGCACCACTACCGCCGCGAGTGGGAATGGGACGACACGCTGATGCCGCGCAACGCTGCCCGGCTGGCAGCCTGGGGCGCTACCAGTGGTGAAAGTGGCGTCGTTGAAGAAGTACGCACCGCGCTCGATGACGACCTCGACACGCCATCGGCGCTGGCTGCAGTGGATGCAGCTGCTGCTGCAGGGCTGGGCGTGCACGATGCGGCAGCACTTTTGGGCGTACTGCTCTAGAGGTTGCTGGCGACTATGCTCCGCGACATGACGTCGGAGCGTTGCAGGGCATGAACGCTCAGGGAGCCGGAAAGCTGCAGTCTCGATTTCGGCGCGTAGTGCGACCGGTGGCGAAGCAGTTGTGGCGGTTCCACCTGGAAGGCTTCGATCAGCTGCCTGCTGAAGGCCCGGCCATTCTGTGTCCAAATCACATCAGTTTCCTGGATTCCGCTTTCCTGATGCTGCACGTGCCGCGCAACATCAGCTTCGTCGGCAAGGCCGAGTACATGGATTCGTGGAAGACCAAGTACGTCTTCCCGGCGATGGGCATGATCCCGATCGACCGGGGTGGCGGCGACAAGAGCCAAGCCGCGTTGGATACTGCCGAGCGAGTATTGCGCCGCGGCGAGTTCTTCGGCATCTTCCCGGAGGGCACGCGTAGTCGCGACGGGTACCTGTACAAGGGCCGCACGGGCGCGGCTCGGCTGGCGCTCAAGGTCGGCTGCCCGATCTTTCCGGTGGGCGTGATTGGCACTCGCGAGATTCAGCCGCCCGATGCGAAGATGCCCAGGGTTCGAATGGATTGCACCATCAAGGTCGGTCGCCCCATCAATGCTGCTCGCTACAAAAACCGCGGCGATGACCACATGGTGCTCCGCCAGATCACCGACGAGCTGATGTTCGAGATTCGCGAACTCACCGGCCAGGAATACCGCAACGTGTATTCCGGCAAAACCGCCGAGACCGAGCCGACGGTTGCTGCCAAGGTGGCCACGGTCAGCGACGCCGACGCCAGCCGCATTGCCGTCAGCGCCGCTGCCGGCGACTGATTCTGCGCTCCCGAACCGCAACCTAATTGCCTCGGGCCGGATTGGTGGCCGGCCGTAGACTGAGCAGACTATGGCTGAGATCACGATTTCACTTCCGGATGGTTCGCAACGCTCCCTGCTCGCAGGTGCGACTGCGACCACCTTGGCGGAGTCGATCGGTTCCCGGCTGGCCAAGGCCGCAGTCGCCGCCGTCGTCAATGGTGAGGAATGGGACCTGGGTCGCGAGCTTCCTGCCGGCGCAACGGTTGCCATCATTACGGCGGATACCGATGAAGGCCGCCACGTACTGCGCCACAGCACAGCACACGTGCTGGCACAAGCCGTCATCCGGTTGTTCCCGGGCGCCAAGTACTCCATCGGCCCGGCTATCAATGACGGGTTCTACTACGACTTCGAGCTGCCCGACGGTCGTACGTTCAACGAGGCCGATCTGGTATCGATCGATGCGCGCATGCGCGAAATCATGAAGGCCAATCAACCGTTCGTGCGCGACGAGCTGCCCGCTGCGGCAGCAATGAAAGTGTTCGCTGACCAGCCATACAAGTGCGAGATCATTCAGCGCGTCAGCAGTGGATCCGCCGACAGCGAAGACGCTGGCGAGATCGGCAGCGGTGAAACCATCAGCGTCTATCGCAACACGCCCGAGTTCGTCGACCTGTGTCGCGGGCCGCACGTACCCGGTACGGCGAAGCTGGGCCACTTCAAGCTGATGAAGGTCGCCGGCGCGTATTGGCGTGGCAACGAGAAGGGTCCGATGCTGCAGCGCATCTACGGCACGGCATGGGAATCGAAGTCGGCGCTCGAAGAGCACCTGCATCGCTTGGAGGAGGCCGAGAAGCGCGACCACCGCAAGCTGGCCGTCGAACTGGACCTGCTCAGTTTCCCCCACGAGCTGGGCGGCGGGCTGGCCGTATGGCACCCCAAGGGCGCCATCGTGCGCAAGCTGATGGAGGACTACAGCCGCGAGCGCCACACCAATGGTGGCTACCAGTTCGTGTTCACACCCCATCTGGCCAATGCGCGGCTGTTCGAGACGTCGGGTCATCTCGACTTCTACAGGGACGGCATGTACCCGCCAATGGAGATGGACAACGGCACGTACTACATGAAGCCGATGAACTGCCCAATGCACTGCCTGATCTTCCGCAGTCGTCAGCGCAGTTACCGTGAGCTGCCGCTGCGCCTGTTCGAGCTGGGCACGGTCTATCGCTACGAACGTGCGGGCACGCTGCACGGGCTGATGCGGATTCGTGGCTTCACACAGGACGACAGCCACATCTTTTGCACGCGGGACCAGGCTGCCGATGAAATTGCGTCACTGCTCGACTTCGTTATCAGCGTGCTGAAAGCGTTCGGCTTCACCGAATTCACGGCCAACTTGAGTACAAAGGACCCCCTCAAGTACGTCGGCGACGACGACGCATGGGACGACGCCACCGCTGCGCTGCGTTCGGCGTTGGAGGCATACGGGCTGGACTACAAGATCAAGGAAGGCGACGCTGCCTTTTACGGTCCCAAGATCGACATCGATGTCAAGGACGCGATCGGCCGTACGTGGCAGCTGTCGACGATTCAGTACGACTTCAACCTGCCCGAGCGGTTCGAGCTGGAATACGTCGGTGCCGACAGCGCCCGCCACCGTCCAATCATGTTGCATCGCGCGCTGTTCGGTTCGGTCGAGCGCTTCTTCGGCGTGCTCGTCGAGCACTACGCCGGCGCCTTCCCCACATGGATGGCACCGCTGCAGGCACGCGTGTTGCCGGTGGCGGCCGCCCACCAGGAGTACGCCGACCTCGTCGTGCAGCGCCTTTCGAGCGAAGGTTTCCGCGTCGAGGTCACCGACGCAAGCGACCAACTGGGCAAGCGCATTCGCACGGCCAAGATGGAAAAGATCCCCTACGTGCTGGTGGTCGGCGACGACGACATGGCAGCCAACACCGTGGGCGTGAACCCTCGCGGTGGCGAGATAGAGCGCGGAGTCGGTGTCGATCAGTTCATCGCTCGGCTCCACACCGAAATCGCCGGCCAACTCGCCAACGTCTAACCCTCACCCGGGTTTGCGGTCAGGTGATGCCGCGGAGGCGAACAATTGGCAACCGACGGTGTGACGCTGCTGGCCGCCAGATAATTTCACGACGTGACACAACTCGATCGCATCTGGAATGGCTGGCGCTCGCAGTACGTCAACGGGGCCGATTCGCGGGTGCCCGGCGCTGAGGGCAGCGTGTTCACTCAGATCCTTCAGTCCGGATTGTCCGACGAGGCGTCGTTCATCCTGTGGCGTGGCGCTCACACCTTCGCCATCCTCAACGCGTTTCCCTATACGTCGGGTCACCTGATGGTGCTGCCCTACCGTGAGTTGGACGATCTGGAAGAGCTGTCGCAGCTCGAAGCCGAGGAGTTGTGGCCGGCCGTGACCGACGCGGTGCGGGCGGTGAAGCAGGCGTATCAGCCTGGTGGGGTGAACGTGGGTATCAACCTCGGTCGCGCGGCCGGTGGCAGCGTCACCGAGCATCTGCACGTTCACGTCGTCCCGCGTTGGAGTGGCGACGGCAATTTCATGACAGCGGTTGCTGAAGCGCGTACCTTGCCCGAGCCGTTGTCGCAGTCGGCTGCCAAGTTGCGCGCCGCATGGCCGCGATGAACGTGGAGGTGCGGTTGTTGGCCACCGGCGATGACGCAATTGCGGCTGGCGCCATCGTTCAGCAGGCTTTCTTCGCGCTCCCCGGCTATCCACGCGACGATGAGTACGACCTTCAACTCGGAGATGTCGCTGCGCGAGCGCAGGACGCGCAGGTGGTGGTGGCGTTCGCCGACGGGCGGTTGGTTGGCTGCCTCACCTACGTCGCCGACCACCACAGTGTCCACGCAGAGTTCGACGACGAGCAGGCTGCCGGTTTCCGTTACTTCGGCGTCGACCCCTGCGTGCAGGGAGCAGGGGTCGGGGAGGCAATGGTGCAGTGGTGCATCACCGCCGCGTGTACAGACGGGCGCGAACGCCTACGCATTCACACGCTGGAATCGATGCCCAGCGCGCAACGCCTGTACCTTCGCATAGGTTTCATCCGCGACGAGGTGAACGACGTGGACTGGGACGGCATCAAAGGCCTGGCGTTCGTGTACCACCTGGGCGTCAACGGGTAGTTCCCTGGCGATGTAGCGTCCGCCTCGGAGGTCGGATGATGAGCGTCACATGGGATCCACCGGGGCCGGGTCAATGGGCGCTCGATCAATCACATACGCCGGCCGGATGCACGCCGCTGGTGCAGGAACTGATGCGCCAGACGTCACCCGTCGCAATGCGACGGGTGTTTGCAGAGCTCGGCGCGCCGGTGGAGACGTTGTCGATTGAGTTCGTCAACGGGTGCCTGTACTCGCGGCTGCGGCCTCTGATCAGACCCGACAAGCCGTCGACGAAGCTGCCTCCGCTGATGCTGTTGCGCCTTGCGGCCCGCGTCCACCCAGAGATGCGGCGCAGGGCTCGCACGGCCACCAGGGTTCTGGAAGAGGAGCCGTGGGACGCAGTGATCGCCGATTGGAACGCCGGCGGGCGCGCTGCGATCGTGGCAGGGAACATGGAGTTGCAGTCAGTGCCGCTGCAGGGCTGTCCCGACGCCGAACTGATGGCTCACGTGCGTGCTTGCTGGGAGAATTGCGTCCGCAACTGGCAACACCACTTCTGGTTGCACGGCTACGACCTGGGGCCACTCGGGCGGTACCTGTTCACGGGTGAGCAATGGGGGCTGTCAGCTGAACAGATGCTGCCACTGCTGCAGGGCGCCTCACCGTCCACGAGCGGGCCGCTTCGTGAGGCTGCGGCGATCCAGGCGCTGGTGGCGGCGACAGGGGCCGAACCGGCCACGCTGACCGAGTTGTGCGCTCTGTCGACACCCGTCGCCGAAGCGGTCGAGCGGTACCTCGAGCACCGGCGATGGGTCTTGGTCTCGCGCTACGACGTGGACGGGTTCACCCTTGGTGAGCGACCCGACATCGTTTTCGCCACCATCATGGGTGCCCGCGAGTTGGCATCGTCCGACGCTACCGACCGGCACACCGCGACGGTTCGCCAACTGGTGCCAGCGGCACATCGCGACGAGTTCGATCGACTGCTGGCGAGCGCGCGGTCGGCCCTGGACCTCCGTGACGACAACGGTCCTGTCACCGCCGAGTGGACGGTTGGCCTCCTTCGCCGGGCGCTGCTGGAAGTGGGCGAGCGACTCGTCGCCGCGGGTCGGGTCGGCGACCGGAACCTGGTGATGGAACTGCTCCC
>JAYUCY010000024.1:0-11738 GCA_043740085.1 Ilumatobacteraceae bacterium
GTCGTTGGTCATGCCTTCGAGAGTGCCTTCCGAATCGCCACCCTGAACTGCGGCAACGAGTGCGTCGGCGGAGCAGATCTTCGACGAGTCGGCCGGAGCAGCCGTGGTGTCGCTGGTCACCGTTGTGTCGGGGGCTGCTGACTCGGCCGGGGCGACCGTTGTTGAGCCGGCTTCCTTGTTGTCACCGCATGCTGCGGCGACCATGGAGAATGCTGCGATGGCAAACATGCCTCGGAGAAGCTTCCTGGATTTCATGGGGGGTTCCTCTTTCTCAGTGGATTTCGGGGGGATTGGTTGGTTCACGGTTCACGCTGAGCCGTGTTGGTTTCCCACGAGCCTGATGGCCCGTGGAGAGGGAGTCGACGTCAGTTGACGTCGACGAAGATGGACATCCAGCCGCTGGCGCCGTTGGGAAAAGGCTCGGCACGTTGATCGGTTTGCAGCTCGCCGTTGGCATCAGTTGCCCGAACGGTGATGCGGTGGCGACCGGCCGGTGCATCCCACTCCAGCCGCCACTGGCGCCACGTGTTCTCGCTCCAGTCGTCGGCCAGTTCGGCCTCGACGAAGTCGCCGTCATCGATGGCCACTTCGACCATTGAGATGCCGACTGTCTGAGCCCAGGCGACGCCACCGATGACGAACTTGCCAGCGGCAATCTTTGCCAGGGTGCGGGGGGCGTCGATGCGAGACATCGTCTTGATCGGGGCTTCCTGGTCCCATCCACGCTTCACCCAGTACTGGTCGAAGTCAGCAAAGCGGGTGAGCTCAATCTCGGTGAGCCACTTGGTGGCCGAGACGTAGCCGTACAAGCCGGGGACCATCAGGCGAGCGGGGAAACCGTGGTCGATGGGCAACGGCTGGCCGTTCATCCCGATCGCAATCAGGGTGGGGCGGTCGTAGGCCGCTGCGAGGGGGAAGCCGCCTGTGTAGCCGTCGACCGAGCGTCCGACGATCTGGTCGGCGCCGGTCTGCACGCCAGCCTCGTCAAGGAGTTCGCTGAGCGGGAGGCCCAGCCAGCGGGCGGTGCCGGTGAGCTGACCGCCGACGGTGTTGGAGACGCAGGTGAGGGTGATGTCTTCCTCGACAAGGTTGCGCGCAAGGAGGTCGGCGTACGACAGGCGCAGGGGCTTGTCGACCATGCCGGTGACCTTCAGTTCCCAATCCTCGGTGCGTACTTGCGGCACAGCGAGGGCGGTGTCGACTCGGTAGAAGTTGGCGTTGGGGGTGAAGAACGGTGAGATGCCCGGGCCGTCGGCGGCCACTGTGGCGGGGGTTGCGGGCAGCGGGTCGGACACCTTTGGCAGCACGACGGCGTTGCGAGAGGCGCTGGCGTCGAAGCGGGTGCGAAGCGCTCGTCCGGCCGTGGTGGCGAGCGCGGCGCCGGCGGCGACGGCGCCCGAAACGATGAGGAAGGAGCGGCGGGAGGAGGCACCGTTCTTCGTGGTCATCTCGGGCGTCGCCGCTGCCATGGCTGCTGGGTCATCGTCGGTCTGGTTGTCATTGGTCTGCTCGTTGGCGGCTTCAATCTCGATGGTTGGAGTTGTGGCTGCTGTCGGGCTGGCGAGGTGGTAGAGCAGGCGATAGGTGCCCGCACCGGCAACTCCAGCGAGCACGCTGGGAATCACGGACGAGAGGGGCGAGCCGGTAGCGGTCTGTGAAGCCCACACCCCAACGGCGGCGAAGGCGGCGAAGCCGATGGCAGGGATCAACGGGCGGCGGCGTCCGAGCAGGCCAAGGATGGCTGCGAAGACAACGCTAAAGGCGAGGATGCCGACTACGAGGGCGATCTTGTCGTTCTCGCCAAACGTCGCGATCGCGAACTCCTTGACGGAGCGGGGCACAGCGTCAATGACGGCCTCGGCGACGGAGACGACCGGGCTTTGCCAATCAGCGACGAAGCCTGCCGCAAACTCGCCGGTGGCGAGAGCAGCAGCTCCGGCGAGCAACCCGCTGGAGGTGGCGGCCAGGCGGCCGGGAACGGCCGTGCGGCTCTCGAGTGTGTCGCTGGTGGGCATGCACTCTCTTCGTTGCCCTCCGCAAATTGGATTGGACATTCGGCAGAAATCGCCTTGCCGTGCCACGATTGGCGAATGTCGCAATCAATGACGCCGCAACCAATGACTTTGTCCGACGAGCAGCGCGAGTTCCGTTCAGTGGTTCGTCAGTTCGTCGAAGCCAAGATCGCTCCGCTCGCCGGCGACATTGATCGCGCGGCGGAGTATTCGTGGGAGACGTTCGAAGCGCTGAAGTCGATGGAGCTCACCGCACTCAGCTACCCCGAGGAGTACGGCGGCAGCGGCGCCTCGTTGGTGGACCAGGCGATCGTGGCCGAGGAGCTTGCGCGGGCCTGTGTCTCCACCAGCCTGCAGTTCCTGATCTCTAAACTGGGAATGCTGCCCGTCATCAACTTCGGCTCGCACGAGTTGAAGTCAAAGTACATCCCGCGCATCTGCAGCGGTGAAAGCCAGTGCAGCTATGGCCTCAGCGAGCCCGACGCCGGCAGCGACGTTTCTTCAATGACCACCAAAGCCGTTGCCGACGGTGACAGTTGGATCATCAGCGGCACGAAGTGCTGGATCACCAACGCTGGCATCAGCGATCTGTACACCGTGTTTGCTCGCACGTCAGCTGATCGTCACAAGGGCATCACCGCCTTCCTGGTGGAGGCCGAGTGGGGCGTGCAGGTGGACAAGCTGGAAGAAAAGCTGGGTATCAAGGGTTCGCCCACAGGTGTCATTCGTCTCGATGAAGTGCGCGTCCCTGACGCCAACCGAATCGGCGAGGTGGGTGAGGGCTTTGCGGCTGCGATGCACACCCTCGATCGGAGCCGCCCAACGATCGGCGCCCAAGCGGTCGGTGTCGCGCAGGGCGCGCTCGACTACTCGGTGAGCTACATGAAGGAACGTCGCACCTTCGGCAGGCCGCTCTCAGAGAACCAGGGTCTGCAGTGGATGGCTGCCGACTGTGCGATGAAGATCGAGGCGGCCCGCGCGCTGGTCTATCGAGCGTGCGCCATCGCCGACGAAGGCGATCCGCGCGGCGAACTCTCGATGGCTGGCGCGATGGCGAAGTGTTTCGCCTCCGACACCGCAATGCAGGTGACCACCGATGCAGTGCAGTTCGTCGGCGGCTACGGCTACACCAACGAGTTCCCGGTGGAACGCATGATGCGCGACGCCAAGATCACCCAGATCTACGAAGGCACCAACCAGATCCAGCGAATGGTCATCGCCAAGAAGCTGTTCAGCTAACGAACCTGTCACCGAATCGCAGCTGGCAGACTGAGGGCATGGTGCACCGTGCGACTCAGTGGCTTCTTCACACGGGGTCGCGCCTCAAGCGTGCCGTGCATCGGGCCACCGCGCCGCGGTCGGCGCCGTTGGCTCAGTGCGAGAACGACCTTCGTAGTGTCGAAGCTGATCGGCTGGTGCGGCTGCTGTTCCCAGATGGCAATGGCGACGCATTGATCCACGAGACACTCAGTGCTCACGACGTCACCGCGACGACTGTCCGTCGGGCGCTGGGGCAGGCGAATCAGCACAGCACACCCACTCCATTCTCGGTGCGGCTTTCACCCGGAGATGTCGCCTATGTGTCGGTCGGCGGCATCGATGTCGCGTTGGACACTGCCGACCAGTCGGTGTCGGCGCACATCATCGAAGCCGGGGAGTGGGAGCCACAGGTCGTCCACGTGCTGCGGAAATACCTGACGGCCGGGTCCGTG
This sequence comes from Ilumatobacteraceae bacterium, assembly GCA_043740085.1. Lineage (GTDB taxonomy): Bacteria > Actinomycetota > Acidimicrobiia > Acidimicrobiales > Ilumatobacteraceae > UBA668. The sequence goes on from JAYUCY010000024.1 coordinate 3,725, forward strand.
TTCGTCGACATCGGCGCCAATGTCGGGTGGCACACGGTCGTTGGTTCGTCGATTGTTGGGTCTGCCGGCCGCGTGTATGCGATTGAGCCAAACCCTGACAACGCTCGCCTGATTGCTCACACGGTGCAGCGCAACAACTTGACGAACGTCGAGCTGCTGCCGTTTGCGTTGAGCGAGCGCACAGGGTTCGCAGCGTTCCGTTCGGCGATCGGCTCCAACGGTGGCTTTGCATGGGGGAACGACCCCAGCTTCATCGACCCTGCGGTGACGATCGTGCCGACGGTGCGATTCGACGATCTCGACATTGCGCACGTGGACGTCATCAAGATGGACGTCGAGGGTGCAGAGCCGAAGGTGATGCGCGGTGCGGTGGAGATGATCGAGCGCGACCACCCAGTGATCGTTTTCGAGTTTTCATGCGAGATGACGCAGCGCGTCGGTGGAGTTGCGCCGCGGGAACACCTTCGATTTTTCGAGGACCATGGGTACACCTTGTCGATCATTGATCGGTCCGACGGCTCACAGATTCCTGTCACTGACGTTGACGCTCTGCTTCGTGACTGGGGCAGCCCGTTTCGCATCGAAGACTTCGTCGCGGCCCACTCGTCGCATGGTGCGTTGGCGTCGGTGGCGCCTTCGTAATCGCGGCACCTTCTATAGTTGCGGCACGACGGCGGAACCGACTGCGACGAAGACGAGCGCCGCCGCGACAACGGTGAATGCGTGGAACACCTCGTGGAAGCCGAAGACTCGCGGCCACGGGTTCGGCCAGCGAGTGGCCAACGCCACCGCGCCGATCGTGTAGCAGGCGCCGCCGGCGAGCAGCAGCGAGAACCCGCGGGCACCCAACCCGTGTGCCAATTGCGGAAACACGAACAGCGCCGACCAGCTGACAATCATGTAACTGGAGCCGCGCCACACCTTCGAGACGTGTGGCATCCAGTGCAACGCGATTCCCACCGCTGCTCCACCCCATGCGGCGGTCAGCACCGCAACGCGCACCCACCCATCGAGACAGACGAATGCAATTGGGGTGTAGCCGCCGGCAATCGCGAGAAAGATCGCTGAGCGATCGAACTTCTGCATCAACGCTTTCGCCCTGGGCTGCCAGCGAACTCGGTGGTACAGCGCCGACACGCCGAACATGGTGCCGGTGCCAACGACGTAGATCGCCAGCAACACGCGTCCGGAGGGGTGCACGTTGGTGAGCGCCACCATCGCCAGACCACCCGCCATCCACACCGGGAAGGAGACGAGATGCGCCCAACCGCGCAGCAGCGGCGCTGGAACAGGCACAGGTGCAGGCACAATCTGCTGCGCGTGCTCGCTCACGGCCGGTCGTCCCCTGGCATCTCGTCGTCCCCTGGCATCTCGTCGTCCATTGCCGCGATGTAGCGCGTGACTGTGGCGCGAAAGCCGGCGGGCTGACAGGGCCACACGTTGTCGCCTCGCAGGGCCACTCGTCCACGAGTGTGTGCCAGCAGCGTGAGGTCGACACTGTTGGCGGTCACCAGAAAGAACCCCGCCGATGTCAGCGCCCGGTCCACTGCGTGCGCTCCGCCGTAGCGGTCGCTACCGTCGAACCACGGTGTGAGGTCAACGAGGGGGACGGGGTAGTCACTGCTCACGGTGCTCCAGTCAGGTGGCGGCGTCGACCGCGTGTGAGCGCAGATCAGCGAGCGAGCAGTATTCCAACGCCGACAGGTGAGTGGATGCAAGGCGTACGTTGGGGGCGCTGCCGGCTTCGAACGCTTCCTGCCAGCGACTGGCGCAGAGGCACCACTGGTCGCCCGCGGTGAGACCGCTGAAGCCGTATTGCGGCATGGGTGTACTGAGGTCGTTGCCGACGCTCGTGGAGTACGTCAGGAACTCGTCGGTGCACACCACGCACACCACATGCATGCCGGGGTCGTCGCCATGGTTCTCACAGCAGCCCGTGCGATAGTAGCCGGTGACCGGGTCGAGTGAGCACGACTGGAGTTCCTCGCCGAGGACATTCATCTGAGCCATAGGTCGACCATACCCGCCACCGATCGCCAGTGCGCCAACGAGCCCTGTGGCACACTGGCGGCACCTAGTTCGCGACAGCGTGGTCGGGAAGGGACAGCAGTGAGCATTCAGGGAACCGTCGGGCAGGTGGCTGTCGACTGGGCAGCCGCAACCCGTGACGTAGTCGTGGCGCAGGTTGGCGAGGCGCAGGCAAATGCGCTTCTTGATCGTCTGCTGCCGGTAGTTCCAGCCGGCTACGACGAGCTGAACTGGCCGAATAGCGCGGCCATCGACCTCCCCATCATCGACCGACTTGCGTCGAGCGACGCGGACCACAGCGTGGAAACAGCGATGCTGCACTTCACCGAGGCCAGCAGCACCGAGTGGCGCTTTCGGGTGTATCACGCAGGGTCTGCGATACCGATTGCGGACCTGCTGCCGTTGCTCGATCAGCTCGGCTTTCGCGCGATCGACGAGCGTGCGTTCAATTTTCAGCTCGATGGGCGCGGTGTGTGGCTGCACGACGTGGGGGTGCAAATTCCCGTCGATATCGACTTGACACCCGCAGCGCAGGCCGAAGTCCAGCGCGCGTTCATCGCCGAGTTCAACAACACGGTGGAAGTCGATGGGCTCAACCGGCTCGTGCTGCGCGCTGGCCTCACCGCTCGCCAGGTGGAGCTGCTGCGTGCCTATTCGCGCTATCTGCGCCAGGTGGGCTTCCCCTTCAGCCAGCAGTACATCGAGACCACCCTGGTACGTCATGCGGGCATCGCGACACAGTTGATCCAGCTTTTCACCGCACGGTTCACCCCCGATAGCGGTGACCGCAGCGCCGAGGCCAATGTCGCTCGCGCCGGAATTCTCGAGGCGCTTGATGCAGTTCCCAGCCTCGACGACGACCGCACCCTGCGTGCGCTGTTGGCGCTCATCGAAGCGACCGTGCGCACCAACGCGTTCCGTTCTGGCCCGAATGCCGGCTACCGCGATGTGATCGCGTTCAAGTTCGACACCAGCAAGGTGCCCGACCTTCCGCTGCCGCGACCGCTGTTCGAGATCTGGGTGTGCTCACCCCGTGTCGAAGGCGTTCATCTTCGCAATGGCCGCATCGCTCGCGGTGGCATTCGATGGAGCGACCGTCGGGAGGATTTCCGCACCGAAGTCCTGGGGCTGGTGAAGGCGCAGATTGTGAAGAACGCGGTCATCGTGCCCACGGGTGCGAAGGGTGGCTTCGTGCTGAAACGGCCGCCCACGGCGCCCGACCAGTTTCGGGCCGAAGGGGTGGCCTGCTACCGCCAGTTCATCGCCGGCTTGCTCGACCTCACCGACAACATTGTGGATCATCAGATCGTGCCACCACCCGCGACCGTTCGCCTTGATGGCGACGACCCGTACCTGGTGGTGGCCGCCGACAAGGGCACAGCGACCTTCAGCGATATCGCCAACGAGATTGCCGCGGACTACAGCTTCTGGCTGGGCGATGCATTCGCCTCCGGTGGCAGTGTTGGTTACGACCACAAAGTGATGGGCATCACCGCGCGGGGTGCGTGGGAGAGCGTGCGACGCCATGCGGCCGCGATCGGCAAGGATGTCGATCGCGACCAGCTCACCGTGATCGGTATCGGTGACATGAGCGGCGACGTGTTTGGCAACGGTCTACTGCGGTCGCCGCACGTCAAGCTCGTCGCGGCCTTCGACCATCGGCACATCTTCATCGACCCCAACCCCGACCCGGCGGTGTCGTTCTCTGAACGCCAGCGACTGTTCGCCCTGCCACGCAGTAGCTGGGCCGACTACGACGTCTCGCTCATCTCAGCCGGCGGCGGCGTGTACCCGCGCACGCTGAAGACCATCGATCTCACCGATGCGGCGCGCAGGCGGTTGGGCACCGACCGCGAATCGGTCGCCCCACACGAGCTGCTTTCCGTGATTCTGCGCGCACCGGTCGACCTGCTGTGGAACGGCGGCATCGGCACCTACGTGAAGGCCGCCAGCGAAACGCACGCCGACGTGGGCGACCGCGCCAACGACGGATTGCGTGTGAACGGCACCGAGTTGCGTTGCAAGATGGTGGGGGAGGGTGGCAACCTTGGCTTCACGCAGCGCGGGCGTGTTGAGTACGCGCTTGCGGGCGGCCTGATCTACACCGATGCCATCGACAACTCGGCCGGTGTGGACTGCAGCGACCACGAAGTCAATATCAAGATCGCTCTCGGTGCGGCCGTGGCCAGCGGAGCGCTCACGGTTGAGCAGCGCAACGAGGTACTCGCCGACATGACCGACGAGGTCGGCGAACTGGTACTCGACGACAACCGGGCGCAGACCCTCGCGCTCGCTATCGCCCGTCGCCAGGCGCTGCCAATGGTCAATGTGCACAGCCGGTACCTCAACACGTTGGAGAGCGAAGGCTGGCTGAACCGGGCACTGGAATTCTTGCCAACTGATCGTCAGATCGCGGAACGGCAGGCCGCTGGCACCGGCCTCACCACCCCGGAATTTTCGGTGCTGTTGGCGTACACGAAGACGGCCAACGTGGCCGAGATGGTGCGCAGCGATCTGCCTGACGACCCGTACCTGGAGCCGGATCTCGTGCGCTACTTCCCGCAGCGACTGCAACGCGAGTTCCACGACCAGATCGTCACCCACCGCCTCCGTCGCGAGATCGTCGCTACCCAGGTGTGCAACCAGCTCGTCAACCTGTCCGGCATCTCCTTCGACCATCGGCTCAGCGAAGAGACTGGGTTGGGGGTGGTCGAGATCACTCGCGCCTGGGTGGCGGTGCGCGACATCTTCGGCATCGTCGACCTGTGGGAGCGGGTGGACGCGCTGGGTGGCACCGTCAAGCTCGACGCTCAGCTGGAGCTGTTCCTGGAGCTGCGCACGATGGCCGAGCGGGCGGTCATGTGGCTGCTGCGACACCGTAAGGCTCCCATCGATATTGCCGCCGCAGTGGCGGAGTTTCAGCCTGGCATCGCCACACTCTCGCAGGGCTTGGAAGCGCAGCTACGCGGTCGAATGCGCGAGCAGGCGTTCGCCTTGGAAGCGGGCCGGCTCGCCGCCAACATCCCCGAGGCACTTGCACAGCGAAGTGTGCTGTGGCCGTTGATGCACACCGGGTTCGATGTTGTCGATCTCGCGCAGCGGACCACGCAACCCTTGCACAGCGTGGCCGGGATGTACTGGGAAGTTTTCGAGCAGCTCGATCTCGGGTGGCTATGGGAGGCCATTGGTCGCCTGCCGCGCAGTAGTCGTTGGCAGACGCAGGCCCGGTCGGCACTGCGTGACGACCTGCTCGCCGCACTCGCCGATCTGGCGGAGGACGCCATCACCGCCGGCTCGGTTGCCGAATGGATGGCGACGAGCGAGCGGATGATCGCCCGTGCGCGCACCCTGTTTACCGAGATTCGCCGCGTGGACTCCCACGACCTGACCACACTGTCCGTGGCTCTCCGTCAACTCCGCAACCTCGCCCTGCTCGCGTGACCCCCGTTCTACGGAAAGGCTTTCTGGCGGTGACCAGGAGTTGTGAGTCCTAGGTTTTGACACACAGCCGGAAGGATTGGCGCCCGAGCCGCCGCGGGCCCGGCGGGTAGCCTCGGACACGCATGACTGGCCCTCGATTTCGAATCGCACCGTCGCCCACCGGCTACTTCCACGTGGGTGGCGCGCGCACCGCACTGTTCAACTGGGCGCTCGCGCGCCGTCTTGGTGGCACCTTTGTGTTGCGTATCGAAGACACCGACGCGGAGCGCAACCAGCCGGAGTGGACGCAGGGCATTATCGACGCGCTGGCCTGGATTGGTATCAGCAGTGACGACCCGCATTTCGAAGGCCCCTACTTCCAGAGCGGGCTGGCGGCAGCCCACGTTGCCGCGGCGCAGCAGCTGTTCGATGGTGGCCACGCCTACTACTGCGACATGACCGCCGCCGACGTGGAGGTTCGCAACAAGGCTGAAGGCAACCAGGGTTATCAGGGCTGGTCACGCGATCGCGGCCTGCGCCCCGAGCCCGGCAACGTCCTGCGCTTTCGAGTGCCCGCCGGTAGCACTGTCGTACACGACCTGGTCCGCGGTGATGTCGATTTCGACAACGCACTGATCGAAGACTTTGTCCTGCTGCGCGGCAACGGCAGCCCGATGTTCCTGCTGGCCAACGTCGTTGATGACATGAACATGCGCATCAGCCATGTGCTGCGCGCCGAGGAGCACCTGTCGAACACGCCCAAGCAGCAGATGATGTGGCAGGCGCTGGGCCACGAACCGCCGCTGTGGGCGCACCTGCCGTTGCTTGTCAACGAACAACGCAAAAAGATTTCCAAGCGCCGCGACAAGGTCGCCCTCGAGCAGTACCGCGAAGAGGGCTACCTGCCCGAGGCGATGGTGAACTACTTGATGACGCTGGGCTGGACGCCGAAGGGCGAAGAGATTCAGCCATGGTCGCAGATCGAAGGCGACTTCCTGTTGGAGGACGTGAACCACTCGCCGGCTTTCTTCGATTTGAAGAAACTGGCTGCATTCAATGGCGAGTACATCCGCCAAATGAGCGTCGAGCAGTTCGCCGAAGCCTGCCGTCCGTGGCTGCTCGCCGAGAGTGCACCGTTCCCGGCCCACCGTTTCGACGAGCAGATGTTCCTTGCGATGGCGCCACATATCCAGCCTCGATGCGTCACGTTGGCCGACGCTGCCGGCGTGGTCGACTTCCTGTTCCTCGCCGACCCGGTCATCGACCAGGTTGCGTGGACCACGACGATGAGATCGCCGGAAACCGTTGCCGTGCTGCGCGATTCGATTGCAGCGTACGACGTACTCGCCGACTGGTCGGCCGATGCGCTGAAGACGACGTTGGAAGTCATCGGCGAGTGGCACGGCTTGAAGCTGGGCAAGGCACAGGCGCCCGTGCGTGTGGCGGTCACCGGCCGTACTGTCGGGCCGCCGCTGTTCGAAGCGCTGGAAGTGCTAGGTCGCGCCGAAACGCTGCGCCGGATGCGGGCAGCCGAGGCGACTCTCGCTTGACGGACGACGCGGGTCTCGTCGACGACGCCGTGGAGGAGGCGTCGGTCGCTGAGCTGCCGGCGGCCGCGCCCGTCAATCGCTGGCGTGTGATTCGACGAGTGCTCGCCGTTGTGGTCGCGGTCCTGACCGTGTACTACCTGGCCAACCTGTGGCTGGTGTTCCGCACCGGCTACACCGACCAGGCGCGTCGCGTCGACGCCATTGTGGTGCTCGGTGCAGCGCAGTACGATGGCTGGCCATCGCCTCAGCTGGCGGCCCGCCTCGATCACGTTGTCGAGTTGTGGGACGACGGTGCTGCGCCGCTGGTGGTGACCACGGGTGGCAACCGACCAGGCGACCGGTACACGGAGGCACAGGCGTCCGCTGCGTACCTAGTGGAGCGAGGCGTGCCCTCCGACGCGATCGTGCAGGTCGGGGGTAACACGTCGTACGACTCGCTGGTCGAGGTCCGCAGCGAGTTGCATGGACGCGAACTGGACAGCGTGCTGCTGGTCAGTGACCCGTATCACGCGCTGCGCATTCGCCTGATCAGCCAGGAGCTGGGTCTTACGGCGTACGTGTCGCCCACGCAAACCAGCCCCGTACGCGGCGGCGACGTGTTCTGGCACGAACTGAAGGAAGCTGCCGGCATCTCGGTGGGTCGTATCATCGGCTTTGACCGGCTGCTGGAGATCACTGGCTGAATTTGGCGGTGGGAGATGCCGGGGTCGCTGGCTACACTTCTGTCGCCCTTCGGGGAATCCCCCGGTGGGGCGTGGTGTAACTGGCAACACAGCAGATTCTGGTTCTGTTATTCAGGGTTCGATTCCTTGCGCCCCAACCAACGCAACGGTTTGCCGTAGCGTTCACATAGCCCGCTGACCTGAAAATCAGCGAGCGAACTGCAGCATGGCCCCATCGTCTAGTGGCCTAGGACACCACCCTCTCAAGGTGGCGGCACGGGTTCGAATCCCGTTGGGGCTGCCAAGTAGGAACCCCTGGTGCGAGGCTGTAAGCCTCCAGCCAGGGGTTCTTTC
>JAYUCY010000025.1:0-11727 GCA_043740085.1 Ilumatobacteraceae bacterium
GGGCCCGCCCGCGGTCCGTAGTCGGCACCGAACCGGTTTGACCGCGACAAATATCGATGCAGGACTGGTTACCGTGCAGGCGTGCCACGTGTGTTGTCGAACCGCTACGAGCTGGGGTCACTCATCGGCTCTGGTGGCTCGGCTCGCGTGTACGAGGCGCGGGACCTGCTGCTCGACCGGCGGGTGGCGGTGAAATTGCTCGACGGTGACGCCGCTGCGTCCAACGACCCTTCCGGCCGAGATCGCTTTCTCCGCGAGGCGCAGGCCTCGGCTCGGTTCGCGCATCAACATGCGGTGGCGGTGTATGACGCCGGCGATGTCGATGGTGATCTGTTCATCGTGATGGAGTTGGTCGAGGGGACATCACTGGCGCACCTCATTGCGACGAGCGCGCCGATGTCGGAACTCGAGGTGGTGCGCATCGGCACGCAGTTGCTCGGCGCATTAGACGCTGTTCACACGGCCGGGCTGGTTCACCGGGACGTCAAACCGTCCAACGTGTTGATCGACCGATCGGGCGAGGTGAAGCTGGCCGACTTCGGAATCGCCAAGCGGTTCGATGATCTCGCGGCATCGCTCACCACGGTGGGCTTCGTGATCGGGACGCCGCAGTACCTGGCCCCCGAGCAGGCCGCTGGGCGTTCAGCAACGCCACGATCGGATGTCTACTCCACCGGTGTCGTGCTGTACGAGATGTTGATCGGCACTCGTCCGCTCGCTGCGTCATCTGGTGCCAGTGTGGGGGCTGATGTGCGAGAGTTGCGACCAGCGGTGTCCCCCTGGGTGGCGGACGTGGTTTCGCGCTCGCTCGCCGCTCGCCCAGAGGATCGGTTCGCGACGGCCGCGGACATGGCGTCGACTCTTCGCGGCGAACTGCCGGCCACCGTTCTGTCGTTCGTCGAGCCCACTCAGCTTTCACCACAGAATGCGGCAGAGAACACACCGACGCGCGTGATTTCGCCCGACGATCGTACGGCGGTGTGGGCCACCCCGGCCGCGGCGATCTCTCCCACCGAGCTACAACCGGTGCGACCTCCCACGCGGGCGGGGCGTCAACGGTGGGTGGCGGTCGCAACAGCGATCGTTGTACTGATCGCCTTGATCTGGTTCGCCCTTCTGGAGTCGTCCAAGACGGCGCCTTTCTCGGATCTGACCAATGAGGCGACGATCTCGGAGCTGACGAGCACCGTTCAACAAACCGCTCCGCCGACCCAGCCGCCGCTCGTCGAGCTGATTCCGGGATTTCCGGCCACCGACGACATCCACCAGTTCATCGACCAGCTGCTGACCGGCCGCGATGTGGTCGGCAAGCAGTCGAAGAGGCTGGGCGACGCATTACAGAACCTGCTCGACATGAACCCCGATCAGCGTGCGAAGGATGCGGAGAAGCTTGTGACCCAACTGGGCGAGTGGGTCGACAAGGGCGAGATCGATCCGGTCGTGGCCGGCGCGGCGTACAAATTCCTCACTGATCTCGGCGCCGGGCTGATCCCATAACCGATCGGATCGCTGGCAGTGCGACGAGCGCCGCAAGTATCGTTACCGACCAATCGAGGGCGAGCATGGAGACTGAGATGACCGCCGGTAAGGCGGCCACCGGCGGCTGGTCTGCCCGCGACCTCGATCATTGGGCAGCCGACTTCAGGACAGGCTGCCGGCCGTCTGCGCCTTCTTCACCGAGGCCACTACGACGGGGATCTCGTCGTCTGCGAGCGGTGGCATCCATTGCTTGCGGGCCAGCGCGGCCTCGAGGAACGGGGCGAGCTCGGCGTCCTTGCGCAGCTGCCGTTGGGCGTCGTCGGCTGCAAACTCAGGGAGAACGTCCGACGCAAACAGTTCGAGCGATGCGCAGATGTCGTCATGGTCGTTGCGTCCGGCCTGCTGGATGAAGATCACCTGATCGACGCCGGCATCGCGCATTCGGCGAAGGTGCCGGCTGGCGTCGGCGGGCGAGCCGATGCAACTCGCATAGGTGTCACCCTGACTGGCGGCATCGGTGATCTTGCGCTCGATGCTGTCGGGATCGCGTCGCGCCTGGAACTCGCCCCACAGGTCGGTGCGGCCGGGCCGCTGATCGTGTGCGACAAGGGCGTTGAGCGCGTAGCCGAAGAACTCGAAGCCCTCCTGGCCCCTGCGGATGGCTTCCGATCGTTCCTCGTGCAGCGAGAAGCCGGTGACGAGTGCGATGTTCGGGTTGACGAAGTGGCCCAATGGCACGCACTCGTCGCTCTTGATGATGTCGTAGTAGATGTCGACCCACGCGTTGGCTTCCTCGGGGTCGATGAAGCTGAACGCCAGCGCGCCGAGACCATTGCGGGCGGCGACCTTGATCGTGTCGCGGTTGGTGCACGCGATCCACATCGGTGGGTGAGGCTTCTGGCGGGGTTTGGGCAGCACGTTGCGGCACGGCATCGTGAAGTTCTCCGACGTGTATCCGGGGTACGGATCGAGCACCATCATGTTTGCGATCTGCTCGGCCGCTTCCAGCGACATCTCACGTTTGTGCTTGGCCGGGATGCCGAAGCCGTGGAGTTCCATCCGGGTGGCGCCCTCGCCGATGCCGAAGTCGACCCGGCCGTTCGAGATGAGGTCGAGGGTGGCGATTCCCTCGGCGGTGCGCGCCGGGTGGTTGTAGTTGGGGATGACCTGGCGAATGCCGTGCCCCAACCGGATGCGCGTCGTGCGGGCAGCTGCCGCAGCGAGGAACACCTCGGGTGACGATGAGTGCGAGTACTCATCGAGGAAGTGGTGCTCGACCTCCCATGCGTAGTCGAATCCGAGCCGGTCAGCGAGCTCCACCTGGGCGAGTGCATCCTGGAGCAAGCGATACTCGTCGTCGTCGGACCAGGGCTTTGGTAGTTGATGCTCGTAGAAGATTCCGAATCTCATGTGCACAGCACAGCACAGCGCCCCCGTCTCGGTCTCACCCGCCGCCAGTCCACCTCGGGACCCTGCTCACCGTTCAGCCCACAGGGGTTCCGCCGTCTTGGCTGAACGACACGTCCGAGTCGGGTGATCGGGCGGTTCCCAACTCACTCGTCTGGGTTCAGCGATGCACGAAAGCCGGCGAGTTCGTGGGGGGTGATGCGGCTGACTTCGGTGTCGTTGGGAAAGCTGCCGCTCAGAACGTCGGCTCGAAACGCCGTCAGCGCTCGTACTCGCTCCTCTGCGATCTGGCGTTGCAGCGCCGCGACGTTGCCGTACGCACGGGCGTGACGCGGGATTCGGGGGCTCTCGCCGCAGACGTCGTTGCTGAACAGGAACATCACGTCGGCGGCGGGTCCGGAGCCGAGCGAGATGGTGGCCATGCTGGTGCGGCGGTGGATCTCGGCCATCACGTCGGCGGGGATCAGCTCGCACTCCACGGCGAACGCGCCGGCGGCTTCGAGCTCCAGGAACTGCAGCCACAGATAGCTCGCCTCGGCAGCGGTGTTGCCGACAGCCCGCACGCCACCAAATTGCGACGACCGTTTGGGCACGAACCCGAGATGGCCGATCACCGGCACGCCCTCGGAGGCGAGCAGGCGGACGGCATCGAGGCGGCGGGCGGTGATGACGGCATCGGCGCCTTCGTGCAACGCGCGGAACGCCGTGGCCAGGAGATCATCGAGCGTGACGGCGCCGCCGAAATCGATGGCGGCGGTGACGAACAGCTGTGACGAACCTCGACGCACATCAGCGACCGCGCCGGCCAGGCAGACGGCCATCTCGATGCCTGCAGCCTCGGCGGCCACGGCCTCCTCTGCCGAGCCAGCGGTGACCTGGGTGAAACGGCGGTCGGAACGCTTGAGCCCTGCGATTGCGGCGACGGTCACTGTGCGATCGACGTCTTGCCCGTTGAAGTCAAGGATCCGTGTCATGGCCAGCGACGATACTTCCTGTTGAACTGACACTCGCTCTGACATTAGTTTGTGCAGCAGGGGTGAGATGAGACACCTTTGCGATCAGCGTCTCGGAGGAAGGTTCTGACAGAATCAGCCGACGAATTCCGACGAGGGGCACGGTCAATGAGCAACGACGCGACAACGGGTGCGCCGATCACGGCGCCGGTACTTGATTGGGCGACGGACTACGACATTTTCGACGCGGAGTACGTGGCCGACCCTTTTGGGATTTGGGACGAACTGCGCTCGGCATGCCCCATGGCGCACACCGATCGATGGGGCGGCTCGTGGCTACCCACTCGTTACGCCGACGTGTACGCGATCGCACATGACATCGAAACCTTCCCCTCGGGCAACGGCATCAGCGTGGTGCCCATCGTCGACCCCGGCCCCGGGGCGGCCTCCGCGCAGCCGCCGGTACTCACCTCGGGCGTGCCGCCCATCAGCGCCGACCCACCGTTGCACACATGGACCCGCCGGCTGATCCTTCCCACTATGAGCCCCGCACGTGTGGCTGAGTACGAAGTGTTCACTCGCGAACTGTGCCGCCGCCTGGTCGACGGCGTGATTGCCCGCGGCGAGGGCGATGCCGCGGCCGAATACGCGCAGCAGATTCCTGTGCGCGTGATTGGTCACATCCTCGGCGTGCCCGACGACATGTCGGGCACCTTCACCGAGTGGGTGCGCGACGTGTTGGAGTTTGCTCACGACCCCGAGCGTCGCCGTCGTGGCATCGTCGGCATCATCACCTACCTGCAGGGCGCTGTGGCCGAGCGCAAGTCGGAGCCGAAGGACGACTTCATCACCGAACTGCTGAACTCCGAAAACGATGGCGAACCGATCACTGAAGGCGTCGTAATGGGTATGTGCGCGCTGCTGCTGATCGCCGGCATCGACACCACCTGGTCGTCGATCGGCTCGACATTGTGGCACCTGGCCACGCACCCCGACGATCGTCGTCGTCTGATCGCCGAACCGGAGCTGATGCCGACGGCTATCGAGGAGTTCCTTCGGGCCTACGCTCCGGTCACGATGGCTCGCCGGCTGATTGAGGACAAGGACTACAACGGCTGCCCGATGAAGGCCGGTGAGCGAGTGCTGATGAACTTCCCAGCGGCCAACCGCGACCCGGAAATGTTCCCCGACGCTGACAAAGTGATCCTCGACCGCCAGCAGAACCGTCATCTCGCGTTCGGAGCAGGCATCCATCGCTGCGCAGGCTCGAACCTGGCCCGCATGGAACTGCGCGTTGCGGTGGAGGAGTGGCTGGAGCGCATTCCCGAGTTCGAGTTGGTCGACGAGAGCAAAGTGACGTGGGCCGGCGGCCAGGTGCGCGGCCCGCGCTCGATACCGATCAGAGTCGGTTGACGTCGACGCCGCTTGGTGGGCTCAGCCTGCCAGGTATTCGTCCAGCCGTCTTTCGGCGTCGTCGCCGAACAGGATTCGTGCGACTTCGTCGAGGCCTTCCGAACGACGAATGACTTCTTCGCTGACCACCTGCTCGATCTTTGATCGGCGGCGCATGAAGTCTTCCAGCTTGGTGATCATCTCCGTGCTGGCCGCGAGGTGGAGCTCCACGCGCAGGTAATCAGCGTTCTCCATGATGTCTTCGCCCATCCGCGGGTCGTCACGGATGGCCTCCAACATCGAAAACGCGCGCCGGCCGTAACGCCGCCACAGGCGATTACTGAGCGGCTCGACATCGGGCTTGGTGCGCAACGCATCGATCTTCATCAAGCGCGCCTGCCGGTAGAACTCGGAGCGGGTTGCCTTCGCCGGCTCGCCGTACCAGTTTTTCAGGTCGTTCTCCAGCGGCACACCCAACGACTCGACGGCTTCAGCTACTTCCTCCCCGATGTTGAGGCAGTCGGTCAACTTGCCGCCGAAGATGGTGACCAGTCGTGCCCGACGATCGGTCTCGACCGCGTGCTTGCGGCTGAGCGACGTCCAGTCGACATCGCGCTGGTCAGCGCCGCCGGTATTGACCACTAGTGGCCGCACGCCGCAGCGCTCTGCGATCACGTCGGCAATTGTCAGCGGCCTGTCGAGATTGAGTCGCTGATTGATCTGCTCGAGCAGGAACGTGCGGTCCTCATCGTTCACTTCCGTGTACGGCTCGTCGATGCGGGTGTCGGTGGTGCCAATGACCGAACGTGACCCCATCGGGATCACGTAGAAGAGGCGTTGTGTGTCGTCGAAGAACGCCAGCACCCGCTGATGCTTGTCGGTGGTGAGCCGTGGCACCACCAGGTGAATGCCCTTCGAGTAGACGATGCGGTGGTCGGTCTTGGCGCCCCATCCGCTGTTGAGCTCGTCGACAAACGGACCGGCTGCGTTCACCAACACCTTCGCCGAGGTGGTGAATTCTTCTCCGGAGTCGACATCGCGCAGCTGGGCGATCCACCGCTCACCGTCTCGCTTCGCCGACACCAACTCGATGTAGTTGGCGGCCGTGGCACCGGCATCCAGCGCCGAGCGCACGAAGGAGAACACGAAGCGAGAGTCGTTGTCGATGAGGTACGCATCGCGGTACTCGATGCCGCCCCGCACTGAGGTGGTGTTGATGACGGGTTCTTCCTCGCGGATCTTCTCCTTGCTCAGTAGGCGCGGGTAGCGAGTGCCGAACTGGCCGATGATCCAGTAGCCGAACGCCCCGAGCGCAGCAAACCACGGTGGGAACGGCGACTTCTGGTCGAGGCTGGCGAGGAAGCTGATCTCCTTGATGTTGTCCGGGTAGGCCTTCATCAAACGGTTGCGCGAGCGGCACAGTTTGAAGACCAGCAGCAGCTCGTAGTTCTCCAAGTACTTGAAACCACCCCACACCAGGTTTGACGATTCTTGGCTGGTGAAATGACCGAAGTCGCCGCGGTCGACGAGCGCGACCGACGCACCGCGCCCGGCCACGGCAGCGGACGTGACGGCCCCATTGATGCCACCACCAACCACCAATACGTCGAAGAAGCCGTCGCGCAGGGTCTCGATGTGAGTTCGTCGGGAAGCCATACCTCCATCTTGGCCGCAACTCGCCGCAACACCTACCCCTGCGTGGGAGAACAGTCGCAATGCGAGGGAACGGGCTGCGAGCAATGCACACTGACGACATGCCCGACGCTCGCCTTCGCCCCGTGCAGCGCGACGACCTGTCGTGGATGGTCGCGATGGCGGCCAACCGCGACGCCGTCGGCGAACACAACTGGGCTGGGCCCACCGACCCCGACGAGCTGCTTGGCCGGCTTCACCACCAGTTTCAGTGCGATGGCTTCCTTGATCCACGCGGTGGTCGCCTGGTAGTCGAGGTGGAGGGTGAGCCAATCGGCGATGTGTCCTGGCGCCCTGAGCGCTGGGGGCCATCGGAGGGCAGTGCCTGCCCCGCGATCGGCATCGCGTTGCTGCCCAAGTTCCGCAGCCACGGCTACGGCACCACCGCCCAGCGGCTACTCGTCGACCACCTGTTTCGTGAGTACGGCGTGCACCGCGTGCAAAGCGATACCGCCATCGACAACCCGGCGGAGCAACGCGCGCTGGAGAAGGCCGGCTTCACGCGCGAGGGCGTGGTGCGACACGCCGAGCTACGTGACGGCGAGTATCACGACCACGTGCTCTACGGCATCTTGCGCGACGAATGGTTGGCCGCACAGGCGAAGTAGCGACTCCTGGACCACCCGACCAGCCGGCCACATCATTCGGGCGGCGCCTGCACGCCAGAGAGGTGACCGATTCCAGTCGTCATGGGTGAATTCTCTCGCACGAAATTTGAACGCTTCGTGGAACAACCGCCGCTGTGCATTGGCTAGTGTCTCTCAGTGAGTCGTCACAAGGGCGGTTCAGAAGTAATGAGGTACGGATGACCATCGGGACCGTAAAGTTCTTCAATGCCCAAAAGGGCTTCGGATTCATCTCTCGTGAGGACGGGGACGACGTGTTCGTCCACTTCTCCAACATCGACGGCGCGGGCTATCGCTCGCTCGAAGAGGGCCAGAGTGTCGAGTTCGAAATCGGCCAGGGCCGCAAGGGTGACGAAGCCCTGAAGGTTCGCCCGGTCTGAACCAGGCGTGCGTCGTGGGCTGCTAGCCCTGGCGCCACAGCTGCAACGGGGTGAGGTCGCGTGGTCCTGCGAAGGGCAATGCGACCTCATCGCCGTGTCTGCCAGCCGATTGATACGCGGCCGCGACCACCTGTAGCACCTGGCGTCCAAATGTTGCACTCATGGTCGGCTCGCGACCAGCCGCAAGGTCGTCGGCAAACGCTTGCAGTTGCGGGGTGTAGCCCAGCTGATCCAGCAGAGGAGTTTGGGAGGCCGCGGCGGAAAGTGCAACCTCGTCTCCGTTCAACTCCAACGACTGCACTGGCAACAACTCGGCGCGCACGACGCCCGCGGCTCCAGCGACTTGCGCATCCCACACCGGCTCCGGCCCCGCCTGCCAACTGGACTCCACGTGGGCCACCAAGCCTGACCTGTAGCGCAGCCAGACATCGGCGTGCTCGTCGCTGTCGTGAGTGTCGGCGCCACGAAGCTGTGCGGACACCGCCACGGGTGAGCCTTCGCCGGCGGCATTGGCCACGAGGAGCGCGATGGAGAGCGGGTGCACCCCGAGGTCGAAGAGTGCGCCCCCGCCCCATTCGTCAGTGGTGAACGCCCCCCATGTGGGCAGGCCCTGCAGCGTGCGCACTTCCAGGTGCGTCAGCGCGCCCACACGCGGAGCCAGCGCGATCATCCGTTGCACAATCGGCGCGTACGAAAGGTTCTCCGCGTACAGCAGCCGGCCGCCGTGGCGAGCGGCGGCGGCGACCAATTGATCGGCCTCGTCAAGTGTGCGGCACAACGGCTTTTCCAGCAGGACCGCGGCGCCCGTATCCAACATGCGAATGGCGTCGGCGGCGTGGCACTGCGGAGGAGTGGCGACAATGACGATGTCGGCAACGCCGGGAAGCTCCGCGTACGTCACCGCTGTTGACCCAAATGTCTCCGCGAGGTGCGCTGCCCGTGCGGGAGTGCGCGACGCGACCGCGGTGAGCTCGAAGCCGAGCTGACGTGTGGCAGCGGCGTGCGCCATTGCCACCCAGCCGGCACCGTGCAACGCGACCCGCGTCACCTCACTTGCCAGCGAGTGCGGCGACGACTGGCGCGAACTTGTCGACGTCTTCGGCGCCGACAATCACGTACGAGAAACCCCAACGCTCGCGACGCTCAAGCAGACGTTCGATCAGTTCGGCAGGCGAACCGATGAGCGCGAACGGCGAGCTGAGCAGCATCGAGGTATCGACGCTGAGCATGCCGGCCAAACGGTCGCGGGCACCCGCCCCATCGTGAGTGACGTTGACGAGGAAGGCGCGGATGTTCAATTCGATGTCGTCGAGCCGATCACCCGCGGCCGCACGCACGATGGCGATCTTCTCATCGACCGCGTCGTGTGTCATGTGCGCGAACGCCTCCGGGCCAACGACGCCGGCGTGCATGCTGGGGTTGATACCCACGATGTCGGCCTCGCGAGCCGCAATGCCCAATACGCGCTTGCCGCCGCCACCGATGAGCACTGGCATCTTGGCCTGCACCGGCTTGGGAAGACCGTCGTAACCAGTGATGGTGTAGTGCGTGCCCGAGTGCGAGAAGGCGCCCGGCTGCATGCACTGTTTGATGATGCTGAGACCCTCGAGGAAGCGGTCGATACGCACGCCGGGTGTGTCGTACGGAATGCCCAGCTGCTCGTAGTCGCTGATCATCCAGCCTGCGCCCAGGCCGATCTCGACGCGACCATCGCTGAGCAGGTCCATCGTCGCAAGTTCCTTCGCCAACACGACTGGGTGCTTGTAGTCGTTGTCGAACACCAGCGCACACACGCGCAGATCGGTGGTGGCGTCGGCCGCGGTCATCATGGCCGGTACCGGTGCGAGCTGATCACCGAAGTGGTCGGGCATCGTGAGCACCGAATAGCCGTGGCCTTCGCTGCGCTGCGCAAGCGATACCCACTCGGTGCGGGTGGGTGCGTTGGAGGCTTGGATGCCGAAGCGGAAGGGGCGAAGCGTCATGCAACGCACGGTAGCAAGTGGGGTGACACCCAACCGCTGCCGTGCCGCAACTAGCGTGGTCGCGTCGTGCACCGCTTGGCTTGGCCCCTCCGATTCGTCGCCATCATCCTGGCGGGCGCCCTATTGACCACAGGCGTCGTACTTGCCGTTGCCCCGCGGCTGTGGCGTGTGGCCAACGCCCACGAAGAGCTGCCGGTGGTACTGCCCGAGTTCCAGCCACTGTCACAGCGCACGCTCGTCTACGACATCGCCAATAACGTGATTGCGGTATACGAGCGGGAGAACAGCCAACCGATCAAGCTGGACCAGGTGCCCGTCGGGGTCATCGACGCACTGCTGGCAGTAGAGGACAACGAGTACTACTCGCATCACGGTGTGAACCTGCGCGGCTTCTTCCGCGCGCTGCTCTCCAACTTTGCCAGCGACGCTCCAACGCAGGGTGCCAGCACCATCACGCAACAGGTGGTGAAGAACGAGTTCCTCGCGGGCCTTCCGCGTGACGGGCGCTACAAGGCGCTGCAAGCGCACTACGCGACCATGCTGGAGAAGAAGCTGACCAAGGACGAGATCCTCGAGCGCTACCTCAACACGGTCTACTTCGGCAACAACGCCTACGGCCTGCAGGCAGCCGCCGAGGTCTACTTCGGCAAAGACGTGGGAGCGCTCACAATGATTGAGGGCGGATTCCTGGCGGGGCTGGTTCGCTCGCCGTCGGGGTACGACCCCATCCGTAACCTCGAACAATCTCACCGCCGCTTCGCGCAGGTGATTGATCGTTTGGAGAGGACCGGGTTGATCACCGACGTCGAGGGCACCGACCTCGTCGAGAACTGGCCGATACCGGACCGGATTCGCGCCATCGCGACACTCAGCACCGTGCCCACGTATTACACTCTCGCACTGCGCGACTACCTGCTCACCAAGTCGACGATCCTTGGGGCGACCGAGCAGGAACGGGCGACGTTGCTCTATCGCGGTGGCCTACGCATACACACCACGCTCGACCCCATCCTGCAAGTGCAGGCCGAACAAGCACGCAACATTTTGCCCAACTCGGGAATTGGTTTCGATGCGGCGGTCATCGGCCTCGACACCACGAGCGGTGCAGTGCGTGCGATGGTGGGCGGGCGCGGGCTGCGTACCGATGTGCCCGGCGGCGAGGTGAATATGACGCTTGTGCCGCGCCAGACCGGCTCCAGTATCAAGGCGTTCATTTTGGCCGCGGCATACGAAGCCGGCGCTCAGACCAACGACATCATCAACGGCACCACACCCTGCGCTGTGCCTGATGAAGGCAACAAGGTGCTGGTCATCAAGGGTGGCAGCATCGAGATCGGCCCGCTCAACGGTCGCAACACTTGGTCGTCGACCGACTGCGGGTTCATCAGACTGAGCTACTCGGTCGGTCTGCACCGCGTCGTTGATTCGGTGTACCGCATGGCGCACTCCGCATACTTCTACCAAGGACAACCAGTTGAGGACCACGAGCCGTTCATCCCGATCGGCGCCACCGCCACGGGCAACAACGCACTTTCACCGCTTGACATGGCGACAGGTATGCAGACGATCACCAATCAGGGCCTGCACCACGATCCGTACTTCGTTGAGTTCATCGATCAGCCCGACGGCACTCGCTTTTATAGCCACTTCGACCCGGGCGTACAGGTGCTGGACCCGGGCGTCGCCAACGAGACCGTGTTGACCTTGAAGGGCGTGATCCGTTCGGGTACCGGCGCTCGCAACCTGCGCAATTTCTCGCGACCCGCCGCGGGCAAGACCGGCACCCAGTTCGAGAACACCAACGCATGGTTCGTCG
>JAYUCY010000026.1:0-59773 GCA_043740085.1 Ilumatobacteraceae bacterium
ACCCCACTGATCACCCACGCGACACCTCCAAACACAGGAACTGTCGCGATCACCAATTGAGCGGGCCCTACCGATTCGGCACCTTTACCCGCCCATGGGCGGCGGAGGGTGCCAGCCGGCTCGCGTCCTAGGGGGTGGTGTCGGCGGGGACGCACTCTTCGCCGAGTCGGGCGAACTCGGCGCTCTCGGCTTTGGTGAGACCTTCACGCTCGAAGAACTCCTTGAGCTCCTCGGTCGTGCGTGCCTCGAAGAACTTGTCAACCACGCAGTCGGCCACCGAGCGAGCCAGCCCACCATCACCCACCAATTGATCGACGAGATCGTCGTGCGCGCGATCGCGCACGGAGCCACAGCCGGCCACGGCCACCAGCCCGATTGAAACGATGATCACCGACAACACTCGACGCACGGTCGGAACGGTACCGGTGGCTTCGCGCAGCACCACCGTGGCAGACTCCGCCGATGCCGCTGCACACTCAAGCCGCCTCCTCCCGCACAGCAATTCTGGGCAGAACGCGATGACAGAGCCGTCCGAGCCCGGCATGGACTACGGCGACTACCTGCACCTCGACGAGGTATTGGGCGCGCAGCATTCGCTATCACCCAACCACAACGAGCTGTTGTTCATCGTGCAGCACCAAACCAGCGAGCTGTGGATGAAGTTGATGCTGCACGAGCTACGTGGCGCCATTGCCAACGTCGCTGGCGACCACTTGCAGCCCGCGTTCAAGATGCTCAGTCGGGTCAGCAAGATCATGGAGCAGTTGGTGCACGCGTGGGATGTGTTGGCCACAATGACACCGCCGGAGTACACCGCCATTCGCCCGTATCTCGGTGGCAGCAGCGGCTTTCAAAGTTGGCAGTACCGCTGTATCGAGTTCGCGTGTGGCAACAAGAAGGCCTCAATGCTCGAGCCGCATCGCCATCGCCAGAATCGCTTCGATGAAGTGGAAGCGGCGCTGCACGTGCCGTCGCTGTACGACGAGACGCTGCGGCTGATAGCGCGGCGCGGCATCGACGTTCCCGTCCATGTATTGGCACGCGATATCACTCAGCCGTACACCGCCGACCCGGGCGTCGAGGCGGCCTGGCTGCAGGTGTATCGCAACGCGGAGAACAACTGGGACCTGTACCAATTGGGCGAAGAGCTGGTGGATCTCGAGGATGCGTTCCGCCTCTGGCGCTTCCGCCACGTCACAACCGTGCAGCGCATCATCGGCTTCAAACAGGGCACCGGCGGAACTGCGGGTGTCAGCTACTTACAGGCGATGTTGGCCACGGAGCTGTTCCCCGAGCTCTGGACCATTCGCACCGCGTTGTAGCTGGCCGTGCTTGCCCTCGACCATCCAAGCGGCGCGGTCGATGGGTTGGTGCAGCGAGTCGCGGGTGAAGGCAAATGGGGCTAGCTCAGGCCCAGCTTCATCGCCGCATACAAGGCCGGCAAGGGTGCGCCCGAACCAGCATGCGAACTTGAAGCCGTGGGCGGCACCCAACGCGATGGAGATCTGCAGGAAGGCAGGTAGGCGGTCGAGTACGAAGTTGCGATCCGAGGTGGTGTGTAGAGACAGGTCGTGGTGCGCGGTGTTGCCCAGGTGCCGCCGGTCAGTCGCAGCATGAAGGTTCCAAGTCGGCCTTCCATCTCCGCGTCGGCGTCGATCGTGCGCGTGTCGGGGTGTACCTCGCGACCGCCGCAATCCTCCGCTCCCTTGACAGCCGTCATGTCGCCGAACACTGGGAAGCCGTAGAAGCTTGGGTCATCCATCCAAATCCACACCGGGAAGCGACCGACGCCGAATGGCGAAAGGTCGGCTTGCGGGAAGTAGCTGACCTGCTCCTTGAGCACTGCAAGCGGGATGTGTGGATCGAGGTCGGCGAGCACGCGATTTGTCCATGCGTCGGCCGTGATCACCACGCTGCCCACTCGCGTTACGCCGTCGTCGGTGACAATGTCGACCTCACCAGCCACCGGGCGAATCGCGCGCACCGGTGTGTTGCCGTGCAGCGTTGCACCGCGAGCCGGTGCCAGCTCCTGCATCACGCGCGTCCCCTGGCCGGCAGGCACGATGCCCGTCTGCGCTGTGTACACGCCCATTACGTCGTCAGTGATCAGCTCGCTCGTGACGAAGGCTGGCCAGCGGTGGCGTATCTCAGCACCGTCGATCCATTCGTACGGCATTCGCTCTGCGTCGAGACTGGCGGTGTATGTGCGATGGTCGATGGCTGCGTTGGGCGCGAAGAGATCGACACCACCGGTGATGGTGATCATCGGCTGTCGGCTCTCCGCCTCCACCGCCCGCCAGGCGTCGTGGGCCTGCGCGGCCAACCGAACGTACTCCGGCGTGTGATACGAGCAGCGAATGATGCGCGAGTGGTCGTGCGAAGCCCCACGTATGTGGCCCAGTTCAAACTGTTCGAAAGCCGACCACGTTGGCCCCACGACGTGCCAACCAGTACGCCGTGGCCGAGCCGAGCCCGCCAAGGCCGACGACTGCGACATCTGCTGTCCGTGCGACCGTCATGCAGGCAACGCTACTCTGAACGGCTATGCAGGTTTCAGAGCAACTCGTCTCCATCGCGGTTGAAAGTGGGGCAATGCTGGCAGGCACGCTGTACCTGCCAGAGGTAGAAGGACCGTTTGCCACCTTGTTGGAAGCGCTGCCATATCGGATGAGCGATGTCGGCGCCTCGTATGCCGACAGCTACGTGCGCTTCGCTGGTGAGGGCGAGTTTGCAGTCCTGCGCATCGACGTGCGCGGCACCGGCAACTCCACCGGCATTGCGGAGGACGAGTACCCCGACATCGAGCGGCGCGATCTGCGCACGGTCATCGAGTGGGTCGCCGCGCAGTCGTGGAGCACCGGCAAGGTCGGGATGCTGGGCACCTCGTACTCGGGTTTCAACTCGCTGCACATGGCGATGGAGGGAATCCCCCAGCTGGGCGCCGTCGCGGCGATGTACGCCACCGATGACCGCTACACCGACGACGTGCACTACATGGGCGGCGTGCTGCGCGCCATCGACCTCATCGGCTACCCGCTCTACATGATCGCGATGAACGCGTTGCCGCCCACGCCCGCCGTGTGGGCGGAGATGGGTGCGGGCGATTGGGAAGCGGAATGGCGGCGCCGTCTCGAGCAGCACGAGCCGTGGCTGCTGCAATGGTTGCGTCACCCGACACCCGACGAGACGTGGCGGCGCGGTTCGGTGCGTCGTGGTCCGCGGGGCGACGGCTACCGACGAATGAGTTGCCCTGTACTGCTGATCAACGGCTGGGCTGACGGCTACCGCAACAACACGTTCCGCACCATCGAACACATGCCGGGCTGGCGCCTCATCGCAGGGCCGTGGGCCCACAAAGACCCGTCGGTGGCGCGGCCGGGGCCGAACATCGACTCCGATCTGGAACTGATGCGCTTCTTCGACCAGCACCTTCGCGGTGGGCCGCGTGCGGTCGCCCGGCGCGGCCAGATTTTCGTGCGTCGGCCAACGCCGCCCGAGCCTGATTTGGCGATGCACAACGGCCACTGGGTGGAGGTGGATGTGTGGCCGCCGGCCGAACTGAAGGAGACCCCGCGGCGCACACGGTTGGATGGGGACAACTCCATTCAGGGTCGCGCGATGGACGAGTTGGTTGACGAGACCGACGTGCGCGGTGACGTGGGAGTTACCGCCTGGAACTCGTGCGCCGGCAGCTTGCCATGGGGCCAACCGCAGGACCAACGGCCGGACAACGCTCGCAGCATCACCTACGACTGGATGCACACCGAAGAGCTGATGATGTTTGGCAACAGCGAGGTCGCGCTGAAGGTACGGTCCTCGGCACCGGTCGGTCACCTGTCGGTGAAGCTGTGCGACATCGCCCCCGACGGCACCAGCACGTTGATCACTCGCGGCATGCTCGACCTCGCGCAGCGCGGCGTGTGGCCCAGCGACCCGTTCGGTGAGCTCGGCGCGTCACCGCAACCAATTGTGCCCGACGCATGGATGGAGCTCAAGGTGCAGTTCGAGGCCACCACCTGGACGATGGTGCCTGGCCATCGCCTGCGCCTTGCGATCTCGGGTACCGATTGGCCGAACTGTTGGCCGCCGTCGCAGCCGTTCACGCTCGGCGTCCAGCGCGGGTCGGTGCGCATCGTGCTGTGGACGGCAAAGTCGCTGCCGGCGGCACGCGACGAATTCGAGGCGGGCCCTGGGCCCTCCGCCCGTGACGGCGACGGGGTCGTGTGGCGCTACGAGACCGACGTGCTGGGGCGTGAGACGCGAGTGCACAGCGCGTACGGCGGCACCTACACCGGTACCCACGGAACCGTGATCACCGATGTGTATGAGGGTTCGCTGGGCATCAGCACGGTGGATCTGTCGAAGGGTTGGGCGAAGGGTCGTAGTCGCTACGACATGACGTTCCTTCTGCCGGACGGTTCGACAACGGAGTGTTCAACGGAGGCGATGTTGAACGTCAGAAGCGACCGCGAGTGGTTCCATGTCGACATCGCTCTGCGCGCCGAACGCGATGGTAAATTGGTCGGCGAGAGAGTGTGGACCGAACGCTTCCCCCGTTCCTAGCCCGTCAGCAGCATCGGCGTTCGCGCGTCGAGGTTGGCACCCTCTGCCGCCCATGGGCGGGTAAAAGAGACGCAAACGGCATGATTGGATACCAGTCGTAGAAGCGTTCTAGGCGGCGAGGATGGCGACACGGGTGGGATCCGACCCAATCGAGCGTTGTGAGGTGGTCGTAGGCGGCCAGACAGTCGTGCGTATCTGCAGCGCCCCACACGCCATGATTGGCGCGCTCGAACTCGCGGCCGTAGGCGGTGCTGCCACGGAAGTTGATGGCGGAAGTGACGCGGTTTACGCTCTGCGACCCGGTTCACAGGTGAAAAAGCGCGTCACTTCCGCGTTTTGGGACGGGGGTTGCCTTTGAGCGGGGTGTTGCTGCGGCGCTTGGCGACATTGGTGGCCAGGCCCTCGCGTGCACGCTGGGTGAGCGACTTGGGCAGTGGCTGACCGGACTGCACGGCCTGCGACCCGATCAAATAGCTGGCGGCAGCAAACGTGCCCACTAGGCCAACGACCAGAAAGCCCACCTGGCCGGGCAGCGTAAAGAACACTGGCGGCAGACCGGCCAGCACCCACGCCAGCTGGAACCGAGTCTCGTAGCGTGCGAAGGCCCGGCCCTGGTTGGCATCGGGAGCGTCGCGCTGCACGATCGAGTCGAATGCCAACCGGCTGATCGCTGCCGAGAAGTTGGCGACGAACGCGACCGCAATCGCGGTACCCAGTCCCCCGGTCAACGCTGCCGCGAGGCCCGCGCCGGCAATGACCGTCAACGCGATCGTGAGCATCACCTCTTCGCGCAGTGCACGGCGCAGGCGCGGCGCGACGATATTGCCGCCCATCGAACCGAGAGTGCTCGCCCCCGCAGCGATGCCGAACTGCGCCAGTCCGTAGTCCTCGCGCAACCAGAACAGGAGGTGGAACGTGAGAAACCCGACCACCCCGCGAATCGACATCATTGCGGCCGAGGCCAACACGATGCCCGCAGAGCGCAGCTCCTCGCGCTCGGCCCGTTCTACGGGCTTGGACGCAATCGCCGCACGCGGTAACTGGCGTGCCGACACGGTCGCGACGATAAACGCCGCCACGCCAACCACCAGCGCGGCGGCGGCACTGAAGTGGCCGAGCCCCAATAGCGGACCGATGGCGACCGCTCCGACAAGTCCCGAGATCAAGCCAAGTTTGGAGTTGGCCTCGACGAGCTCATCGTCGTTGCGCACCACGCTGGGCACGAGCGCCGACTTGGAGACGGTGTAGGTCTTCTGCATCACCAACGCCACGAACACCAGCGGGTACAGCAGGATGTCGTCGGTGTGAAACGCCATCAGCACATAGAGCGCGGCGCGTACGACCGCTGTGATCTGCACCACCATTTTGCGGCCACCGGGAATCCTGTCGATGGTCGGCCCAATCAGCGGGGCCACCACCACGAACGGCGCGAAGCTGACAATCAGGTAGCGAAGCACCGCCGAGCGCTGCGCATCGGGACCGAGACTGAGCAACTCACCGGCGACGGCGCCATACATCGCCGCATCGCCGATCGCAATGAACGCGTGCGTGCGCGCCAACCGCCGAAAGGGTGACTGGGTGTGCACCGGGCGCCGACCATTGCGGAACACCGCATCGGCACGCACTCGCTCGCTACTCACTCCCGCATCGTAGATGGCACCGCTGGGTCGAGAGGGCCGATCAGAGCTTGAATCGCTCGTACCTGTATCCAAGACCGCGGATTGTCACGATTCGTGTCGGGTTGGCGGAGTCGATCTCCAGCTTGCCGCGCAGTCGTTTCACGTGCACGTCAAGCGTCTTCGTGTCGCCCACATAGTCACTCCCCCACACCCGATCGATCAGCACGTCGCGCGACAACACTCGCCCGGCGTTGGCGAGCAACAGGTGCAACAACTCAAACTCTTTGAGCGGCATCTGCACGTCGACGCCGTCAATGAGCACACGATGCTCCTCGGGGTCGAGGCTGACGTCGCCAACGGTGATGGCCCCTTCCGACAGCTCGGGCCCGTCGGGGCCGATCACGCCCTGACGGCGCATCACGGCGCGCATCCTGGCGACCAGCTCACGCATGCGGTACGGCTTGGTGACGTAGTCGTCGGCGCCCACCTCCAGGCCAACGACGGTGTCGATTTCGGCCCCCTTGGCGGTGACCATGATAATTGGCACCTGGCTGCGCTTGCGCAGTTGACGGCAGACGTCGATGCCGCTGATCTTGGGCAGCATCACATCGAGCAGCACCACATCGGGCTGCACGATGTCGAAGCGCGCCAACGCCTCAACACCATCGACTGCCACCTCGACGCGAAAGCCCTCACGAGTGAGCCCGATCATCAACGCCTCGACATAGCTCGCCTCGTCCTCAACCACGAGCACGGTCTGTACTCCTGTGTTCGCCACTGTCAGCGTCCTTCTCCCGTTGGAATGCGTACTGTCGTTGGAATGCGTACTGCCGTTGGAATGCGTACTGCCGTTGGAATGCGGAGGGTGAAGACGGAGCCCTCACCTTCGCGTGAGCGCACGGTGACGTCGCCCCCGTGATTGGTCGCCACATGGCGCACGATGGCCAAGCCCAGGCCCGTGCCACCAGTGGTGCGGCTGCGGGCACGGTCGACTCGGTAGAACCGTTCGAAGACACGGCCCAGGTCGCGTGCTGGAATGCCGATGCCAGTGTCGGACACCTCGATCTCCACGAACCCCTCGCGATCGAGCGCGGAGATCGTGACAACGCCGCCCCTGTTGCTGTACTTCACCGCATTGTCGATGAGATTGCTCAGTGCGGAGACCAGCTGCAGGCGATCGCACTCCACGGTCTCGGGCGTGATGCACTTCACTTCCAGGCCAACGCCGACGGTGTCCGCGATGAGGCGATGGCGGGCAGCGGCCTCACCGATGGCCGCCGCAAGGCTGACCTCTTCACGTTCGCCTGGTCCGCCCAGTTCGAGGCGCGATAGCTCGAGCAGGTCGTCGATGGTGCCAGAGGCCCGGTGGGCTTCCTCCACCATCTTGAGCGCAAGCCGCCGGTTCACGTCCACATCGTCATTATCCGCCAGCGCCTCAGCCAGGATCGCGAGTGCACCCACCGGCGTCTTCAGTTCGTGGCTGATGTTGGCGACGAAATCGGTTCGTATCGAATCCAACCTGGCGCGGTCGCTGAGGTCGTCGATGACAGCCAGGGCGCCACCGTTGGCGAGCGGAATGCCACGGATCAACAGCACCCGCTGAGGCGGCCCAAAAAGTGTCAGACGCTGCTCACCGGCCTGCCCCGATACCGCTGCGGCGAGCAGCCGCTCGACGGCCTCCTCGACCAGCAGATCGACATGCCCACCCACTGCGGCAACATGGTTGCGGAGCAGTTGCCTGCCCTGCTCGTCGGCAAGCACGATGCCAGCCGGAACCGCCTCGAGTCCAGCGCGCAGGCGCTCGACCTCCGCCTGGGAACCCATACGGAATGACTGCTCGTCGGCCAGATCACGCCGGAGTTGCTCTACCTCACCGCGGGCGAACCAGCTCACAGGTCCCCGGCGGTCTCATTGCCCCCTGGCGTGTCGGCTGCAATGTCGATCGGCGACCGGACTGGCTTTCTATGGTCAGGCACCCAACCAGTGATGACGAACCGAACGCGCTCGGCAATGTTGACCGCGTGGTCTCCAATGCGCTCGTAGAAGCGAGCGACCATCGCCAATTGAACGGCAACCTGCATGTCGATGCGACCGGCAGCCTGGCTCTCGAAGATGGCCTGGACGAACTGCTTCTGTAGCGCATCCAGGTATGCGTCCATGTCGTCCAGCGCCGCCGCCTTCGCCACGTCGTTCTCAACAAATGCGTCGATCGCGGCTGCGTAAACCTGTTGGGCCTGCTCACCCATCCGGTTGATGATGCCGCGCAACTTCGGGTCCAGGTCGTGGCCATAGATGCGCCGCGCGGCCTTACAGATGTTGCGCACGAGATCGCCGCTGCGCTCCACTTCGGAAATCATCTTCAGCAGCGCGACAACCTGGCGAAGCTCGGTAGCCACCGGTGCCTGCAGCGCAAGAATGCGGATGCATTGCTCTTCCAGTTCGACGCAGCGGGCATCAATTTCTTCGTCGCCACGAATGATGTATTCCGCTCCCTCGAGGTCGCCCTCGAGCAGTATCGCAGTTGCACGCGGGATGAGTTCGACGACGAGCGCAGCCAGTCGGGCGAGCTCGGCGCGTGCACTCTCCAGCTCTTGGTGGTAGCTCTTGCGTAGCTCGTTCATCAGCCGAACCTGCCCGACACATAGGACTCGGTGCGTTCGTCGGCGGGCTTGGAGAAGATGGTGGTGGTCTTGTCGTATTCCACCAACACACCTGTACGGCGGTCACTGTTGGGATTGACCTCCGTGGTGAAGAAGGCGGTGCGGTCGCTGACGCGGCCAGCCTGCTGCATGTTGTGGGTGACGATGACGATGGTGAAGCGACTCTTGATCTCCTGCATCAGGTCCTCAATGCGGGCAGTGGCGATCGGGTCGAGTGCGGAACACGGCTCGTCCATCAAGATCACCTCGGGGCGCACGGCGATGGCACGGGCGATACACAGGCGCTGCTGCTGGCCGCCCGACAAACCAAGCGCTGAGCTCTTGAGCCGGCTGCTGACTTCGTCCCACAGCGCAGCGTTGCGCAACGACTCCTCGACGATGTCGTCCAGTTCACTCTTGCTCTTGATCCCGTTGACCCGCGGACCGAAGGCGACATTGTCGTAGATGCTCTTCGGGAACGGGTTCGGGCGCTGAAACACCATGCCGATTCGACGCCGCACCTCGGTTGCCGAGACGCCGGGGCCGTAGAGATCCACCCCGTGGTAGAGCACCCTGCCGCCGACACGAGCCGAGGAAATCACGTCGTTCATGCGGTTGAGGCAGCGCAGCACCGTCGTCTTGCCGCAACCGGACGGGCCGATGAACGCGGTGATTTCGTTCTTGGCAATACGCAGGCTCACGTCGCGCACGGCGCAGAACGAGCCGTAGTGCACCTCAAGTTGCTGCAGATCGAAGACCATCCTGGGCGGCACCGTCTCGGGCGAGACCACCGCGGTCAATGTCTCGTTGGCGTCGAGCGCCATGGTGTCCTCCTGATTGAGGGAAGTGGTCTGCGAGGTATTCATCTTCGCCGCTTTTGGTACGACGCGGTGACGAGCCGAGCAATGACAGTGAAGAGGAAGGTGATAGCCACGAGGGTGAACGCGGCGCCCCACCCTCGCTCCTGCGGCCCGTGCAGTGTCTCGCTGGCGTTCTTGAAAATTTGGTACGAGAGCGTGGTATTGGGCCCATCGAACAGGTTGGTGTTCATCTTGGTAACAAACCCGATGGTGAAGAGCAGCGGTGCGGTTTCACCGGCGGCTCGGGCAATGGCCAGCAGGCAACCGCTGACCACACCGGGAAGTGCCGAGGGCAGCACGATGGTGAGGATGGTGCGACCCTTGCGAGTACCGAGCGCGTAGCTGGCCTCGCGCAGGTGGGCGGGCACCAGCCGCAACATCTCCTCCGTAGAGCGGATAACGACCGGCAGCATCAAACATGCAAGCGCCAGTGAGCCGCCGACACCCGCGAGACCAAAGTTGATGGTGAAAACGACGTACACGAACAAGCCCATCACGATGGACGGCACGCCTGTCATGACGTTGGTCAGGAAACGAACAACGCGGGCGGTGCGTGACTGACCGCCGTACTCGTGCAGGTAGACGGCCCCCAGAATGCCCAGAGGAATCGCGAGTAGTGAGGCGAACAGCGTGATCAGGAGCGTGCCCACGATCGCAGGCCCCATGCCAGAACCAACCGCCCGACGACGCACCGGAATCTCGCTGGTGAACCAGTCGGGGAAATCGCGGAACACGATGCCAGCGCCACGCGACACGACGGTGCCGATCACGGCTACCAGCGGCACCAGGATCACGAGGAAGGCGACGAACATCAGCCCGACCATCAGATGGCTCTTCGCGTTGCGCCAATTGCGACGCGTCTGTAGGTCACCGATGGTGAGGGGTGCCTCGGTCGAGCGCTCGGCGAGCGCGGAATTCATGCGCCCCTCGACTTCTTCATCGATCGGTTGACAACAGAAGTGGCGATCACGTTCACGATGATGGTCATCACAAACAGGGTCATCGCCATCGCGATGAGGGCCGACTTCTTCAGCGAGTCAGCTTCACCCCATTCGGAGGTGATGACTGCTGGCATCGCGTTGCCGGGGGCCAGTGCGTTCAGTGTGATCTGGCCGGTCGCACTACCGATCACGAGTGCAACCGCGATGGTCTCGCCCATCGCCCTACCGAGGCCGAGCATGACTGCGCCGACAAGGCCGCCCTTGGAGTGAGGGAGTACGGAGCCTCGAATCATCTCCCAGCGAGTGGCACCCAGCGCAAGCGCCGCTTCCTTTTCGAACGATGGTGTCGTATCGATCACCTCTCGGGCAAGCGACACCACGATCGGCGTGATCATCACTGCCAGGATGATGCCTGCGGTGAAGAACGAGCGGCCCTGCGGATTGTCGCCAAAAAACGTGCCCAGTACCGGCACCCCGTCAAAGGTGTGCGACAACCAGCCGTAGAAGCCTCTGATGTTCCTCGACAGCACCAGCACACCCCAGAGGCCGAACACAACCGATGGCACGACGGCCAGCAGGTCGATCACATAGGTCATTGCCTTCTTCAGCCACGTGGGCGCAACCTGCGTGATGTAGAGCGCGATTCCGAGACTCAACGGCACTGCCATACACAGGGCGATGAACGCTGTGAAGACGGTACCCCAGATATACGACAGGATTCCGTAGGACTCACCCGGAGGGTTCCACCGTTTGCTGGTGAAGAAGTCGAGCCCCATGTGTGACAACGCATCGGTGCTGCGGCTGACCATCGTGTAGGTGATCAGCCCAAGAATCACCAGCACCATGCCACCGGCGAGATAGCTGGTGCCGCGGAAGGCGCGGTCGGCGTTGCCGCCCGAACCGCGCAGGTCCGGCGTGCTGTCCAGGGAGTGTGTCGAGAGGTCAGTCATCGGATCATCGGCCCATGCAGAACAGTACAGGACGTGTGGTCGGCCCCAAGAAAGCCGATCACACGTCCTGTCCTTTTAGGGGAGATTCAGCCGATCTTGAACATGTCGAGTTGGGCGATGGCCTTCGCTGCCAGTTCTGCGGGCAGCGGTGCGTAGTTGACGTCCGCTGCCAGATCCTGACCATCGGTGAGGATGTAGTCGATGAACGCCTTCAAGGCGTCGGCCTTGGCGGCGTCGGGCTGCACCTTGTAAGCGATGATCCAGGTCTGGGCGGTGATCGGGTAGGCATCGGCACCTTCAGCCCAAATGGCGCTGTAGGTCAGGTTGTCCTTGATCTCTGCGCCCTCGGCTGCGGCGGAAGCACCTTCCAGCGTCGGCTGAATGAACTCGCCGGCCTTGTTCTGGACGGAAGCGAACGTCAGACCAGCGTCAGTTGCATCCGAAAGATCTACGTAGCCGACGGCGCCATCAGTCGAACTGATGACCTGAGCAACCCCACTATTGCCTTCGCCGGCCTGGGTGTCGGCGGGCCACTCGATGGTCGAGTCGGTACCCAACGTCCAGATGCCGCCGGCGTCGGTGCCAACCGACTTTTCCAGGAATTTGGTGAAGTTGCCGGTGGTGCCGCTGCTATCGCTGCGGTGCACGACCGTGATGTCGAGGTCGGGCAACGTTGCGTCGGGGTTCTCAGCGGCAATGGCCGGGTCATTCCAGTTGGTGATCGTGCGCTGAAAGATGTTCGCGATGGTCGCCGGGCTCAGCGCCAGGGTGTCGACACCGCTGACATTGAAGCTGATGGTGATGGGGGCAACGACGGTCGGAAAGTAGAGCACTTCGCCGCCCTTGAAGCCCGCGATGTCGTCGTCCTTGATGACGCCATCGGTGCCGGCCCAGTCGACGAGCTGGTCGGCCAGGTCCTGACGACCCTTGCCCGAGCCACCGCCGCCGTAGTTGATCGTGACGCCGCTGTTGGCGTCGGTGAAGGAGGCGATGACCTCCTCATAGAACGCCTGCGGGAACGTGGCGCCGGAAGCGTTGAGCTCGGCCTCCAGGTCGGCACGAACCATGGTCGTATCGGCGGCAACAGTGGTGTCCGCCGCGACTGTCGTGTCGCCGCCCGCTGCGATCGTGCTGACGGGTGCGTCGGTGGTAGAGGACTTATCGTCGCTGCCACATGCGGTGGCGAGCAACGAGAAGGAAGCGATGCCAGCGAGTACGAATCGCCGATTGGTGTTGTTCACGTGATGTTCTCCTGTGATGGGGGTATCGACCACCTGAACCGTAAAGAACCCAGGTGACGCGCTCGCCTTGAGTGAGTGAACAAGAGGTGAACAGGACACCAACGCCGTGCGAATCAGGCCTTCTGGCGGTCGTTGACCCACTGATTGAACCGCGCTTGCGCATCGCCGTCAGCAAAGTCGCTGGGGCCGAGGCGGTGCCAGAGACCCTCCTCATCCAGCTCGTGGCACACGATGTCGTCCGCCAAATCAAACTCGAAAACTTGGTCCAGCCAGTCGCGATGCTTTGGGTGCGTCACCGGTACCAGCACCTCGACACGGCCGTCGAGGTTGCGCCCCATCCAGTCAGCGCTGCCGATCAGGAACAGCGGGCTGTCACCTTCGCCGTGTTCAAAGCGAACGACGCGCGAATGCTCGAGGTAACGACCAAGGATGCTGCGCACCCGGATGGTCTCGCTCATCCCCGGTACGCCCGGGCGCAGGCAGCACAAGCCGCGCACGAGCAGATCGATCTGCACACCAGCCTCGCTGGCCCGGTACAGCGCATCGATCATCTCTGGGTCGGCGATGGAGTTCATCTTGGCCGTGATGCGGCCTTCAATGCCGAATGACATCTCGTGGTCGATGAGGTCAATCAGCTGGTTGCGCATGTCGCGCGGCGCCACGACCAACGATTGGAACTCCACCGCACGGCTGTAGCCGGTGAGGTGATTGAACAGCTGCGTGACGTCGGAGCCGACCGCCGGATCGCAGGTGAGGAAGCCGACATCCTCATACAGTCGTGCCGTCTTGGAGTTGTAATTGCCGGTACCGATGTGACAGTAGCGGCGCAGGCCGTCGTCGTCCTGGCGCACCACCAGTGTGGTCTTGGCGTGCGTCTTCAAGCCCACCAGGCCATACACGACGTGCACGCCCGCACGTTCCAGGGCCTTTGCCCAGCCAACGTTGGTGGCCTCGTCGAATCGCGCCTTCAGCTCTACCAGCACCGCCACCTGCACACCCCGCTCGGCAGCGCGCATCAGGTTGCGCGCAATCGGGCTATCGCCGCCCGCGCGGTACAGCGTCATCTTGATGCTCTGCACCCGCGGGTCGTCGGCAGCCTGGGCGATGAAGTTCTCGACGCTGCTCGCGAAGCTCTCGTACGGGTGGTGCACCATCAGCGCCCGCTCGCGGATCACCGAGAAGATGCTGCGGTCTTGGGATTCGGCGCGCAGAATACGGCCGGCGGTGACCGGCGGCCACGCAGTGTCTTTCAGCTCGGGCATGTCCAGCGCGTGCAGCTGGAACATGCACGTCAGGTCCAGCGGGTTGCGGTGCAGCGTGACGTCAGCCATCTCGAGGTCGAGCTCGCGCACCAGCAGCTCCAGCATCTCCTCACTGATGCCCTGCTGCACCTCCAACCGAACGGCGCGCCCGAAGCGACGACGCCGCAGCTCCATCTCCACCTTCGCCAGGAGGTCGTCGGCCTCCTCCTCTTCGAGGGTGAGGTCGGCGTTGCGAGTAACACGGAAGACGGCGTGCTCTTCCACCACCATGCCGACGAACATCGTGTGCATCTGGGCGGCGATGATTTGCTCGACCGGTACGAACCGCTTGCCATCGGGCAGCGCCACCAGCCGCGGGAAAACACTGGGCACCTTCACGCGTGCGAAGCGGCGCTCGCCGGTATCGGGGTCGCTGATCATCGCGGCGAGGCTGAGCGCCAGGTTGGAGATGTAAGGAAACGGGTGCGCAGGATCGACCGCCAGCGGCGTCAGCACGGGGAACATTCGCTGCTCGAACGCTTCGATGAGCGGCCGGTGATTCGCGGCGTCGAGCGACGCCCAATCGACCAGCTGCACGCCATGCTGCGCCAGCTCCGCGAGCAGATGGTCCAGCACCCGCTCCTGATCGACCACGAAGCGGTCGGCCGTGGTTGCGATCTCTGTGAGCTGCGCCTGCGGCGACGAGCCGTCGTACGCCGGCTGGGTGACGCCAGCGGCCACCTGATCCTTGAGCGCGGCGACGCGCACCTGGAAGAACTCGTCGAGATTCGCCGAGCAGATGGCGCAGAACTTCAGCCGCTCGAGCAGCGGCACACCCATCTCTTCAGCAAGCGAGAGGACGCGCCTGTTGAAGGCAAGCCAGCTCAGTTCACGATTCAGCAGGCGTTGCGACATACGACGACCTTACCGACCGCGCCGGGTTTCGGCGGGTGAACAACAAATGAACGCGTGTCAGCCATCGGGCGAGCGGCCGACGCGACGGTCAGCTTTCGATGCCGTTGCCCAGGTCCCATTCCAGCGAGATGCGCTCGCGCTCCGCGTCGCGCACAATGCGCTCGCGGTTACGGCGGAACTGCGGGTCGTCGCGCGGCAGCAGTACCAGGCGAGCCAGTGCGCGGGCGCGGAACTCGTCGATCACAGTGCGGTCGCCATGGTCGAAGTAGATCTCCCAGTGGGGCGACACCGGCCCGAGGTACACGATGCGTGCGTGTGCCCGCGGCGGCTCGTTAGCGATGTCGGTCATGGTGCTGCTCCTGGCCGGTGTTGAGACTCGCAGCGTGAGCGGCGAGACGGCTCCGGAAGTGTAGCGGCCGCTCTGGCAACCCCGACTCGCGTCCCGCAACCGGGGCCGAAGTGACTTTTCTGACGAATTGTGCTAAACAATCTCTCGATTTGGGGAACCAAACCGGTTGTTGTGGCGTCTATCTCTACAACGGTGGTGCGGCCCTCGGGTCTCTGGGCTTCGTGCGGGCGCACCAACCGAGCCGTGAACCCCCCGTTCGCGGTGTACAAGGAGACGCGCATGAACACGAATCTTCCGGTCACCGACAATGACGCCACATCTGTCTGGATGAGCAACGGCAACTGCCGCAACTACCCACCGGCAACCTTCTTCCCCAGCGATGGCGTTGGGGTCGATCGCGCCCGCAAGATCTGCAATGGCTGCCCAGTTCTGGACACGTGCCTGGAATATGCCTTGGAAAACCGCATCGAGCATGGCGTGTGGGGTGGCTGCAGCGAACGCGAGCGTCGCCGGATCATCAAGCGCCGCCGCGTCGCCGCATAGACAGCCGCAGCGTTCACAACGCAAGAGAGCGCCGGCACCCCGCGGGTGACCGGCGCTCTCACGCGTACACGTGTCGCTCAGACAAGAAATTTGACGTTGAGCCGAACCAGGTAGGACGGCCGCTCAGTTTGGTTCAGCTGTCAGCGTCTTCAGCAGCCTTGGCTGATTCCTTGGCCTTGTCAGCTTCCTTGGCCTTGTCAGCTTCCTTCTGGCCGTCGGCCAGGCCGTCCTTGAATTCCTTTTGTGCCTTGCCAAGGTTCTTTGCAAGCTTCGGTAGCTGCGAGCCACCGAACAACACGAGGACGACGACGAGGATGAGAACGATCTCAGGAGGGTCCAGGAACAGGAACATGTCCGCGAGCGTATCACCGCGTCAGGGCCATCCGTTGTCGCCCCTGCGAGGGGACGCTACGCGGTGCGGCGGGCGGCTTGGGAACGCTGGCGGCGCAGGCGACGACGCTCACGCTCGGACAGCCCGCCCCAGATGCCGAACTTCTCGCCATTGACGAGGGCGTACTCCAAACAGTCGAGCCGGACGGTGCAACCGCGGCACACTTCTTTGGCCTCGCGGGTGGAAGCACCACGCTCGGGGAAAAAGAGATCTGGGTCGACACCCAGACAGTTCGCCTGGTCCTGCCAATTGGCTTGCAGTTCTGATCTGACTTCGATGTGCATCTGGGCTGGCCTCCTGCGCTTTAGGCCTCAGCAAGGGTGCCACTCGCGGCACCCCTGTAATTACATGGACGTCATTCTCCCCTATCACATCACCTTCGCGCAAGGGGGGATTTTGAAAGTCATCTGACAAGCCTTTTCGCGCGATCCCCTGCGGCCGGCGAGCAGTTCAGCTGACGCGGCGGTTGCCGCGACTGCGGGCGAGCTGCTTTTTGTGTTCGATGAAGTCGACCAACACGTAATCACCGAGGTTCTCGTGGTTGGTGAAGAACGCGCGGCCACGATTGATGGACGACAGCTTCTCGATGAACGATCGAAGCCCGTAGTCGGCGTCGAGCATGAAAGTATTCATGCGAATGTTGTCGCGAGTGCAGCGCACCACCTCGCGCAACGTTGCTTCCACGGTCTCTTGCGCCGGCGGATAGTTGAAGAAGACATCCCCGTGCGGCGTGATGTGGGCCGTCGGCTCGCCGTCGGTGATCATGATGATCTGCTTGGTACCGGTCTGGCGGGCCAGCATCTT
Source organism: Ilumatobacteraceae bacterium (assembly GCA_043740085.1). Classification (GTDB taxonomy): domain Bacteria; phylum Actinomycetota; class Acidimicrobiia; order Acidimicrobiales; family Ilumatobacteraceae; genus UBA668. The sequence continues at coordinate 17,057 of JAYUCY010000026.1, forward strand.
GCGGGCCAAGGTGAAACCGTGGTGCATGTTGGTGCCGTACGCAAAGTCCCAGCTGACCTCGGGCAGCTGTGCAGCAGTCAGCTCGTAGGCCGTCTCGCTGAAGCCCACCAGGCCCAGGTAATCGCGTGGGAACTGCGAAGTGATCAGCGAGTGCAGCGCCATCGCCACCTTCTTCGCCGGGAGAAAGTTGTCGCGCATCGGCATGCTCATCGAGAGGTCGAGCATCAGCACGGTCGACGACCGGGTGACGTGCTCGGTACGCTCAATCTCGAAGTCTTCCGGCGTCAGCTGCACCGGCGTCTGCGCGCCGTTGCGACGGATGGCGTTGCGGATAGTGCGGTGCAGGTCCAGGTTGAACGGGTCGCCGAATTCGTACTGCTTGGTCTCGTAGGTGCGCTCGTGACCCTGGCCCAGATTGTCCATCTGGTGCTGGCCCATCTTGTCCTTGGCAAGCTTGCTGAACAGGTCGCGCAGGGCGTTGTTACCGATCTTGCGCAGCCCCTTCGGGGTCAGCTCCAGCTTGCCTTCCTTCTGCTGGATCATGCCCGAGTCTTCAAGCATCTTGGTCAGCTGCGCCAGCTTCTCCAATGAGTTGGCGGCATCGTCGCCCATCAGCTCACGCACGCGATTCATGTCGGCCTCAGCCAACGCACCGGGGCTGGTGGCATTGCGCAGCAGGTTCTCCAGCTGGTCCATATCGCCCAGCTCCTGCAGAGTCTGCATCGCCTGGCCCATGCCCATGCCTTCGTCGCCCTGGAACTCGTAGCTCTGACCCCAGCCCTCCTGCGGGAACATCCCTTGCAGGTTGCGACCCAACTGATCCATCTGCCAGCGCAAATCCATGTCGTCCATCAACTGGTCGCTGAGTTGTTGCAGCTGCGCCCGCTGCTCGGGCGTCATTGAGTTCATCATCGCCTGCATCGCTGCCATGCGCTGCGCCATCTGCTGCAGCAACTCGTCCAAGTTCTGTGGGTTCTCCGGGAAGAAGTCGCCGAACTGCTCCATGAACTGCTCGAAGGCCTGCTGCTCGTCGTCGGGGTTGGCGCCATCCTGGCGTTGCTCGATCAGCTCGTTGAGCCCAGCCATCATGTCCTTCACACGGGACATGTCGTCGGGAGTCATGTTCTGCATGCCTGTCGACATCTTGTCGACCATCTGCTGCATCAGCTGTTGCTTCAGCTTCTCCATCAGCTGCTCAAATCGCTGCTGCGCCTCGCCGCTTTCGAAGTCGTAGGCGCTGAGCTCGCGGACCTTGCCGGCGAGGTCGTTGGGCAACATATCGAGTCGGAAGTTGCGCTCTGCGGCCGCGTCGCGGGCGGTGTTTGAGCGGCGCTCGTCACCACTGCGTTCGGCCGCTTCGGTGGCCTGCTCGATGGAGTGGCGTTCCTCGTCGACGATGTCGTTGAGCTCGCTGGCGATCTCGTCGTAGACGCCGCCGAGGTCGAACTGGTCCAGCTTCTCTTGGCGTTGCTGGCGCAGCTTGTCCATCAGTTCGCGAAGTCCCTGCACGCGATCGCCGTTACGGTCGCGTATGCCTTCCTGCATCATCCGACGCAGTGCCGCGTTCACGTCACCGTGATACAGCAGGTCGTCGGTGAGCTCGTCGAAGAGCCCCTCCGCGTCTAGGTCGAAACCCTTCTGCGTGCCGTCCCATCGCGAATACGTGAACCGACTGGCCATATCCGCACGCTAGTGCCATCACCCCGCACCCGTCCCCCCGTAGCAGTCACATCCCCAGTCCGCGAAGTGACGCGGTCCGGATTCCAGGAGCTGGTCCTGTGAGTGCAAGAGCGCGTCACTTCGCCAGCGGCGACGGCGTTCTGGCAGAAGTGACGCGCACATGGTTGCCGGAGCCGGTGTGATTGGTGCAAAGCGCGTCACTTCCGGGTCGGACGCGCAGGTTGCAAATCGGTGCGTGACTTTGTGAAAGACTTCACATGGTCGGCGCGGTCGGGTAAGGTAGATGAAATGCGAGTGCCGCGTACGTTCGCCTTCGTCGACCTTTCGGGGTTCACGAACTACACCGCCGCCTTTGGCGACGACGCGGCCGGGCGCTTACTGGGTGCATTCCGCACCATCACTCGCAAGGTCGCCAGCGAACGTGGCGTGCGCATTGCAAAGTGGCTGGGCGACGGTTGCATGATCGTCGCGGTCGAGCAGGCCGCCTGCATTGCTTTCGCACTTGAACTAGAACACCGTTCCGCCGAAGTGTGCGCACCGCTGGCACTGCGCGTCGGCATCGCCACCGGCCACGCGTTGCTCTTCGAAGGCGACGACTACATCGGCTCCGCCGTCAACATGGCCTCCCGCCTCTGCGACGCTGCCGGCCCCTTTGAAGTGCTGCTTCCCACCATGCAGATCGAGCGCCTGCCCGAAGGCATCATCACCGCCGCCCATGGCGACCTCGAACTGCGCGGCTTCCCCGGCTCAATCAGCGTCGTCGAGCTCAGCGGTCAGCCGAAGTTGGCTGCCAGCACTGACACCGGCGAATTGTGGACACGCAGCCCATTTCTGGCCTGACCCCCACGGAGTCACCAACCGAGCAGCCAGACACTCCCCCGCCGACTCGGCGCGGCGCGGTGCTGACGTCACAGGGCAGCCGCCTAGCCGACGACCTTGCGTTCGCCGCCGAAATGGGTCTCGACGAAGTTCGTCTGGACGTTCCGTGGGCAGCCGCACAGCCACGCCCGGGCACCATCGACGGCGACATCTTCGAACAGGCGCACGCAGCCGCAACGATGGCTCGCGGGTTAGGACTGCAGCCGTGGTTTCGGATGCTGCAGCCCGCGATTCCGAACTGGTTCGACAACGATGGTGGCTTCACTGACGACCGTACCGCAGGGCACTGGTGGCCGCGCTGGGTCGAGCTGGTGGCCGAACAATTGGGCGAGGTCGCTGCTGGCTGGGTGCCATTCGAAGCGCCCTTCGCGCTGGCAAATCGGTTGATTCCCAACGACCCGCGCCGTCACGGCGAACTGATGAAGACGCTGGTTGTTGCATGGCGCGACGCGTGGCGAATTCTGCGCGTTGGCCCACCGGTCGCAACCTCGCTCGACGTCACAGTCGAGCGCCCCACCAACAACAGCGAGGAAGCGATCCAGGAAGCGCACCGGCGCGATCAGCTGCGGTGGGGCTTGTGGTTGGAAGGCCTCCGCGATGGCGTCGTGCGCATTCCCGGCCGTGCCGACAAACAGCTGGCCGACCTCGAGGGCGCCTGCAGCATTGTCGGCCTCGCCATCCGCGGCGACGTCGAAGCCGGCCTTCACCGGGCAGGTGAACAGGGGCCGGAGCGACCGATGGCGGTCACGTTCCGACCGATCGGCGACAGCGATGGCAAGCGGGCGCAAGCCGTCACCAACATGTGGCGCGACGTGCGTCGTGCTGCCGGCGAACTCGCGATCGCGTCGGTCACAATCACGCCGTTCACCGATGCGCCGGACCAGCCCGAACGACCCGGTATCGCGACCGAACGTCGCGAACTCAAAGACAGCGGCCAAGCCTTCATCGACGGCTGATCACAAGGTTGGCGGCTTTGTGTCAAACCTGCTACCTCATATGACCAGGTCACAGCCCGACAGCGTGTACGCAAAGCGCTGGTGGGGTTAGCCGCGGCCTCGGTAGGTGGCGCCTGATCCGCTGGATGCGCCGTCCTTGTTCAGCCGTTTCAACAGGTGCAGCCCTTCGAGCACGAACTCGACTGCGGCGGCCACCGAGGCTGGCGACTCGTCGCCACCGGTGAGCGACAGCACGGCAGCCTGTATCGCGGGCACTTCGCCGAGCAGGGCGGCGAGATCGGTGGACGGAATGTCTTCACCGGTATGCGCAACGATGCCTTCTTCGAAGGCAGCGACCACGTCGCGCACCTGATCGAGCGACACGACCTCCTTGAACACGGTGAGCACCGACGCCTTGATCAGGTTCTCGAGGATGACGCCGTCGCGCCCCTCCTCCAGCGACTCGATCTCGACCTTGCCGCTGGTGCTCGCGGCCAGCGCGCCGAGGTCGCTGACGCGGGGGACGACGAACTTCTCGCCGGCACGGAGGCCACGACGAAGTGCGTTTGCGCCCAACACTTCGACGTTGCTGATGGACAGGCGCACGCTGACACCGCTGCGCTGGTTGACCTGGTTGCTGCTGCGAGCCAACTGGCTGAACGTGGCGACCACTTGCTCAAGGTAGGCGGGCACGGTAACAGTGACGTCGCCCACCGATGCCGGCCGCGCCTCCTGGCGCATGATGCTCATCTCGGTCGCGGCATCGAGCGGGTAGTGGGTACGGATCTGGCTGCCGAAACGGTCCTTCAGCGGGGTGATGATGCGGCCACGGTTGGTGTAGTCCTCCGGATTGGCCGAAGCGACCAGCAACACATCAAGCGGCAGGCGAATCTTGTAGCCGCGGATCTGCACATCGCGCTCTTCCAACACGTTGAGCAGGCCAACCTGAATGCGTTCGGCAAGATCGGGAATCTCGTTAATCGCGAAGATGCCGCGGTTGGTGCGCGGCACCAGGCCGTAGTGCAGTGTCAGCTCGTCGCTGAGGTAGCGACCCTCGGCCACCTTGATGGGGTCGACCTCACCAATGAGGTCGGAGATGGAAGTGTCGGGGGTGGCGAGCTTTTCGCCAAAGCGCTCGTCGCGATGCACCCACACCATCGGCGTCGCGTCGCCCAACTCGGCGACCAGATCACGAGCGTGCTTGCTGACCGGGCTGTACGGATCGTCGTTGATTTCGCTGCCGGCGACGATGGGCATCCACTCATCGAGCAGGCCGGTGAGTGAGCGAATCAGGCGAGTCTTGGCCTGCCCACGCTCGCCCAGGAAGATGATGTCGTGACCCGCCAGCAGTGCATTCTCCAGCTGCGGCATGACGGTGTGCTCGTAGCCCAGGACGCCTTCAAACAGAGGCTGGCCGGCGGAAATACGGGTGACCGCATTGCGGCGGATCTCCTCCTTCACCGGCACGGACCGCCAGCCCGAAGTCTTCAGTTCACCGAGGGTCGTTGCGCGGTTGGACATACGGCGACCATACCCGCGGTCGTTGCGAGATGTGGAGGCGAGCCTCCGTGAATGCGGAGGCCACCCCTTGCTCAATTGCCGTTACGCTCGCACGCGTGGAGCTGTCGGGAACATGGCGGGCGTGCATCGCCGATGATGACGTGCGCCGGGAGGGCGTTGGCCTCGACTACGACGACACCGCGTGGTCAGAAATCGACGTTCCAGGTCACTGGCGGTCGAATCCAGCCTTCGCCGACAGCGACGGCCCGCTGCTGTACCGCCACCGCTTTCACCTCGATGCGCCGGCACCCGGCCGGCGCCGTTTCGTCACGGCGGAGGGCACCTTCTATCAAGCGGATGTGTGGCTGGACGGCGCTTACCTCGGCGACCCCGAGGGCTACTTCTTCCCGCACAGTTTCGACATCACCGACCTCTCCCGCCTGGCTACCGATCACGTGCTGGCCATCGAGGTGTCGTGCTCGCCGCAGCGCCAACGCGCGTCGAAACGCAACATCACCGGCGTGCTGCAGCACTCGGATTCCATCGACCCGTCGTGGAACCCTGGCGGCCTGTGGCGGCCGGTTCGCATCGACGACACCGGGGCGGTGCGACTGGATCGTTTGCGGGTGCTGTGCCGCGACGCCAACGATGCGCGCGCCCATCTGCGGCTGCACGCCCGACTCGACGCCGGCCAGTCGCAGACCGTGCTCGTGCGCACCTCCGTCGACGGACTGGTGCTCGCTGAGCACACACAGCCGCTGGCCAAAGGTCTCAACGAGGTCGACTGGACGCTGGATGTCAACGAGCCGCAGCTGTGGTGGCCGTGGAGTCTCGGCGAGCAGCACCTCACTGAAGTACGCGTGGAGGTGCTCGTCGGCGGCGAGGCCAGCGACGAACGCACCGTCCGCACCGGCCTGCGTGAGGTTGCGCTGCAGGACTGGACCTTCTCGGTGAACGGCGAGCGGTTGTTCGTCAAGGGGGCCAACCTCGCACCCACCTGCGCCGCACTCGCGGAGGCAACGCCGGCCGAGGTGCGCCACGATGTGGAACTGGCGCGCGACGCAGGGCTCGACATGGTTCGCGTCAACGGGCACATCGCGCGACGCGAGGTCTACGAGGCGGCCGACGAACTTGGCATCCTGGTGTGGCAGGACTTCCCGCTGCAATGGGGCTACGCGCGCACCATCCGCAAGGAGGCTGTTCGCCAGGCCCGCGAGGCAGTCGACCTCCTGGGCCATCACCCCAGCATCGCCGTGTGGTGCGCGCACAACGAACCGATCGCGGCCCACGATGCTCGCGGCAAGGCGCTGGGTTCATCCATTGTGCGCAACGTGCTGCAGCAGCAACGGCCAACGTGGAACAAGACCATTCTCGATCGCTGGGTGAAACGCGCGTTCGAAGCCGCCGACGAGACGCGCAGCGTCATTGCACACAGCGGTGTCGCTCCCCACATTCCGCAACTCGACGGCACCGACAGCCATCTCTTCTTCGGTTGGTTCCACGGTGAGGGCGCCGACATCGACGGCTTCGCCGCAACCGTTCCGCGCATGGTGCGCTTCGTCAGCGAGTTCGGCGCGCAATCGGTTCCGAACAGCGCGGAGTTCATGCATCCCGAGCGCTGGCCCGCACTTGATTGGCATCACCTCGCAGAACACCACGGTCTACAGATCGACCCCTTCGAGCAGCACGTACCGCCAGGGTCGTACGCGACGTTTGACTCGTGGCGTGAAGCTACGCAGCGGTACCAGGCCGAGCTTCTGCGGCATCACATCGAGACGCTTCGACGTTTGAAGTATCAGCCGACTGGCGGCTTCTGCTTTCTTGGGCTCAACGACCCGTCGCCCACCATTTCGTGGGGCGTACTCGATCATCAGCGACGCCCGAAGTTGGCCTACCAATCCGTGATCGAGGCATGTCGCCCGGTGATTGTGGTGGCCGACCGACTGCGCGACTCGCTGATCGCAGGCGAAGCGTTGGCCATCGACGTGCATGTCGTCAGCGACTTGCGCACATTGCTCGAAGGCGCGCAGTGCACGGCCACGTTGCGCTGGCCGGGGGGCAGCCACGAGTGGACGTGGGGCGGTGACGTACCACCCGACACCTGCGTCCGCGTGGGCACGGCGCAGTTCGTGGTCCCAGAAGTCGCCGGCGAACTGTGGCTTGACCTGACATTGGAGCATTCGGCCACCACAGCAACGAACCGGTACACGTCCACCGTGCACAAGCGCCACGACCACAGCGAAGCATGAGCCCGCCGCCGAACGCCTAGATCTGGCTGATCAGCTTTCGGTTCTTGACCTTCGCCCTGCGGAAGTCCTTGTGCATCAGCGCAATGAAGTCGATGCTGATGCTCTTCGGACAGGCGGCCTCGCACTCACCATGGTTGGTGCATGAACCGAAATACTGGTCCATCGTTTCGACCATCGACTCCACTCGGGACCAGCGCTCGGCCTGGCCCTGCGGGAGCAGATTGAGGTGGCTCACCTTGGCGGCGGTGAACAGGTTGGCTGCGCCGTTGGGGCACGCTGCGACACAGGCGCCGCAGCCGATGCACTCGGCAGCGTCCATCGCCGCGTCGGCCACCGGCTTGGGCACGGGGATGATGTTGGCGTCGGGTGCGCCGCCGGTGGCAGCGGTGATGAAACCGCCGGACTCCACGATGCGGTCGAGCGGCGACCGGTCGACCATCAGGTCCTTCAGGATCGGGAACGCCGTCGCACGGAATGGCTCGATGACAATCGTGTCGCCACTCTTGAACTTGCGCATGTGCAGCTGGCAGGTGGCGGTGCCGCGCTGCGGACCGTGGGCTTGCCCATCGATCATCAGCGAGCAGGTACCGCAGATGCCTTCACGGCAGTCGTGGTCGAACGTGATGGCTTCCAAGCCTTCGCCGATCAGCTTCTCGTTGAGCACGTCAAGCATCTCCAGGAACGATGCTTCGTCGCTGATGCTGTCGATGCGGTAGCCCTCGAAACGGCCAGCTGCGGAGGGGCCGTCCTGGCGCCAGATTTTCAGGGTGAGGTTTTCCAGATGGTTGCTCACTTGTAGCTCCGCTTGGCGAGGTGAATGGTCTCGAACTCGAGTTCTTCCTTGTGACGCACCGATTGCATCGGGTCGCCGGTGTGCTCCCAGGCTGCGACGTGAGCGAAGTTCTCGTCGTCGCGCTGGGCCTCACCTTCTTCGTCCTGATACTCGGCACGGAAGTGGCCGCCGCAGCTCTCGTTGCGTTCGAGTGCGTCGCGGCACATCAGCATCCCTAGCTCGAAGAAGTCCTCCACACGGCCGGCCTTTTCCAGTGTCTGGTTGACGCTGGCACCGTCGCCGGTGACCCGCAGGTCGGTCTTGAACTCGTGGTACAGCGCAGGCAGTTCGCTGAGCGCCTTCTCCAGGCCCTGCTCGGTGCGCTCCATGCCGCAGTAGTCCCAAATGATCTTGCCCAGCTCGCGGTGGAAGTAGTCGGGCGAACGGGTGCCACGAACATCGAGGAAGCCTTGGAAGCGTTGGCGTGCTGCCTGCTCGGCTGCCTGGAACTGAGGGTGGTCGACACCGGGAATCGACTTGCCGAGCATCGGTGCCAGGTAGTTGCCGATGGTGTACGGCAGAACGAAGTAGCCGTCGGCCAGGCCCTGCATGAGCGCCGAAGCACCCAGGCGGTTGGCGCCGTGATCGGAGAAGTTGGCCTCACCCGCGGCGTAGAGACCGGGGATGGTGGTCATCAGCTCGTAGTCCACCCAGAGGCCGCCCATCGTGTAGTGGCTGGCCGGGTAGATGCGCATGGGCTCGGCGTACGGGTTCTCGCCGGTGATGCGCTCGTACATGTCGAACAGGTTGCCGTACCGCTCTTTGACGACATCGGCGCCGAGACGGCCGATGGCTTCGGCGAAGTCGAGGTTGACACCGTTTTTCAGCGGGCCGACGCCGCGACCGCTGTCGACGGCGCGCTTGGCGGCACGCGACGAAATATCGCGCGGGGCGAGGTTGCCGAAGCTGGGGTACAGCCGCTCGAGGTAGTAGTCGCGCTCGGCTTCCGGGATCTGCGCTGCGGGGCGTTCGTCGCCCGCGTTGAGCGGTACCCACACGCGTCCGTCGTTGCGTAGTGACTCGCTCATCAGCGTCAGCTTCGACTGCGTGTCGTCGGCCTGAGGAATGCAGGTGGGATGAATCTGCGTGTAGCACGGGTTGGCGAAGTACGCACCTTTGCGGTGCGCACGCCACGCGGCGGTGACGTTGCAGTTCATTGCGTTGGTGGAAAGGAAGAAGGCGTTGCCGTAGCCGCCGGTGCACAGCACGGTGGCGTGCGCAGCGTGCGAGCGAACCTCACCCGTCACCAGGTCGCGGGTGACAATGCCGGCGCAGCGGCCGTCGACGGTGACCGTGTCGACCAGCTCGACGCGGTTCCACAGCTTCACGGCGCCGAGGCCGATCTGGCGGGCCAGCTGCTGGTAGGCACCGAGCAGCAGCTGCTGGCCGGTCTGGCCACGGGCGTAGAACGTACGCTGCAGCTGCGAGCCCCCAAAGCTGCGCGTATCCAGCATGCCGCCGTACTCGCGGGCGAAGGGCACACCCTGGGCCACCATCTGGTCGATGATGTTGAGGCTGACCTGCGCCAGGCGGTACACGTTGCCTTCGCGAGAGCGGAAGTCGCCGCCCTTGATGGTGTCGTAGAACAGCCGGTGCACGCTGTCGCCGTCGCCGCGGTAGTTCTTCGCAGCGTTGATGCCACCCTGCGCGGCGATGCTGTGGGCCCGGCGCGGCGAGTCGTGGAAGGTAAAGACTTCGACGTCGTAGCCAAGCTCGGCCATCGTGGCCGCAGCTGAGGCACCGGCCAGACCACTGCCGACAACAATCACCTTGAACTTGCGCTTGTTGTTGGGGTTGACCAGCTTCATGTCGGCCTTGTAGTTATCCCACTTGTCGGCGATGTCGCCTTCGGGAACCTTGCTCTGCAACAGCGAATCGCTCATGTCAGTCACTTCCCTACGATCCCGGCCAGCACGGCAACCGGGAACGACACATTGCCAACCACGACGATCGTGGCGATGCCAATTGCGATGTGCTTGCGCCACATCTTGAACTTCGGGTTGTTCCAACCCATCGATTGAAAGAGGCTCCACACTCCGTGGAACAGATGCGTACCGAGCGCGATGTTGGCCACGATGTAGAGCACCGCAACCGGTACCCGCTCGAAGCTGCGCACGACGTTGCCGTATGCATCGCCCCGCACGAACTCGCCATCGGCGGCGCTGACACCAACGTTGTTGGCGGCGCCCCACGTGAAGTCGGCCAGGTGCCAGGCGAGGAAGAGCAACACGATGGTGCCGGTCCAGCGCATGGTGCGACTGGCGAAGGTGGCCACCTGGTAGTCACGCGGGCTCTGGTACTTCACCGAGCGGGCGGAGTGGTTGAGACGGGTCAGGCTGACGGCGGCGTGCACGTGCAGCGCTACCGCGCCGATGAGACCGAACCGGAGCAGCCAGAGCAGGACGGTGCGCGGCAGGATGGGCACCAGCAGCTCGCGCAGGAACTCGGCGTAGTGGTTGTAGTCCTCGGCGCCGAGGTACATCTTCAAGTTGCCGACCATGTGCGCCACCACGAAACCGATCAGTGCAATACCGCTGATTGCCATGGCGTACTTCTTGCCAACGGCGGTGCTGTAGAGGTCGAGCAGGAAAAACTTCCGGCGCTTCTTCGTGGTCACCGCGGTGCCGGTAACCGGCTCGCGTGACTGGATTGCCTGTGCCATCGCGTGACGGCCTTTCCGGGTGAACGGGGTTGTCAGATCGAACGGTAGCCGTGAGAGCTCTCCGCCACGAACTTTGGCGGCAAGCTCCCACGCTGCTGCGATGTGACCGGGGGCACTCAAAGTTCGTCGGAATCGTCAGGAGTCAATACACTCAGGACGTTTGCCCAACCAGCGTGGCTTCATCGTCGCGCCCGAGATACCCCGGAGATCACCGGTGCCAGCACTTATCGCCGAAGGCGGCTTTCAAGAGTTCACACTCAAAGGTGGCGAGTGGGCAGTCCTACTGCTCTCCGCCGCAGCCGCCCTCATTGCCATCGCAGTCGGACTCTTCCTCGCCAAGTTGGTGATGGCCGAGGACGAAGGCTCGCCCAAGATGCAGGAGATCGCGAAAGCCATTCAGGAAGGCGCCTCCGCCTACCTGAAGCGGCAGTTCAAGACGATCGCCGTCATCCTCATCCCCTTGGCGATCATCGTCTTCCTGACAAGTACCGAGATCATCAAGCCAAGTGGTGAGGTCGCACTGTCGTTCGCTCAGTCCGGTGCCTTCCGAACGCTCGCCTTCATCCTCGGCTGCCTGGCCTCCGGTTTCACCGGCTACATCGGCATGACACTGGCAACTCGCGGCAACGTCCGCACCGCTGCCGCTGCCCTCACCAACAGTATGCCTCGTGCCCTCACCGTGGCGTTCCGCACCGGTGGCGTCGCCGGCATGTTCACGGTCGGACTTGGCCTGCTGGGCGCCACCGCCATCATCATGGTGTTCCAAAACACCAGCTCGGTCATCCTCATCGGCTTCGGCTTCGGTGGCTCGCTGCTCGCGCTGTTCCTGCGCGTTGGCGGCGGCATCTTCACCAAGGCCGCCGACGTCGGCGCCGACCTGGTCGGCAAGGTCGAAGCTGGCATCCCCGAGGACGACCCCCGTAACCCGGCCACCATCGCCGACAACGTGGGCGACAACGTGGGCGACTGCGCCGGTATGGCCGCCGACCTGTTCGAGAGCTACGAGGTCACCCTCGTTGCCTCCATCATCCTCGGCGTGGCTGCGTTCAACTCGATTGGCGCCAACCCCGCCCTCGGCCTCATCTTCCCGCTCGCTGCCCGCGCCATTGGCGTGGTCGCCTCCATTGTCGGCATCTTCTTCGTGAAGGCCAAGGAGGGCGAAACCAATGCGCTCAAGCCAATCAACAAGGGCTTCCTGGTCGCCGGCATTCTCACCACCATCGGCACGTTGATCGTCTCGCTCGCCTACGTCGGCAACGACAAGGACAACGCCGGCTGGAAGTGCTTCGGCGCCGTCTTCATCGGCCTCGTGTTGGCGCAAGGCATCAGCCGCCTCACCGAGTACTACACCGCCACGCACCACAAGCCGGTGAAGGAAATTGCAGCCGCAGCCGAGACCGGCCCGGCCACCACCATCCTCGCCGGCACCGCCAGCGGTATGGAGAGCGCTGTGTACGCAGTCATTGCCATCGCCATTGCCATCGCAGCCGCGATGACCTTGGGTGGCGGCAACCTCCAGTTCTCCTTCTACCTCGTCGCACTCTGCGGCATGGGCATGTTGGCCACCACCGGCATCATCGTCTCGGAAGACACGTTCGGCCCCGTCAGCGACAACGCTGCCGGCATTGCCGAAATGTCGGGCGAGTTCCACGGTGAGCCCCAGAAGATCATGGTCAGCCTCGACGCTGTTGGCAACACCACCAAGGCCGTCACCAAGGGCTTCGCCATCGGCTCGGCCGTGATCGCCGCAGTCGCATTGTTCGCCAGCTTCATCGAGACCGCCGGTAGCGAGCTCGGGCTGGGCGCACAAGCCGACCGCCTGCGCGGCGTGTTCGACCTTCCCGAACTGCAGATCAACGTTGCCGACCCGAAGATCTTCATCGGTCTCCTCATCGGTGGCGCCGTGCCGTTCCTGTTCAGCGCCCTCGCAATTCGCGCCGTTGGCCGCACCGCTGGTGTGGTGGTCCAGGAAGTACGCAAGCAGTTCGCTGACGGCAAGATCATGAAGGGCGAGAAACTGCCCGAGTACGGCCCCGTCATCGATATCTGTACCGAGGCTTCGCTGCGTGAACTCGCAACGCCCGCCCTGCTCGCAGTGCTCACCCCGGTGGTCATCGGCTTCGGTATCAACTTCCTCGCACTCGGCGCCTTCCTGGCCGCAGTCATCCTTGTCGGCCAGCTGATGGCCAACTACCTGTCGAACGCAGGTGGCGCATGGGACAACGCCAAGAAGTACATCGAGGACGGCCACCACGGCGGCAAGGGCAGCGACCCGTACCGTGCGGCTGTCATCGCCGACACGGTTGGCGACCCGTTCAAGGACACCGCTGGCCCCGCACTCAACCCGCTGATCAAGGTGATGAACCTTGTCTCGCTGCTGATCCTGCCTGCCATCATCGCCCTGCGCGAAAACGACGGCGCTCGGTTCAGCATTGCCGCCGCTGCTCTGGTCGTGTTGATCGGCGCGATCGTGTTCAGTAGCCGTCAGCCCGCGGGCATGACTGCCGAGTCAACAGCTCCGGCTGCAACACCCGTTCACTGAGTCGGTTTCAACGTGAAAGGCCCGGGCCCCGTGCCCGGGCCTTTCGCATTTTGGGCGCTAGCGTGACGCACCGTGCTCGGGCTGTTGGACTTCGCAAACAAGTGGGTAGAGAAGGGTGGCCTGGTCGTACTGGCCATCATCATCTTCGCCGAGTCGGGCTTGCTGATCGGTTTCTTCCTGCCGGGCGATTCGCTGCTGTTTTTCGCCGGCTTCCTCTCCAGCAGTGCGGGCGGTAACTCGCTGCCGGCAGTGCCGTGGGTGGCGCTGACTGCCGCGTTGGCGGCCATCCTCGGCGACCAGGTTGGGTACATGATCGGGCATCGCTTCGGGCCCACCGTGTTCGACCGGCCGAAGAGCCGCTTCTTTAACCCGGAGTACGTGGTGAAGGCGGAAGTGTTCTTCGAGAAGTACGGCCCGAAGACAATCGTGCTCGCTCGCTTCGTACCGATCGTGCGCACGTTCGTGCCCACCGTGGCCGGCGCCGGCAAAATGCACTACCGCACCTTCCTCACCTACAACATCCTCGGTGGGCTGCTCTGGGGTGCCGGCATCACCACCCTCGGGTTCTTCCTCGGTGAGATCGAAGTCGTCAAGAACAACATCGAGATCGCCGCGATCGTCATCGTCGGCGTCTCGGTACTGCCGATCGCAATCGAGTTGCTGCGTCATCGCAAGGCCGCCAAGGCCACTGCTTCGTCACCCGACTGACACGCGATTCGGGAACCATGCCCGCCTGGCCCTCGTCTGAACGGCATGACACACACCCGGAACACGCGGCGAGGCCGCCACGCTGCGGCCTCCATCGTCATCTCGTTTGCCGTACTCACGGCTTGCGCCGACGACCGCATGCGCAGCGACAGCAGGTCAGCAGCCACCGACATACCGACTGACGCTGTGGCACCGTCGGAGACCAGCGCCGGCGATCTACAGTCGATCAGCGGCGGAACAGAGTTCGCGAGCACGGACACCGTTCCAGCCGTCGGCGGCGTCGAGCCTGTCACGAGGATTCCAACGCAAGTGATTCCGGCCTCGGATCGGAAGCTGATCGTCGTGATGACGATCGGGCTGGAAGTGCCTGACGCTGCGGCCGCCGTCGACAAGGTGATCAATCTGGCGGCTGCCCATGGCGGCCGGCTCTACAACTCCAGCCTTGATCTCACCACACCAACGCTCGCCGCGGGCGACCTCGTGTTCAAGCTGCCGCCGGCGGAGGTGGATGCGTTTCTGAGTGGCCTCGAGCCGGCCATCGGCCGCCGCACCGGCCTGCAGGGCACCACCGACGATGTGACCACCCAGATTGCCGATCTCGACGCTCAGATCCTGACGGCATACTCGAGCGTTGGTCGCATTCGTGCACTGCTCGACAAGGCGAAGGACCTCGGCGAGGTGATCACATTGGAAGGTGAGCTGTCGACTCGGGAGACACACCTTGAGCAGCTGCTGGCACAGCAGACCGGGCTCAGCAGCCAGGTGGCGCTGGCGACGATCACTGTGCATCTCACCACCGCCCCGGTGGTCGAGGAGGTGCTTCCTGTGGCGGCCCCCGCGGGGAAGAAGGACACCAGCGTCAGCACTGCGTTCAGCAAAGGCTGGAAGTCGTTCGTGGCGGTGTTCGTCGCCTTTGCGCTGTTGATCGGTTACACCGCACCGTTTCTACTGATCGGCGGAATTGCGCTGCTGGGGGCGATGCGCATTACTCGTCGCGGGGCCCGCTCGTCACAAAGTCGATCAGCTGCTCCACTGCACCCACCAGCTCCGGACGCAGGTCCACATACGTCGTCACCCGATTTCGTAGACGCGGCCAGAAACCCCTGACATCGGTGCCCAGTGCGGCGCACATGCCTTCCTTCCAGGGCACATTGCGCGGCACATCCGGCCACTCGGTGAGGCCCATCACACGCGGACACACCCCTGCCCATACATCCACGAACGGGTGGCCGGTCACCAACACATGGGGGCCGGCCACCCGCTTCGCGAGGCGCTCCTCCTTGCTGCCGGTGACGAGGTGGTCGACCAGGATGCCCAGCTTGCGGTCGGGGCCGGGCTGGAACTCGGCCACCATTGCGACCACTTCGTCCAGGCCGTGCATGGGTTCCACGACGATGCCGAGCTCACGTAAGTCGTCGCCCCACACATGCTCGACCAACTCCGCATCGTGCTTGCCTTCTACCCAGATGCGGCTGGCGGCAGCGAGGCGGGCGTGGGGTTTGGTGGCGGCGGCGACCGAACCGCTGGGGGTGAGCTTCGGGCTCGCGCTGGCCAGGGCGGCAGCCGGCCGGATGAGCGTGACCGGCTTGCCCTCGATCAGGAAGCCTCCTGGCTTGTAGATGAACTCGCGGTCGCGCCCGTTGCGGTCGCGCAGGGTGACGGCACGCGCATCGGTCTTCACCACGTCGCCGCAGAATCCGCTGGCTCGGTCTTCGACCAGCAGCCCGGGCGCGGCGGGAACTACGCGGTACTGCGGCTGTTTGCGCTGCTTGTCGAAATCGTCAAGGATGTCGCCACCGAAGCTCATGGTGCGTCCACGGTAGGCGCCGCGGGCGCCCGGCTACCGTCATTGCGATGACATCGCCTGCGCAGACGGTGCCCGATGAGCTGTTCGGTTGCTGGGAGCGCCAGTGGATCGAGTTTGCCGACGGGAGACGCGATGACACCAATTTGTGGTCTGACTGCAGCTGCCCTCGTTGATGGCCGATGTTCGACTGCCCGCTGCAGCGCTCGCGTTGGCTGGCCGTTCGTCCTTCTCGTTGGATGAGCTGTTGCTGCTGGCGGACTCTGAGTCCAGTACCGGTGCGACTGAATGCACACCTGTGGTCGTGCGCGCCGACGGTGCGCGGTGTGCGACGGCCACGTGGAGCAGCGCCGTCGGTTTCCAGCCAGTGTCCGCGTTCCCCGAACCTGGGCTGCTGGAGTGGACTCGGACGGCTCGGTGATGATGGAGCGGGCGCCCAGCGGCGCGTACATGGAGGAGTGGCACCTGCTGCCGGAGAGTCGTGGGCACCTGGCGCGAACGGTTGTGCGTGACGGGTCGGAGTGGTTCCGTACTGGTTCCGTCGGCGTGCTCGTGCGCGATCGGCCGGGCCGGCGCCCTCGGTTGCGCGGCTCACCGACCGAGCACTCAACGATCCCCGGGCGAGTCGGCGCAACAGTCCGTATCTGATTCTGGTCGTACCAGATCCACACTCAGTGTGGAATCAGACCGACCAGACACGACTTCGGCACCTACGAGGCACAGAACATGTACGACGACGACGACTTCTTTGAGGGGTACTCCGGGCTGCCGCGCTCCGTGGAGGGACTCGACGGCGCGCCGGAATGGCCATCGCTGCGGGCGATGCTGCCCGCCATGACGGGCCGGTCCGTGGTCGACCTCGGCTGTGGCTTCGGATGGTTCTGCCGCTGGGCGGCGAACGCCGGAGCAGCCGATGTGCTGGGTATCGACCTGTCGTCGAACATGCTCGCCAGGGCGGCGGCGGACACGACTGACAGGCGGATCATGTATGTACAGCACGATCTCGACCACCTTGAACTGCCCATAGCCAGCTTCGACCTCGCCTACAGCTCGCTGACGCTGCATTACCTCACGGACCTTGATCGGCTGTTCGCCACGGTGCGCCAGTCGCTGCGCGCAGGCGCCGGGTTCGTCTTCTCCGTCGAGCACCCAATCGGCACGGCCCCGACCAATCCGGGTTTCGTCACCGACGATGCTGGCGTGACGACGTGGCCCGTCGACGGCTACCTCCGCGAGGGTCCGCGCACGACCAACTGGCTGGCGCCCGGAGTCGTCAAACAACACCGCACTATCACGAGCTATGTCCAGTCGCTCCTGCGCGCCGGCTTCACGCTCACCGACATGGTCGAGTGGGGCCCCAACCCCGAGCAGATCAAACAAGTCCCCGAGTGGAAAGTGGAGGTCGAGCGCCCCTTCTTCCTCCTGGTCGCCGCGCGGCTCAGCTGAATCGGCCCAGGAAGCCGGTTGGGGTGAGGACTTGCAGCACGCCTTGGCCATCGTGGCGGCGGTACGGTGCCCACAACAGGCCTTCGCCGGCCGGCATGGCGAGCGCGGTTGGGCGGTAGGGCACGCCCCACACATGCGCGCGATAGGCCGGGCCTTCGAAGGCGAGCAAACCTTCGGTGAGCTCAACCTGGGCATCGACGTTGCCCGCCTGCTCGTAGCCGCGAGCAATCTCCGTGGCCGGGGCGCTGGAGTACCACTCGACATCAAACGTGACGGGAACAGGGGTCCCGTAGGGGCGATTCGTCGCAGTCATCGGGTCGTCCAGCAGCACGCCGTGGGCTTCGTTACCCACGCTCCACTGCGTGTACGGAACGTCGCACACGTGGTCGGCCCACATCTCGGGCGGCTTGATCTCCAGGCCGTCACGCAGGCCCGTGCCGTCCAGTTCCTCCACGTAGAGGTACGGCTCGTTGGCACGAACGAGGCCCGCCCAGTAATCGAAGCGGCGGCCGCGCAGTTCCAAGCCAGCAAACAGCCCGACGGTCGCTTCCGCATTCCACGCCCACCACCACCAGGCCTCCACCGCGACATCTTGGTGACGCAGTTCGTCGGCATTGGTGAGCACGTGCGCCAGACTATGCACGTGATTCGTTATCTCAGCCTTGAGTGGCTCGCCGCCCTCACCACCGAAGTCGCCGACAGCGCTGCGTTACAAGCCCTTGCCAGCGAGCACACCATCGGCGTCACGCAAGTGGTCACCGACGGGCCGGAGGGAAACGTGGTGTACCACCTGCAGGTCGGCGAGGGCGTGGCCACGTTTGGCGCCGGCAGCGCCTTCCCCGAGGACGTACGCATGGAGCAGACGTGGGGGACCGCGGTTGGCGTGGCCACCGGCGAGCTGAATGCGCAGGAGGCGTTCATCACGGGACGGATTTTGCTCACCGGCAGCCAACAAAAACTGGTCGAGTCGCAGCCAGTCTTCGGCGCTCTCGACGGCGTCTTCACCAGCGTGCGTCAACGCACCGAGTACCGCTAGGCCAGCCGGTCGCGATGCCCGAGCTTCCCGAGGTACAGGCCCACGCCGAGCGGCTCACCAAGCAATTCCGCGGGGCCGTGTTGACGAAGTTTGTGCCGTTCAACTTCACCGCCTTAAAGACCGCTTCGCCTCGCCCGGAGGCCGCGTATGGCACGCCGCTGTTGGGCGTTGGACGGCGCGGCAAGTACCTGTTGCTCGACTTCGGAGCGATCCACTTCGTGGTGCATCTGATGCAGGGCGGCCGCCTGTTGGTGGACGACAAACAGTCGCCGAAACCACGCAACGGGCAGGCGAGATTCGCGTTCGAGGACGGTGGGGCGCTGTTGCTCACCGAGGCTGGCAAGGAGCGTCGAGCGGGCGTGTGGTGCGTTGCCACCGCAGCCCTCGCTGGGCCGCCTCTCGATCGGCTGGGCCCAGATGCGTACGAGTTCACACCCCAGTCGTTGGCTGTCGCGTTTGCGGCCGACAACATGCGCGTGCACGGCTTCCTGCGCAACCAGCGCAACATCGCCGGGCTCGGCAGGATGTTGGCCAACGAGGTCTGCCATCGAGCGAAGCTGTCGCCGTTCGCCATGACGGGCAAGCTGGGTGCCGATGGCGCTGCCGCCGTGCTGACCGCAATCCACGAGGCCGTCGACGACGGGCTGGCGTACGAACGCACTCGCACCGACATGTCGTCGGCCGCCGATCGGCCGGGCCGGGTACACGGCCGTGTCGGCCAACCGTGCCCGGTGTGCGCCGACACCATCCGCTCGGTGAGTTACAGCGGTTACACGGTCGCGTACTGCCCCACCTGTCAGACCGGCGGCAAGATCCTCGCCGACAACACGACCAGCAAGTTCCTCAAGTAGTAGTCAGCCGGCGGACCATGATCCGACATCCGCCGGTCAGTGGCCACCCAGGACAGAGGTATCGACGTCGCCGGCAGCGAAGAACCCGATGGCTCCCTTACCGACGTTGGCGAACTTGTGGGTCACGAACGGGTACAGACCGTCCTCGGCAAAGGTGAACTCGACGAACCCACCTTGTGCAGGTTGCAGGTCGAGCACCTGGGAGCCGCCATGAGTGTCGTCGGGCTGCAGTGTGTATGCGCCCTCCTTGAAGACGGTGTCGAAGATGGTGCCGACGACGTGGAACGCAGAGTTCTCATTCGGACCGTCGTTGATCACCCAAATCCGATACCGCTTGCCAGTCTCGACATGAATCGGTGCGAACTTGTACTGGGAGTAGTAACCGTTGAACACCACCGCATCCCAATCTTCGTTCATCATCTTGGTGAGATCACCGGGCTGACCCTCTGGCCCGAGGTAGAGCTCGCTTTGCACCATGAAGAACTCCTTCTCCACCGGCGCGAGGTTCGGAGGGTCGATGACGATGGCGCCATACATGCCGTTGCCGATGTGGTGCAGCGCCGGGGCAGTGCCGCAGTGGTACATCCACGCACCGGCGTAGTCGGCGGTGAACTCGTACACCAGCGACTCCCCAGGAAGGATGGTGCGCATCTCGTCGCTCCAAGCCACCTTGCTGGCGTGGAAGTCGATCGAGTGACCCATCTCCCCCTTGTTGGTCAGCGTGACCTTGAACGTGTCACCGATCTTGCCACGCAGGGTGGGGCCGGGCACCTGGCCGTTGAACGTCCACATCAACTGGGTGACACCGGGAGCGACCTCGATGAGCGTCTCTGTCGCGTCGAGCGCGATCTCGTGCACGGTGCCACTCTCCTTGGCAGGCAGCACCGGGTCGCGACCCTTCCAGTCAGCTGCTGGCATCGCTGCTGCGTCGATGACGGCGTTCCCCGAGCCGGCCGCAGCAGTGTCGCCTCCGCTCGCGGCCGGCGCAGCGCCACCACCGAGGACGCGCACCGTCATCTTCATCCCGGCGTCCTTGTGCCCGGGAACCGTGCACCACAGCTCGGTGTCGGCGGTGAACGGCCCGACCACTAGGTCGACCGACTCGCCGGGCTTGAGCATTCCTGTTCCCGATGTGCCTTGCACCTTGAGGTCATGCTCGAGCGCACCCTTGTTCGTCACGTGCAGGGTGATCTCTTCGCCGGCGGGGGCCTCGATCATGTTCGGCGAGAGCGAGACGTCGGCGAGTGTCACGTTCACCTCGGCCAGACCACCGCCTCCGGTGTCGGCCGATGCCGCGCCGGTGTTGTTCGACTTACCGGACGCCATCGCCACACCGACGATGCCGACGATCAACGCCGTCATACCGATAACGAACGTGATCACCCACCACCCGTCACCATTCCGCTTGTTGTCCATCTCAGCTCCTCTATTTGACTGAATGATCCAATTATTGATAGGTGGGCGGGACACCAATAGAGGCGAAGGTCACGGACGCCACCGCCTCGTTGCGAGCGTTCTACGCTGGGCGGATGCCGATTCATATCCGCGCCGAAGCCACCGACTACGCCCAGGCCGTGCTGGTACCCGGCGACCCCCGCCGTGCCACCTACATTGTCGAGACCTTCTTCGACCCGGACGCGCGCCTGGTCAACGAGGAGCGGGGAGCGTTGGGTTATACCGGCACGTACAAGGGCAAGCCGATCAGCGTGCAATCCGTCGGCATGGGCTGCGCGAGTGCGGCGATCTACTACAACGAGCTGATCCAGCTGGGGGCGACCCGTCTGGTGCGCGTGGGCACGGCTGGCGGTTTGGCCGACGGCTTGCGGATGGCCGACACGATCGTTGCCTTGAGCGCGACGTCCGACGACCAGATCGTCAGCCAGCTGTGTGGCGGCGACGCACACTCCCCCACGGCCACCTATTCGTTGGTCGAGCGCGCCGTGCAGTTGTCTCGCGAAAGCGGCGCGCGCGTGCACGTTGGCCCCATTGTTTCGTCGGCCATCTTCTACGACACTCGCGAGGGCATCATGGATCGCTGGCGCGACCGCGGCCACCTGGCCGTCGAGATGGAAGCCGCCGTGCTGTACACGTTGGGCGCGCTGAAGAAAATCGAGACGCTGTGTATGGCCACCATCAGCGACATCATCGCCGGCGGCGAGCAGGAGACCGCAGAGCGCATCAGCGACGCCGAGCTCAAAGTTGGCGTCGACAAGATGATGGAAGTCGCCTGCGAAGTGGCTATCAGCTAGCCGTCAGTGGCGCTGGGGTGCCCATTCTGGGTGTATCCCGTTCCGCAAAACGGGACGGAGGACACCCAGAGTGCTGTTTGAGACAACCCCTGCCCAGAAACCGCTTGCGCGCGCAAATGGGGGGAAGGTGTTTCAGGGGGTGCGTGGGGAGCGGTTTCTGGGTGGTCGACGTGGGTGGTCGACGTCGGTGCAGTCGAGGTGTCCAACGTGGGGCCACGACACACTGAGTGCCGTTCACCACTGTCGCGTTGGAACCCATGCGGCAGCCGAACACAGCAGTACAACCAGCGCAGTGACGACGCACCACGCACGACTCGTCGACGCACGACACTACGCCTCGCAACTCTGAGCCTTGACGCGACGCGGGCCTGATGTTGCACACGGCAACATTCGGCCGGCGTCGGCACTTCGTCTAGATGAGGCCTAAGCCTTTTACGGCGTCGCGTTCTTCGGCCAACTCGCCGGTCGACGCGTCGATCTTGGCGCGGCTGAACTCGTTGATGTCGAGGCCTTGGACGATGGAGTACTCGCCGTCCTTGCACACGCAGGGGAAGGACGAGATGAGGCCTTCGGGTACGCCGTACGATCCATCGCTGACGATGGCCATGCTGACCCAATCGCCCTCGGCGGTGCCCAGCGACCACGAGCGAATGTGGTCGACGGCGGCATTTGCAGCCGAAGCGGCTGACGACGCACCGCGGGCCTCGATGATGGCCGCGCCGCGCTTGGCGACCGTGGGGATGTAGGTGTCGGCGTACCAGGCCTGATCGTTGATCAGGTCGTAGGCGTTCTGCCCTCTCACGCGGGCGTGGTGAATGTCGGGGAACTGGGTGACGCTGTGGTTGCCCCAGATGGTCATGTTGGTGACATCGTTGACCGTGGCACCGGTGCGGGCGGCCAGCTGTGAAACGGCACGGTTGTGATCGAGGCGGGTCATCGCGGTGAAACGGCGCGGGTCGAGATCGGGTGCGTTTTGCTGCGCAATCAGTGCGTTGGTGTTGGCCGGATTACCGACGACGAGGATTTTGATGTCCTTCTTCGCGCTGTCACTGAGGGCCTTGCCCTGCGGCTTGAAGATGCCACCGTTGGCGCTGAGCAAGTCACTGCGCTCCATACCGGCCTTGCGCGGCATCGCGCCCACCAGCAGGGCAACGTCGGCATCGCCGAACGCAACATTGGCGTCGTCGGTGCAGATGACATCGGCCAGCATCGGGAAGGCGCAGTCGTCCAGCTCCATTTTCACCCCGCCAAGCGCGCCGAGGGCTGGCGTGATCTCCAACAGCTGGAGAATGACGGGGGTATCCGGGCCAAGCATGGAACCGGACGCGATACGGAAGAGGAGGCTGTAGCCGATCTGGCCGGCAGCGCCGGTGACAGCGACACGAACGGGAGTGGTCATGCCCGCGAGCGTACGCCGCGGACCACCGTGCGGCGAAAGCGGCTCACTACACAACGGCTCGTTCACAAGGGCTCAGGTGATGAGCGGCAGACCGAACGCTTCGAGGATCAGGTTCGTGTAGAAGGTCGCCGGCCCGGAGCCGTTGCACGAGATGTGAATGCCGTCGGCACACAACTCGACCTCCGCCGCCTTCACATCCCAGTCGATCACCGACACGTTGGGGTATTTGGGCAGCATCGCTCGAATCAGCTCGTTGTTGGCCGGAACGTACTCGATGTCGGCGTGGATGGTCATGAACACCACACCTGCGGCGTCGGTGGGCACCTCCACCATGATCGCATCGAGCTCCGATTGCGTCAGCGGCGCGTTGGTGCCGACTTGGATCACGATCGTGGTCCCAACGCCGACATCGCCAGCGTCGCGCAACAGGATGACCGCGTTCTTGACACCCTCGGGGCCACGACCCTCCTTCACCTGCACCAGCACGCCCGCCGCCTGCAACTGCGACGCGGCGCCCGCCATCACCGACTCGCCGATGGCCACGTACTTCTGCGGCACCTTCGGCACGGTTGTCGTGGTGGCGATGGTCTCGCCCGGCAGCGTTGTCCCAGACTCCGCCGGCACCGTCTCAGCAGGCAATGTGGTGTCGGGCCCCTGCGCCGCGGCCGCGAGCGAGCAGTTCACCTCGCCCACGCAATGTGGGTCGGCGCGCAGCAGGCTGAAGGCGGCCAGCCCAACCAGCAACGCAACGACCACGCCCGCCATCAGGTGGCGCGCCTCGCCCCCCAGCCCGGCCGACGTGGCGCGCAGACCGTTCTTGCGGATGGGTGTTTCGATGAAGCGATAGCTGGCCTCGGTAATCGGCACCGTGATGAGCACACCAAGGATGATCTGGGGAATCGACAGCTGGATGTTGGCTTGCTTGCGGATCATCTGGAAGATGGGCCAGTGGAACAGGTAGAGGCCGTAGCTGCGGGTGCCCACCCACACCAGCGCACGGTGGCCCAGCAGCTTGCCGGTGGCCGCACCTTGGTGTGTCGTAGCCGCAATCAGCAGCAGTGTGGCCACGCCGGTGAGGAAGAAGCCGCCGCGGTACAGCCACGGGTTATAGACGCCGCGCTCTTGCAGGTACATCGTGAGCATGAAGAACACAATCAGCGCCAGACCCAACGCGGCCAGCACGTCGAGGCGGCGGCCCTTGTCGCGCAGCGGACCCCGCATGATGGCGACGGGGCGCCACAGCATTGCGAAGCCGGCACCCAACATCAGCCCTCCCGCACGCGAGAACGACCCGAGGTACAGCATGTCGTTCACCGCAATGCAGCGACCGAAGATGGTCCACGTGCCGCGGGTGAACTCGGTCCCGCAACTGGTGGCCACCACGCCCGGCACATAGAACCAGGCGACCATGATCGCGATGAACACGCTGACGCCGATCAGCTTCAAACCAATGGCGGGCAGCCGGCTACGTGAGCGGCGCAAGATGGCCACCATCACTAGCGGCCACACCAGATAGAACTGCTCCTCCACCGCCAGCGACCACAGGTGGCGCAGCGGCACGAAGGCTTCACTGGCGCCGTAGCCCTGGCCGACGAAGATCTCGTACCAGTTGCTGATGTAGAAGATGCCGGCCAGGAAATCGCCACGGGTTTGCTCGCGAGCCACTGGATAGAAGGCGGCGATGAAGACCGCGACGAACGCCATCATCACGTACAGAGCGGGCAGCAGGCGGCGGAAACGGCGTGCCCAGAACTGACGCAGATCGACGTGGCCGTTGCGCTCGCGCTCGCCCATCAGCAGCAACGTGATGAGGTAGCCGGAGATGACGAAGAAGACCTCCACACCCAGGAAGCCGCCGGGCAACCAGTCGTGGTGGGCGTGGTAGATCATCACCCCGAGAACAGCGATGGCCCGCAACCCGTCCAGCCCCGGCAGGTATGGGACGCGGCTGAGCCCCGCCTCCGCGGTGGCTGGGCGTGGAACAGTGGGGCGCGCCGACATCGAACGAACAGTATGGAGCACTCAGCAGCGCGTACGAACGCGCTTACTTCTTCAGGTCGGGTCGGCCGATGGCATCGAAGATCAGGTTCGCGTAGAACTGCTTCGCATGCGATGTGCTGAGGTGGACGCCGCCGTCGCTCTTACTGAGTTCATCGAGCATCTGTTGCGCCTCGATCTCCCAGTCGACCACCTTCACATTCGGGTAGCGCGACGGCAACGCACGAATGCGTGTGTTGTTGTCGGCAATCCAGCCCTTCGGCGCCTTGACCGTCAGGAACACCACCAGCGGCGTCAGGTCGGGCGGCAGCGCGGCCATGATGCGCTCGAAGGTTTCGTCACTGACGCTGCCGTTGGTACCGGTTTGGATGATGACCGTGCGGCCCAGTTGACCACCGGCTCGCGTGAGCTCCACGATCTCGGCGACGTTCTTGCCCTGGCGGCTGACCGCGGCGTTGACCTGGATGCCGGCAGCCGTCAACTGCGGCGCGGCGCCGAGCATCACTGACTCGCCGATTGCGTACGCAGGCAGTAGGTCGGCGGCGCCGAGTGTGGTCACCGGCGCCGCTTCCGTCGTCGGAACGGCAGTTTCGCCGGGCAGTGTTGGCTGCGTCACGGGAACCGTCGGTGCAACTGTCAGCGGCGGCACAGTGGTCACGGGTCCGTTGGCAATCTCGGCCAGGCCCCTCTCACTGTCGCACGCGACCTGGCCTTCGCACTCCACATCGGCGGTAGCGATAGAGACGGTTGCGAAACCAGCCAGTACGGCGAAGACCGAGGCCAGCACGAACGTGCGGCGGCGGTTTTGCAACGCCGCCTTCGTGCGCGGCCGACGCTCGCCGCGCATCCATTCGCCGAGCCGACCCTGGCGCACGGGCAGCTCGACGAGCCGGTAGCTGAGCTCGGTAATCGGCAACGCAATCAGCAGCGCCGTCCCAAACTGGCGCAGTGTCAGTTGCTCGCCGGGCTCGCGGATGATCTGGTAGACCGGCCAGTGGTAGAGGTACAGGCCGTAGCTGCGGGTGCCCACCCAGTGCAGCGGGCGCACGCCCAGCAGGCGGCCGATGTACGCGCGACGGTGAGTGGCCGCAGCGATGATCGCAATCGTGCACAGCCCGGTCAGCAGGAAGCCGCCCCGGAACAGCCACGGGTCGTACTCGTTGGTGAGTGAATCGACCAGTCCCAGCCGGTTCATCAGCAACGCAAGACCGATGAGACCGAGCAGACCAATCACGTCGATCTGGCGGCCGCGCTTGCGCAGCGGACCCCGCATGATGGCCACCGGCCGCCACACCAGTGCGAAGGCGGCGCCCAACATCAGCCCACTCGCGCGGGTGACGGTGCTCAGGTACAGCCCCTCGTTGACGTTGAGGCAGTGGCCGAACAGCGAGATGTAGCCGTGACTGTCGCCCGCACCACATGAGGCCGCGTTGGTGACGGAATTGGCGCCGAGGAACACCGTGCCGCCGATGTACAGGGCCGCCATCGTGAGCGAGATGAACACGCTGGCTGACAGCAGCCACAGCGCAACGCGTGGCAGCTTGTCGCCGCGCTTGCGCAGCAGCACCACCATCACCAGCGGCCACAGCAGGTAGAACTGCTCCTCCACCGCCAGTGACCACAGGTGCCGCAACGGGGCGAAACTGGTGGCCGCCGTGTACCCCTGGCCCACCCAAATTTGGTACCAGTTGCTGACGTAGAACGTGCCGCCCAGCAGGTCGCCGCGGGCCTGGCCCATCGGTCGCGGGTTGAACAGCGACATGTAGATGGCCAGCGCGGCCATCATCACGAACAGCGCAGGTAGCAGCCGTCTCGCTCGCCGCATCCAGAACTGACCGAGCCGCACCCTGCCCGTGCGTTCCTTCTCGGAGAGCAGCAGCAATGTGATCAGGTAGCCGGAGATGACGAAGAAGACTTCGACGCCCAGGAACCCACCGCTGAGCCACTCGTGATTGGCGTGGTAGACGAGCACGGCCGTGACCGCGATGGCGCGCAAACCGTCGAGACCCGGAAGGTACGGGACTCGGCTGATCTGGTTGCGGAGCGTCGGGTGGGTCAGCTGCTCAGCAGCAGCAACGGTGGCGGTAGAGGCAGCCATTCGAGCATTCAGTATCGCCCACCGTCACGGCCGCACGCGGTCATAGCACCCAACTCGCAGGTTTAGAGCTGGAGGCTCTTGACTTCGAGGAACTCCTCGAGGCCGAAGGTACCTGCTTCACGGCCGAGGCCGCTCTGCTTGTAGCCACCGAATGGAGCCATCACGTTGAAGGCGCCGCCGTTGACTTCCACCTGGCCGGCGCGGATCTTGCGGGCGACAGCCTTGGCGTGATCGGGCTCGCCCCACACGCCGCCGGCGAGGCCGTAGATGGTGTCGTTGGCGATCTCGATGGCTTCCTCTTCCGTGTCGTACGGAATGATCGACAGCACCGGCCCGAAGATTTCCTCGCGGGCAATCGTCATGTCGCGTGTGACGTTGGTGAACACGGTAGGGGCCACGTAGTAGCCCGTCTCCAAGCCCTCCGGCACCTCGGTGCCGCCGGTGAGCAGCGTTGCGCCCTCATCGATGCCCTTCTGGATGAAGCCGCGAACACGCTCTTGCTGCGCAGCTGAGACCAGCGGCCCGATGCGGCTGCTCGAGTCGAACGGGTTGCCGGGGGTGAACGCGGCGGCAGTGGCGGCAGCGATGCCTTCCACTTCGGCCAGGCGGTCGCGCGGCACCAGCATGCGGGTGAGCGCGGTGCAGGTCTGACCACTGTTGAGGAAGCACTTGCCCACGCCGTCGGCAACGGCCTTGGCGAAGTCGGCGTCGGCCAGCAACACGTTGGCGCTCTTACCACCAAGTTCCAGCGAGACCTTCTTGACAGTCTGGCTGGCGACTTCGGCCACGCGCTTGCCGGCGCGGGTGCTGCCGGTGAAGCTGACCATGTCGACATCGGGGTGCGCCGAGATGGCTTCACCGACGACCGGGCCAACGCCCGTCACCAAGTTGAACACGCCTGCCGGCAGGCCGGCTTCGGCGATGATCTCGGCAAGGATGAAGGCGTTGATGGGGGCGACTTCCGACGGCTTGAGCACGACGGTGTTGCCAGCGGCCATGGCCGGAGCGATCTTGAGTGCGATCTGGTGCAGCGGGTAGTTCCAGGGGGTGATGCAACCGACGACGCCGATGGCCTCACGTACGACCAACGAGTTTCCGACCTGCTTCTCGAACTCGTAGCTACCCAGCAACCCGGCGGCGATAGCGAAGTTGGCCTTCGGCAAGCCGGCCTGAATCATGTTGCTGAGGAACAGCGGCATGCCGACTTCCTTGGCAATGGTGGAGGCGATCTCGTCGGTGCGAGCCTCGAGGCCGGCGTGGATCTTCATCAGATACGCGGCGCGCTCTTCCTTGGGCAGCGTGCTCCAACTCGGGAAGGCAGCCTTGGCAGCGGCGACGGCCGCGTCGACATCGGCGGCAGTGCCTTCGGGGATGGTGGCAATCACTTCTTCGGTGGCCGAATCGGTGACCGACAGTGTGTCGGTACCAAAGGAGGGCACCCACTGGCCGTTGATGTACAACTTCTCGTATGCAGTCATGCCGCGACCATAGGCCGTGTTAGGCGCTGGGGCGAAGGCCGAGGTTGTGGAAGATCTCTCGCGTGGCCCAGCTGCGATTCAGCGCATAGAAGTGCAGGCCCGGTGCACCGACCTCGATGAGGTGCGAACACAGCTCGGTGGCCAATGCAACACCGACCCGTTCGGCTTCGTCGAGGTCGTCGCCGGCCTTCTCCATTGCCTCGATCACCCAGCTCGGCACTTCGGCGCCGCTCATGTGCGCCATGCGCGTGATCTGACCAAGGTTGCTGATGGGCATGATTCCCGGCAGCACCGGCTTGGTCACACCCAAGGCCGCCAGCTCGTCAACCATCATCGAGTAGTGATCGATGTCGAAGAAGAACTGGGTGATGGCAAAGTCGGCCGCAGCCAGCTTGTCCGCCAGGTGCTGACGGTCGGTGGCGCGGTCCAGCGACCGCGGGTGCAGCTCGGGATGGGCCGCCACGCCGATGGAGAAGCCACCGAACTCGCGGAGGTCATCCACCAGCTCCATGCTGAAGCGGTAGTCGCTGGCAGTCGGCTGTTCGGCCGCGGCACCAGTCGGCGGGTCGCCACCGAGCGCCAGGATGTTCTCCACACCGTCTGCCCGGTAGTCGGTGAGGATGGCCCGAATGTCGTCGCGTGTGTGACCGGCACAGGTGAGGTGCGCCATCGGCGGAATTGAGGTCTGGCGTTTGACCCAGCTGACCAGGTCGGCGGTGCGCGTGCGGGTGCTGCCACCGGCGCCGTAGGTGACGCTCAGGAAGTCGGGCGCGAGGTGTTCCAGCTCGGAAATGGTGCGGCCGAGGCTGAGCCACCCGGCCTCGTGCTTCGGTGGGAAGAACTCGACAGAGTAGGTAGGCCCGGCCGCAAGAAGGTCGGAAATGCGAGCCACTTGTCACAGCTTTGCTCAGTCGACGCCTCGAAGCGTGGCACGCTGTCGAAATCTCAAGGGGGTAGCGGCAATGACCGAGCAAGCAGCAGGTTGGTACAACGACCCGTACGGCAGGTTCCAGCAGCGACATTGGGACGGCGCGCAATGGACGGAACGTGTCGCGACCAACGGCGTCGCCCAGGTCGACCCAATGGGTGCCAGCACCGTCATCCCGTTCGCAATCCCGCCGACGGCGTACACGACCCCGGCGGTGGCCACGACTGTCCTCGCGGCAGTCGGTCAGCCGGCCGCGCCTCCTGCGCCGTCGAGCAAGCTGACGACATTCCTAGATGGGCTCGGCCCAGATGCGAAGGAGCGACCACGACCAGGGCTGCGAGCAGCGATGGCCGGCTTGGGTGGCGCGATCATCGCGGGTGGCCTTCTCGCCGCGGCGGCGGGCGACGACCCAAGCCGGGGCGTCCTCATCGGCGTCTCATTGGCCCTGATCGTTGCCAGCTGGGCGCTGCGCACATTCGTAAAGATCGACGAGGCGAAGGCCGCAGCTGTCGGCGTGGTCGTGGTGGCTATTCCAACCTTCGCAGGCGCCGTCACGGTCACCAACGACCAGGGCGGTTTCTTCACAGGTTTACTGGCAGCGGTGCTGTTCCTCGCGGCTTGGGCGCTGCCTGGTTTCAAGAGCCGCAACCTGCTGTTGGGCTTGGGGGCGCTCACTCTGGTCGCAGCCTTCGGAGCCATCAGCGCCAACGACAAGGCCGACACGGTGAAATGCGGCCAGTACCTCAACGAGAGCAACCTCGAACGCTTCGACGCCGAATGCGGGAGCTACTACGACGACTCGAGTAGCGGTTTCCTGCCCGTAGGTCTGACGGACAACTTGGGTACCCAGGGCCTCGTGTACCTCGTCGGCGCTGGCACCTTCCTCGGCCTGACGTGGTTGCTCGATCGCCGCGGCTATCGCGGCGCGGCAACCGGTCTCTGTGCGGCGGCTCTGGCGTCGGCATTGGTGGGCACGGTGCTGCTCGCCAACGAGTTTGGCGACACGACGGGCCCCCTCCTGATCCTGGTCGTCGGTCTCGTGATCTGCATGGTCGGCAGCCATGGTGAACGACGAGCAACCACCTGGTTGGGTGCAGCCCTCGCCGCCATCGGACTGGTGTTGCTGGTTGGAATTCAGATGGAGCCGAATTCGACCGCAGCGGGCGGCGGCGTGGCCATCATCTCGGGCCTCGTTCTGGTCGCCATCGCCGCGGCGTCCGCGCCCATCCGGGCTGCCATCTGCAAGCAACAGGCCGACAACGACCCGCCCTCCCCCTTCGCCCCGCCTACTCGATAGGCCAGGGTCACGGCTGAGCAGGGCCCCTTGCTCGGGAGCTGAACTTTGGCGTTGGGGCGCCCTGCACAGGCACCCCTACACCGAACGACAGCACCGAACGACAGCACCGAACGTCAGTGGCGGAAGTGGCGTTCGCTGGTGAAGACCATGGCAATGCCGTGCTCGTTGGCAGCGGCAATGACTTCCGGGTCGCGCATACTGCCACCGGGCTGGATGACGGCCTTGATGCCAGCAGCGGCCGCGGCGTCGAGGCCATCGCGGAACGGGAAGAACGCATCGCTGGCGCACACGCCGTCAACTGCGCGACCTGCTGATCTGTCGGCCGCAATGCGGGCACTGTCGAGCCGGTTCTGCTGGCCGGCCCCGATGCCGTACGCGCGCCCGTCTTTGGCGTACACGATCGCGTTGCTACTCACCACTGCGCAGACCTGCCAGGCGAACTCGAGGTCGGCCCACTGTTCGGGCGTCGGCTGGACGATGGTGACCACCTGCCATGTAGACCGGTCGGGTGAGACCGTGTCGGCGTGTTGCACCAGCAGACCACCGTCGATGCTGCGCATGTCCAGCGCCACACCGTGCGGCGCGCTCGCGCTGAGCACGCGCAGGTTGGCCTTCACGGCAAAGACTTCCAACGCGTCGGCATCGAACGACGCGGCGACGACGACCTCGGTGAACACCGGCGCCAACGCTTCCGCGATTGCTCGGGTGACGGGACGGTTCAGGGCAACGATGCCGCCGAAGGCACTGACAGGGTCGCACGCGTTGGCCTGCGCGTACGCCTGCTCGATGGTGTCGGCCACCGCGACGCCGCACGGGTTGGCGTGCTTCACAATCACGCACGCCGGCCGACCGAACCGCTGTACCAACTTCCATGCCGCCTCGGTGTCGTAGAGGTTGAGGTAGCTGAGCTCCTTGCCCTGATGCTGCACCGCGGTGTCCCACCAACTGGTGCCGCCCGCCAAGCGATAGCGCGCACCCTGCTGGTGCGGGTTCTCTCCGTAACGCAGCGTCTGCGCACGCTCCAACGACAGGTGCAAACCGACCGGCAGCGTGTCGGTCGAGTCGGTCGAAGGAGCGTCGAACCAGTTGGCAATGGCCGCGTCGTAGGCGGCGATCGTAGCGAACGCATCGCGTGCCAACCGTCGGCGTGTTGCCGACGACAGGTGCCCCTCGGCAGTGATCTCGCCCAGCACCGACTGATAGTCGATGGGGTTTACAACCACACCAACGTGCGCGTGATTCTTCGCCGCAGCACGCACCATCGCAGGGCCGCCGATGTCGATGAGTTCGATGCTCGGGTTGCTGGCGAACGGATACAGGTTGACAACGACGAGGTCGATTGCCTCAATGCCGTGCGCCGCCATGTCGGCTTGATGCTGCGGATTGGTCGGGTCGGCCAGCAGCCCGCCGTGCACCTTCGGGTGCAGTGTGACCACACGGTGATCGAGGATTGCCGGCAGCCCGGTCAGGTCGGCGAGGTCGGTGACAGCAACGCCTCCGTCGGCGATGGCCTTCGCCGTGCCGCCGCTGCTGACCAGCCGCCAACCCGCAGCGTGAAGCCCCGCAGCCAGATCGACAATGCCGGTCTTGTCGTACACAGAGAGCAGCGCAATGGGCATCTCACGAATGTACGCGCGTCGCAAGGGTGCGCGATGGCCCTCTTTACAAGGTGTACGGTTCGCGTCAGTTGAGTTCGTATCCGTCGAGCACACCGGGAGGCATCCGTGGATCTCAGCAAAATTAGTAAAGGTGGGCAAATATTCGCGGGGGCAGGCATCGTCTATCTGATTGCCTCGTTCCTGCCGTGGTACAGCCTGCCGTCCGAGTACGAGGCCATCGGTATCGACGTCAGCTTCAACGCCTGGGGCGACATCGGCTTCCTCTGGGGCAGCCTCTGGGCGTTGCTCTTCCTCGGTGGCGCTGCGCTGTTGATTCTGCCTGCCTTTGGCGTGCAGGTGCCCAAGCTTCCCGAGATTGCGTACCTCATCGTTGCTGGCCTGGCGACTGTCTTCACGGTGCTCAAGTTGCTCATCGGTGAGACCGAGCCCCTGAGCTCGTCGTTCGGCATTTACCTCGCGGTCATTGCTGCCGCCGGAGCCGCGTTTGGTGCGTTCCTGATGTACAAGGAGTCCGGTGGCGACTTGAACGACCTCAAGGACATCAACAAGATCAAGAGCCAGTTCGGCAACTCCGGCGGAACGAGCATGGGTGGTGGCACCCCGCCGCCGCCGCCCCCGGGCATGAGCCCGCCGCCGCCGCCGCCTCCGCCGTCGATGGGCTGAGCCAGCAGCACCTCGCACAATCGAAAAGGGCCCTGCCTTCGGGTGGGGCTCTTTCGCGTGTACAGCTACGCCTTCGGTGCCGAACTGTGACTGCACGGAACCGTACGTAGCGACCATTGAATTCACGGTTCGGGGCCGAACTCTCGGGCGCTACATTCCGGCCACATCGTCGCCGCGAGGCGAATCGACTCACACCGGGGCTACCCGATCTGAAAGGCGGCGAGATCGTCGGCGATCGCAGCCTGTGTTGCCGGCGGCACTCCGCCAGACGCGGCATGCTCGCTCCAATTGTCCACAGCGGCCGCTACCTCCTTCAACACTGCGGTGGCATCGGCAATCGCATACCTATCCGCCAGCTCGAGAAGATCGGCCCTCGTGATGTTCGCAAACTTCCCGTTGACGGACATCAAATGATGGAAGGTCCAAGCCCCGGTCGGGCTGTAGGCGTGTGTGACGTCGTACGCCGGGGCGAGCGACCAGCGACCGCCTCGCGGGAGGACGAACGAGAAGTTCTTGGTGTGGTCGTCGCCGTTGGCAGCGGCGACGTTGAACACCACTCGCCGGAATGCCTGTTGCTCCGCTGCAGCGCCAAGCTCCAATCGCCGGACCGTTTGTAGATACTGCGAGTAGTCGTGAACGCCGATCTGGTTGAAGTCAAGATGTGCGATTCCACACAGTGACTGGGTGTGGACCTTCTCGCCACCGACGCGGTCGAATCGACGCGTCACGAAGTGAGCGCGACCTTGCTCCTCGATGAGCGCGCAGTCGGCCATGTCGATTCCGGCCGCTGTCGCCATCAGATGGTAGGCGTACTCCACCCGGCCATAGTTGCCGGTGGTCCCCAGCTGTTGGTCGTCGCCCACCCCGTCCAGCTTGATCAACCACTGCTCGAAACCAGGTGGTGCGTCGAGCTGACCACCCCGTATCTCGCCTGACGCGCGGTTCCACGCGATCACCGCCTTTGCACGGGCGCCGCCAGCGGAGGTTCCCACTTCAAGGAGGTGACGCACGCTTGCGGTGGAATCGGTTTCGGTGCCGAACGAGCCAGACAGCGCCGACCGTGCTTCCTTGACCAGGTCGCCGATTTGATACCCGGTGGGCGTGTTGGTTTCAGGCCCGCGCGGCGGCTTGAACTCGAGGGCACCCATCCCCCGTCGCCCCATGTACGCAAGTCGGTCCAGCGAGGTGATGGAGCTGACCTGCACGCCGTTGTTGACCATGTAGGCGTCGATCAGCGCGTTGCCGAACCGGTCGGGCACCGCGTCGGCGAGCAACGCCGGCAACCGCCGATAGGTCCGCTCCGGCAGTGTTGGGAAGATGCGGGGCCCAGCGCTGAGCGGAAGGTGCAGAGGCGACAACTCGGAGCCACTGCGAACCCATGCCGGGTCGTACTCGAACGCGTAGTAGCCGCTGCCACGGTCGAGGACGGCCGCCCCAACCGTGCTGCCCCATACCTCGATTTCGATGACGTTGACCGGCGTGTACGCCACGGTCAGCGTTCCTGCTCACTCTGCGGCCGGCGCGGCGAGTAGGCGCGTCGCCTCGGTTGTGTACGACGTTCATCACGCAGCATTTGCATCGGGCTGACCGTGACGGGAGGCGCAAGCGAATCGAGCCAATCGGTCCGACCCAGGGCCCTCACCACCCGAATCAAGGTTCGCACTGCCGAGCCGGTGCCGTTCTCCAACTTTCCCAACGCGCTGACTGAGATATCCGCACGGGCTGCCAACTCGCGCTGCGTCGCCCCCAGCAACAGGCGCGCCTCGCGTACCTGTCGCCCCAACCACTCCTCCCACTCGGTGGAGGTTCGTACAACATTGCTCATGGCATGGATTATAGACACATGCCACTATAAATCGTGCTCGGAGAATGATTATAGAATACAAATCTCTGTCAGGCAGGCGGTGAAGCACTGTCGGCGGCCGCGCGGACCTGGCCTGCGAGCCAGGTCGCAACGGCGCGCGAGCCGACTGCTAGGAGATGCGGGCAACGCTGTTCGGAGTATTCAGGATGGGCGGCGAGTAGTGAGGCGTAGTCGACGAGCACCAGGTTCGGCCAGCGGGCAGTGGCATCGCGAAGGTTGTCGTTCGCAACGCCGGTAGCCGTCTTGTACGAGTCGGTGCAGTCCAGCGTCGCTCCCAGGAGCGGCCACACGACGGTGCGGTCCCCCGCCGCTTTCATCACCGTGTCGATGAGCGAGGGGAACCTGCCGCTCTGCGTCTCGGATCGGGTGTTGTGATAGCCGAGAATGACCAGCGCAACTTCGGCGGAGATGTCGCTGGCCCCACTCAGTTCCGTACCACCCTGTGTGACGGTGATACCAGGCCGGCCGCCGGCCCACAGCAGGTCGCAGCCGACAGCGGCCAACGACTCGTCGAGGCCGTTCTGGATGAGCCCGCTGCCAACCGAATCACCAACGGCAACCACGTGGCACGGTACTGCCTGCCTGGCGGCCGGAGTGGTGGTGACCGCGTCGGGCAGACCGCTGACGGCAGCCGTGAAGGGCGCTGCCGAGCCGGCCGCTGTCGACGTGACGGCAACGTCAGCTGCACCGCTCGTTGGCGCCGAGTCAGTCGCGCCGGCAGCGCACCCCGCCAGCACAACGCCAACGACACCCGAAAGCCACCATCGACGAGTCACTGCCATGAATCCGAACGGTACTTCAGCAGCATCACTGCGAGACGGCACGTGGCCTGGGCAGGCGGACTTCAGCGGTCGGTGCCGATAGGGGCTACTGCGGCGTTCAGCACGGCGACCAGGTCGCCTGGGGCGATCTCGATGTCGAGGCCGCGTTTGCCGCCGCTGACGAAGATGGTGTCGAACAGCACGCACGTTTCGTCGATCGCAGTGCGTAGACGCTTCTTCTGACCGAACGGACTGATGCCACCGACCACGTAACCGGTCAGCCGTTGCGCAAGATCAACCGGACACATCTCGGCTCGCTTGCCACCCAGCGCCGTCGCCAGTTCGCGCAGTGATAGCTGCCCACTCACCGGCACGATGCCGACGATCTGCTCGACCCCGGCCTCGGTCGTCAGGTTGGCAACGAGTGTCTTGAATACTCGCTCGGGCTCGATGCCCAGTGCCTCAGCCGCAACCTGTCCGTAGCTGCCTTCGCCCGCCTCGTGATGGAACTCGGTCACGGTGAACGCCACACCCGCCGCCTCCAACATCACGATTGCCGGTGTACCACCCTTTACCATCGGCACAGTCTGGTCGCCATCGGCACAGTCTGGCGCGCGGCTACCGTGCAGGCATGGCCAACGACATCGAAGACGCACGCAAGGAACTCGACCAGGAGTTCAACCAGTTCCGCGAGAACCTGGGCAAGATCTACGAGAAGCTCGAGCGCGTCAGCCAAGCTGGCCCCACCGATGACATCAGCGAACTGATGAAGGAGCTGGAAGACACCGTCGGCAAGGTTCGCACCGGTGGCCTGGTCGGGTCCGGCGCGAAGGGTCATCGCGAAGCTCGCGAAAAGTGGCTCGAGCTGCAAGGCAAGTAGGGCCGGCCGCCGCCGGCCTGCGAAGGTGACATCATGGGCCGAGTGGTCGTGATCGATACCTATGAGCTGGCTGACCGATACCGAATTGACGAAGGCCGCGCCTTCATCAGCGGCTCGCAGGCCCTCGCGCGTCTGCCGTACGAACAGCTGCGCGCCGACCGGCGCGCGGGGCTGAACACGGCCGCGTACATCAGCGGCTATCCGGGCAGTCCGCTGGCTGGCTACGACCGCGACGTTACCGCTGCCGCGAAGTTTGCCACCGCCGACGGGCTGAAGATGGTGTTCCAGCCGGGCATGAACGAAGAACTTGCGGCCACCGCCGTGATGGGTTCGCAGCTGGCGGTCACGCTGGATTCGTGTCGCTACGACGGCATCATCGGCATTTGGTACGGCAAGGCACCGGGCCTCGACCGTGCCAGTGATGCGCTGCGCCACGCGGTCTTCGCCGGCACGTCCAACAAGGGCGGCGCAGTGGCACTCGTCGGCGACGACCCTGCAGCGAAGAGCAGCACGCTGCCATCGTCCAGCGGCGCCACACTCGTCGATCTCAACATGCCCATCATCTACCCCGGCGATGTGCAGGAGGCCATCGATCTTGGACGTCACGCCATCGCGCTCTCTCGAGCATGCGGTGTATGGGCCAGCATCAAGGTGGTCGAGGCCGTCGCCGATGGCACCGGCTCGGTGGAGCTGCACCACGAGCGCATCGCACCGGTGGTGCCCACGATGGAAGTCGACGGGAAGCTGTGGGTGCCGCACCCCAGTGGCCAGATCATCACCCCGTTCACGCGGGAGCTTGAGCGCGAGTTCCATGAGGTGCGGCTAGAACTGGCGCGCCAGTACGGCGTGCTGAACCACCTCAACACCATCCCGGTGCGCGGCCCTAGCGACTGGCTGGGAATCGCTGCCAGCGGTCACACGTATCACGAGACGCTCGAGGCGCTGCGCATTCTCGGGTTCCGCACCCCCGACGAGCTGCGCGCCGCCGGCATCCGTCTGTTCAAGCTGGCGATGCCGGTGCCGCTGGATGCGGCACAGGTCCGTCAGTTCGCCGACGGTCTGGTGGAAGTGATCGTCGTCGAGGAGAAGACGCAGAACCTGGAGTGGTTGGTCAAGGACGCGCTCTACGGTCGCGCAAACGCGCCGCTCGTCTATGGCAAGCACGCCCCGAACGACGCGTCGCTGTTCCCGATGACCGGCACGTTGGAGGCCGACTCAATCGCCGCCCACCTGCGCGGCAGAATGGCTCCGCGACTTGGCGACCGGATGGTTCCCGAGCCCGCTGCTGCACGGCAACTGATTCCGCTCTCGGTCAGCCGCACGCCGTTCTTCTGCTCCGGCTGCCCGCACAACTCGTCCACCAAGGTGCCCGTGGGTTCGTTGGTCGGCGCCGGCATCGGCTGCCACAGCATGGTGATGATGATGGAGCCCGGCCGCGCTGGAAACATCGTTGGTCTCACGTCGATGGGTAATGAGGGTGCTCAATGGTTCGGGATGGCACCGTTCGTCGACGACGAACACCTCATCCAAAACCTGGGCGACGGCACACTGTTCCACAGCGGCATGACAGCCATTCGGGCGGCCATCGCCAACGGCGCCAACATCACCTACAAGATCCTCTACAACGGCGCGGTCGCGATGACCGGTGGGCAGGACCCTTTCGGCCAGCTGGATGTGCCCACACTGTGCAAGGTGCTGCAGGCCGAGGGTGCCCGTCAGATCATCGTCACGACCGACGAGTTGGATCGCTATCGCGGCATCGAGATGCCGACGGGTATCAAGGTGTGGGGCCGCAACCGCCTGATCGAAGCGCAGGAAGTGCTGGCCGCCGTACCCGGCTGCACCATCTTGATCCACGACCAGCGGTGCGCTGCTGAGAAGCGCCGCGACCGCAAACGCGACCGAATCGACACACCGGCGTTTCGGGTGGTCATCAACGAACGCGTGTGTGAGGGGTGCGGAGATTGTGGCGACAAGAGCAACTGCCTGTCGGTGCAACCCGCCGATACGGCATTCGGCCGCAAGACGCGTATCGATCAGGGCTCGTGCAACTTCGATTTCTCGTGCATGAAGGGCGATTGCCCCGCATTCATGACAGTGACGGTGGCGCCCGAGAAGGTAGGCGCCACAACAAAGATGTCGGCCATACGCACGCCGCTCACCGACCTGCCGCCTCCGCGACCGGGTGCTGTTGGCGATTTTACAATTCGCATGTCGGGTATTGGTGGCACGGGCGTGGTCACGGTCAGCCAGATCGTCGGTACCGCTGCCATGTTGGGTGGCTATCAGGTGCGCGGTCTCGACCAGACCGGCCTCTCGCAAAAGGCCGGTCCCGTGGTCAGCGATCTACGCCTCTCGGTTGACGTGCCACAGCCGTCGAACAAGGCGACGGCGGGCTCGGTGGATGTGCTGCTGGCCTTCGACCAACTCGTCGGTGGTAACGATGCCACGCTGCACACGTTGTCCTCCGAGCGAACGGTGGTCGTCGCCAACTCGGCACAGGTGGCAACCGGCGCAATGGTCATCCATCCAGATCGTCCGTTCCCGCTCGGCGAAGTGAGTGACCGTTTGGACGGCAACTCACGCGACCACATTCGTGTCGACGCCCAGCAACTTGTTGGGCGACTGCTGGGCGATGACAGCACCGCCAACGTGTTCATACTCGGCGTTGGTGTGCAGGCCGGTCATGTGCCGGTGGCACCCGACCTCATCGAGCGGGCGATCACGCTCAACGGCGTGGCAGTGGCGAAGAACCTCGCCGCGTTCGCGTGGGGCCGGGCCTGGGTCGCCGACCCCGAAGCCACTTCTGCCGCCGCCGGCATTGTGACCGCGGCCGCTGAGCAGCCGTTGCTCGATCGGCTGACCACCGACCTGGTCGGGTATCAGTCAGCGGCGTACGCGGCCAGGTTCACCGACGTTGTCGAGCGGGTTGCGGCGCTTGGCCACGACGAGCTCACCGACGCTGTCACCCGCAATCTCTACAAGCTGATGGCGTACAAGGACGAGTACGAAGTTGCCCGTCTGCTGCTGTTGCCAGAGTCGCGTGCGCAAGCGGAATCAATTGGCGGGAAACGCACGAAGGTGACGTGGCTCCTGCACCCGCCGGCACTGCGCTCGCTGGGTTGGCGCAACAAGATCCATCTGGGCGGCTGGTCGACACCGGTCTTCTGGGTGCTGCGCTCAATGCGCCGCATCCGGGGCACTCCGCTCGATGTCTTCGGCTGGGCGCAAGTCCGCCACGTCGAGCGGGACATGATCCCCGAGTACATCGCCGCCATCGACGTGCTGCTGCCGCTGGTGAATGCTGACGCGCTGGCGGAGGTCGTTGCTATCGCATCGCTTCCCGACAGGGTGCGGGGTTACGAGCACCTCAAGCTGGAACGAGCGACTGCCTATCGCCAGGAACTTTCACGTCGGCTGACGGCGCTCACGCGCGAGCGCCTCGCGACGACCAAGTAGAAACCGTCGGTCGCTGTCGTTGGGCGCGCAGCCAATCGCGCGGTCGAAGGCCTGTACGGCGTCGTCCGTCTGCCTGACCCGGGTTGACGTCATCCAGGGGCGGATGTCATCACTACGACGATCACGATTTCACGATTTCGACACCCGCTGAAGAGTTTCTCAACCGTCGATCGCGAACGCCGCCGTCGGGCTACCCTCCAGCGCCCACGAGTTGAGATACCACTCGGTGTAGGGGCTCCACTTGAAGACCTCAGCCCAGTTGCCGGCGGCGAAGAGGTGGCCCATGTCGCGGTCCACCGGCGCGTAGCAGGGCACCGCGTACGGGCCCCAGTGAATGAAGATGCCGAGCTTGACGTCGTCGCATCACCGCGGCAGCGGCCGGTCGGCAAGCAGTGTTTCGCGGGCCGTCGTATCGAAGACGGAGCTCATCGTCGCAGCCTACGAAGGCGGCGGCGACCTCTTCCGACTGGGCTGGCGGTGCCACACTGGGCGGGTGGATGAGGATGAGTACAAACGGATGGCAGCGGTAGGCGAAACCCACTGGTGGTATCGCAGTACGAGAACGCTGTTGCGCCAGCTGATCGAGCCCCACCTCACCGTCAATCCGGATGCACTGCATCTCGATGCGGCTGGTGGCACCGGGGCGACCGGTGGCTGGCTGACCGGGCACGCGCCCACGGTCGTTGTCGACTTCGATCAGTTCGCGCTGCAGGCCGCGACTCACGACTTCCCGGGCTACCTCGCAGTGCGCGGCGACCTCAACCACCTGTCGTTCGCGGACGAGAGCTTCGCATCGGTGCTGTGCGTCACCGCGCTGTGCCACCGGATGAATCCCGACCCCGCGGCAATTGTCCGCGAGTTCGCCCGCATCGCCGAACCTGGTGCCATCGTCGCCCTGATGGAACCGGGCGGCAGGCATCTGTGGCGCAGCCACGACGACGTCACCCACACCGGCCGCCGCTTCAGTGTCGGCGACCTGAAGGAGATGGCGCAGAGTGCAGGCCTCGAGGTGATCAAAGCGACTGGCGCCTACAGCTTCCTGGTGCCACCCGCATGGCTGATGGGCATCATCGAACGCGGTAAGGCCAAGAGCGACGTCGGCCGTAACCAGTCAGGTCTCGGCGGCACACTGGGCGCACTCGCCTCACTAGAACGAAAGTTCCTGCGAAAGTTCAGCTTGCCTTTCGGCCTCTCCGCCATCGTCATCGCACGCCGCCCGCTCTAGCCAGCCACCCCAGCGCAGCCAGGTCTCCTGCACGACATCCTCAGCGTTGGCCATCGAGCCAGGCATCCGGTGGGCAAAGCCCTGCAGGCGTGCCCGGTCTCCGTCGAGCGGATCCACCGTCAGCCCGGCGCGAGGGAGCGGGCAGATCCATCAGCTCTGCCTTCTGCCCGGCCGGTTCGGTTCGCTAGCCCGGCGCGAGGTAGCGGGCAACGTGCACCATCGATTGCCCGCTCGCTGCCAGCCGGGCGAGCGGGCCGGCGCACAATGGTTGGACACATCGAGCGGCCGGTCGATGCCCAGCAGCAGACCAGGCTGTGAAACGTGATGGCGGTCAGTCGGCGTCGACGACGATCAGGGCGCCCCGCACGTTTACTTGCCGACATCCCCCCAGGAGATTTTGGCGCCCTGGTGACCAGCTTTCGAGATGGTGTACGTCGCGGCGGATGCGCTCAGTACGAGCACCACCGCAATGCCGATGGCGCCACCTTTGGAAGCAATGAAGCGCCACATGCCAGCCGGCTCCTTACCATTGGTCGCTCGGCGACGGGCAACGTAACGCAGGAGAACTACTGTGGTAACGACGAGGAAGAAGATGATGGCCATGAGACGGGCCGTCTCTCCGAGCTCAAAGTGGTCCTCCCGGGCCACCGTCTCAGCTTCGTTCTGCAGTCCTTCCAACCCCTGGC
Source organism: Ilumatobacteraceae bacterium (assembly GCA_043740085.1). Classification (GTDB taxonomy): domain Bacteria; phylum Actinomycetota; class Acidimicrobiia; order Acidimicrobiales; family Ilumatobacteraceae; genus UBA668. The sequence goes on from JAYUCY010000026.1 coordinate 58,785, forward strand.
CGCTGGCGGCCGCCAGAATCGCACCGAGCGCTCCGACACCGGAGAGCGCAACGAGGCCCCAACCAAAGCGGTCGAGCCAGGCGGGCTTCAATGCAAAAACGACGGCAACGATCGCTGCCACCGGCACCAGCACTACGGGGATGTGGACGAGAAGTGGGTGTGCGGGCAGACCGAACAGTTTGTCGAATTCCATGCCGAGGACAGTACGCAACGTCCTGTTAGAAACCGTTGAGCACAAGGTAAGAGTTTGTTCAATGTGTTGGCCTGAAAGCCCAGCTCAGGCTTCGAAACTTTGATGAGTTCGCACGCCTCAGCGGCGAGATCGCCGACCAGCAGAGCCAGGCCTCGACGCGTGCGGCAGTCAGCGTTCGAGCGCTGAGTTCGCCGGGTTGGTCGGGTCGTAGTAGACAACGACGGGCGCACCGGATGGGTAGCGCGCAACGGTGTTGGAAGCACTGCTATCGGCGTCGACCGGGCGGGCACGACCGGATTCGTTGGAGGCGCGCACACGATGCCCTTGGAACACCTGTCCGTCGACCTGATAGGCGTAGAGCACCAACGGTGCTTCCTGGCGGGTGTTGCCGCGCTGCGCCACCTGCACCGTCGCACTCAAGACGGTGCCCATTGTCTGGGGCCAGGACACGGCCAGCGAACGCAGCGAGGAACTCTTGCGAAAGCGCGCGGTGAAGAAAGCGCCCACGCTCGCAAGCACTGCCACAGGCAGCACTGTTGCGAGGATGCTCGTGTCGAATCCACCCATGAACCCGTCCAACCCTTTTCGATAACCCCCGCCGAAACGTTAGTGCGTGTGTGAGGGTCACTTTTCCGAGTCGTCCGCCATGATGGCCAGGCGCGTGCTCTGTCCATGCCGGACCATGGCACGTTCCGCCACCCATGGGCGGGTAAAGGTGCCGAATCGGTAGGGCCCGCTCAATTGGTGATCGCGACAGTTCCTGTGTTTGGAGGTGTCGCGTGGGTGATCAGTGGGG